>CAXGUU010000060.1:0-12674 GCA_964012875.1 uncultured bacterium
CTTCGTAGTCTTCAAAATCGAGCGCCCGCAAATGCTCACCATCACTCGCGATAATAATGTCGCCGATAGGCGAAGGGATACGATCAGTCAGTAGTTCCATTTTGCTTGCCTCAGTTTCTGAACCGTATGTTCAGGTTCATGCGCCCATTACCCCGCCTGCGCGAGCGAAGCCCACAGGTGCATGGCAGCATAAGCGCGCCACGGCGCCCATGTTTCTGCCCTGTTCGCGATCGCTTTTGCTTTGTTCAAGCCCAAGGCCTTCCTGATGCCAAGGTCACCCAGCGGAATGGCGTCGGGCCAGGCCAGCGCACGCATCGCGACGTAAGCGCTGGTCCACTCGCCGATGCCGGGAATCGATTGAAGTTGCTCACTGACTCGTTCCGGATCGGCGCCCGATGACAAAGTGACATCGCCAGCGGACACCGCTTTCGCCGCGAGATGGATCGTTTCCGCGCGTTTTAGTGGTAACCCAATCGCGGCGATCTGGGCGACCGTTGCCCCGGCCAGGCGTTCAGCCGAGGGCGTGATAACACTCAGATCGTCAGGCGCATCATCGATCTTTTCTCCGAATTGACCGGCCAGCCTGCCGGACAGGGTCGTCGCTCCTTTAACGCTGACCTGCTGACCGAGAATGGCGCGTACCAGTAACTCAAAACCATCAAACGCACCTGGCACACGTAATCCTGCTCGCGCACTGACCATCGCTTCCAGCATCGGATCGCGCGACAAGGCCCGTTCGATCGCAACGATATCTGCGCGCGTGTCGAATACAGCCTTGATGCGCGCAAGCACCGGGATGATCGCCGGGCGCAAGCCATCACTGATTTGTAGCGAAAGCGCGTGGCCCTTACGGCCATGAACTTTGTGTCGCTGCACACTGAGCCAGCCGGCATGCTCGCCGATACGCACAGTACGCTGATAACCGGACGCCGTGACCCGTTCGACACCGGGAATCGCGCGACCCGACAAAAAACCCAGCAGGCCGTCGAAATAAAAAGGAGGCCGGTAGTCGATACGGTACTGAGTCAGGCCGCTCGTGTTCTGTTGACAGCCGGCGCTGGCCTGACGGTAGTCACGACGCAAAGCACTCGGTGCCATTCGATATCGCGACTTGAACAGCGCATTGAATCGGCGCAAGCTTTCAAAGCCTGCCGCGAACGCGATTTCAGTCACAGACAGATCGGACTCAGTGAGTAGCTGCTTGGCCTGGAGCAATCTTTGTGTTTGCGCGAGCTCAATGGGCGTCACGCCCAGCTCGTTATTCATTGCCCGGCGCAAGTGGCGATCGCTGACTCCGAATTCAGCGGCGAGCGCCGCCACAGACATATCGTTCAGCGCACCGTCTTCGATGCGGCGAACCGCCAGGTGCGCAAGTCGCGAGAGGGCATCGACCTTGGTATTACCGGGCGCCAGCTCCGGCCGACACAGCAGACAGGGACGAAAACCGGCTTTTTCGGCGACCGCCGCATGGGCAAAGAAGGTACAGTTTTCGCGCTTGGGTCGCCGCGCCCGGCACACCGGGCGGCAATAGATGCCGGTTGAACGGACCCCGACATAGACCTGCCCGTCAAAGCGCACGTCGTGGTTACGCAGAATCTCGTATAGCGCCAGGTCGTCGTCCGGAATTGCACTCATAGGTGCATTCTGGCGCCACACGCCAACCAAAACTAGCCGTTTTCGGACCTGCTATTCTAAGACTTAAGCAGGGCCCCACACCGCCACGGCTCAGTCCATTTGCGCCAGTGGTCCCCGGACCAGCTGCCCGGGCAAATCACCGGTCGGTTCATTGTTCCTGAGCAGTACGCGGCCGTTGACGATGGTATGGGAAATACCACGCGAAGTCTGTTTCAGACGCTGGGCCCCCGCCGGCAAATCGTTGACAAGCTCGGGCATGTTCTGATGAATGGTATCCGGGTCAAAAATGTTCAGATCAGCATTGAGTCCTTCGCGCACCATGCCCCGATCATAAAGCCCCCATGCAGTCGCCGTGTCGTGCGTGATCAAACGGACCGCTTCCTCCAGTGTAAAGGCTTCGCGCTCACGCACCCAGTAACTCAGGAGGTGAGTCTGCAGCGACGAGTCCATGATCTGGGCAACGTGCGCGCCCGAGTCGGAAAACGTCACAACGCTCCTCGGGTGTTTCATCATCTTCAACACCGCCTCCTGATCCTCATTGGCCAGCGGTTGACGGAAAAACACATCGAAGTCGCGCTCGAGCGCCAGATCGATCATCGCTTCGACCGGGTGGACACCGCGCTCGGCCGCAACTTCGCTCATGAGCTGTTCGTCGCCGATATCGTTAAACAAATACACCCAATCCCATTCCGGTGGACGCGCCTCGGCACCAACGATCTGAGGACCGTCGTAGTCGCGCGAAGCGATGTCAATTAAACGCCGGCGGACTGTGGGGTCGGCCAACAGCACCTTCTGCTCCTCCAGCGGTTTAGAGCGAACGTCCTTCCAGCCCTCCCATTCATCGAACGGTGTGTGCGATTTGAACGACAACAGGGTTGAGATCGAGCGACTGTGCGCCTGTACGAACAGGCGGCCGCCGGCGTCGGCGACTTCGTTGCCAAGATCGTAATACGCCGGCCACAGTTCCGGGGCAATACGGATGGACGGCATCCCGAACGTCACCGGACATCCTGATTCCACGGCCAGCTCTTTGAGGCGACCGAAATAATCGGCCTGTCGCCGTGGACTGCGGCCGGGGGCTTCCCCCGCAATTTCGAAAATACCGGCACCGGTCTCGCCCATGGCGTTGACCATCGCGCGTACCTCCGACCAGTCAGCGATGCGGCTGGCGACGGGACGATCATCGGAAGTCAGATGATTGTAGGTGCGAGAGGTCGAAAAGCCGATGGCGCCGGCACGTACGGCTTCCTGAACAGCGTGCGACATCTGCTTCATTTCGTCAGCCGTTGCCTGCTCGCTGAACGCCCGCTCACCCATCACATAGGTGCGCAGGGCTGAGTGCCCAATGTAGCCGCCATAGTTGATGCCTTTTGGCAGCGCGTCCAGCACATCCAGGTACTCCGGAAACGTTTCCCAGGTCCAGTCGATGCCGGCGCGCATGGCGTCGCGCGAAAGGTCTTCAGCACGCTCAAGATTGCGAAAGACAAAGTCGGCGTCCGCGGCCGCGCACGGCGCGAGCGTAAACCCGCAATTGCCCATCAGAACCGTGGTCACACCGTGATAGCACGAACACGAGCCCATCGGGTCCCAGAACACCTGCGCATCCATATGCGTATGGCCGTCGACGAATCCAGGTGAGACAACCTGCCCCTCGGCATCGATCGTTTTATCCGCGCGCTCGTTGATGCGGCCGATTTTCGCGATTTTGCCGCCCTTGATACCGACGTCGGCCGGAAAGCGCACGCCGCCAGAACCGTCGACGATGTCGCCGCCTTTAATGATGAGGTCATATGCCATAGCTGTCGCCCCCCCCGGGCCAAAATCCGAATCCTCATGTTGCCATGTCGCGGTTGGCAGCGAAAGTCAAATCAGCGCGACATCGCACGCATGGCATCGAGCTTCTTCTGGTAACCCGACTGTATGACATCGACTGCCACCAGCATCACGATAGAAAAGTAGAACGTCGTTTTGGCGAGGGGTTCGACCGCGTAGTCAAACAAGGTCAGATGCGCTTGGTGACCGCCTTCGCCGAGCAGGACGACACCGACGATGAGCAGAATAAACAGGCCAAGGACTTCGTACTTGCGATTGCGCTTGATGAACTCCGCCACCTCGTCAGCCAGGACCAGCATCGCGATACCTGATGCCACGATAGCGGTCGCCAGTACGGCAAATACCTTGGTGATCGCGATCGCAGAAAGGATCGAATCGAAACTGAAGATGCAGTTCATGAATACGATCATCGCGATAACAGAAGCGGCCGACCTCTGTGAGCCGCCGCCCTCGCCCTCCAGGTGCTCGACCGACAGCAGGTGTGAAATTTCCTTCACCGCCGTGTACATCAAGAAGGCGCCCCCTAACAGGAAAACGATAGTGGCAAAATTAAACTCGCCTTCGATGATGCCCGGCAGATGAATCGCAAAAAGCGTATCGGTCATCGACTCCAGCAAGCTGATCATGAGGAACAGCAGAACGACGCGTAAGGCCAGCGCGATCAGTATGCCCCAGCGCCGGACTTGGGCCTGCTGGGCTTCAGGTGCGCGTTTGGACTCAATCGAGATGTACAGCAAATTGTCGAAACCAAGTACGGCCTGCAAAAATATCAGCACGCCAAGATTGGCTAGATTCTCAATCGCAAATAGCTCACCCACGCGACATCCTCCAAGGTTCTTACAGCGCGGGGCAGTGTATCGAAACACTGCGGCATTTTGGACGATAACCACCGACTTGCGCGGCGCGCCCGAACATCGTGCAATAGCAGCATGAAAACGACGGTGTCAGCCCATGCCTGAATACAACATTATCGACGTCGACACGCACGTCACTGAAACTGCTGATCTCTGGACCAGTCGGGTGCCCGATAAAATGAAAGACGATGTCCCGCGGGTCGTCGTTGACGGTAAGGGCCGCTATATGTGGTACATCCGCGATACGGCGGTCGCCAAGGTCGGCCTCTCCGCGACCGCCGGCGTCGGCAGCATGCATGCACCACCGAATAGCTATGACGAGTTACATCCCGGGGCCTACGATGCCGAAGCGCGACTGAAATACATGGATGACATGGGCATCTGGGCGATGGTCATGTATCCCAACGTCGGCGGTTTCGGCAACCAGGCTTTTCTGAAACTCGGCGATACCGAATTGATGGAAACCTGTGTGAAGGTCTACAACGACTGGCAGACCGAATGGGCGGCAGCAGATGCACGTCGCTTGTTACCAATCACATCAATCCCGTTTTGGGACGTCGATGCTGCCGTTGCCGAAGTCAGACGCTGCGCTGCCATGGGACACAAGGGCATTCTTTTCACTGGTGAACCACACAAACTCGGGCAACCTGTGATCGGCGACCCGCACTGGAATCCATTATGGGAAGTCGCCTGCGAATTCGACCTGCCCGTTAGTTTCCACATCGGGTCGGGCAACATGGAAGGCGGACTTAATCGCGACAAGCTCAAACTCTATGGTCGGATGGCGACCTTCACTGAGCTGTCGGTCGAATTTTTTATGCGCAACGGCATGCACTTGTGCGACCTGTTAATGAGCGGCGTGTTACAGCGCTACCCGAAGATCAACTTCGTTTCGGTGGAATCGGGGATCGGCTGGATCCCATTCGTGCTGGAAGCGCTCGACTATCAATTCGAAGGCAACCACGTGAGCGCCGAACGTGATGACTTCGAGGCACTACCGTCGGAATATTTCAGGCGTAATGTTTACAGCTGCTACTGGTTTGAACAAATCGCGCCGCGCCGCCTGATCGACAAGGTCGGCGTCGACAACATACTTTTTGAAACTGATTTCCCGCATCCCACATCACTCTACGGCCAGGACGTGCACGATCGCATAGCTAATGGACTGTCGGACTGCGACGCGGACACGCAACGCAAAATTCTGTGGGGGAACGCGCAAAAGCTCTACAGAGTAGAGGTCCCCGCGGCGGCGTGAGGCGACCGGCCCGTTTGACTACCCATGGCTTACATACAGTCCTCACTGATCGAGTTTCGCGAGCTGGTTCGGCGGCACGCGCAGGAACTCGAAAAGACCTATCCCGAACGCTACAGCACGGACTGGTTTTTCCTGCGCTACGTGAAACGACTGGAAAAGAAAGCCTGGGACCACGAAACCCCGCGCGCCTGCTCAGGCGTCATGCGCGGGATGACGCGCTATTTCGTCGATTCCGTGGAAGAGGGTTCGATGCTCGCATCACGCTTCGAGGAAATCCTCGAATGTCATCGCTACGCCCTGCGCACTGAACGCCGCAGCTGAAGCGCCGCCGCCCTGGCAGCAAGATTTCCATTAACTTTCACGTGGCCTGGTGGGGAAAAATCGTTGGCGGCACCTTCGGCTTCATGCTCGGTGGCCCCCTGGGCGCGGCATTCGGCGCCGCTATCGGCCATAGTTTCGACAAGGGCGTCAGCCAGCCTCACTATACCCCGGGCACCCAGCAGGAACAGATTCAGGCGGCATTTTTCACCGCGACCTTTTCAGTCATGGGTCATATCGCCAAGGCTGACGGGCGCGTAACACCTGACGAAATCGCATTGGCGGCGACCGTCATGCGCAACATGGCGCTGAACCGCGAGCAAACCAAAGTCGCCCAAGGGCTCTTCAATCAGGGCAAACAGGGTCAAATCAACCTTGACCAGCTGTTGCGGCAGTTTCGACAGGTATGCGGGCGCCGCCGCAACCTGTTGCTGATGTTCGTTGAGGTGCAAATTCATGCGGCTTACGCCGACGGCAGTCTGCATCCCGGCGAAGCGCGGGTACTGGAGCGCATCGCCGTTACGCTTGGATTCAACCGGGTCGAATTTGATCAAATCGAAGCGCGCGTCAAAGCCGAGCGCGCTGGCGGCGGGCCCGGGCGGGCGCGCCCGAGCAGCGATGCCATGAGCCTCGATGATGCATACGGTGTACTCGGCATCGAGGCCTCGGCAAGCGACCCGGACCTGAAGAAAGCCTACCGGCGGTTAATGAACCAGCATCACCCCGACAAACTGGTCGCCAAGGGCCTGCCCGAAGAGATGATGAAAATTGCGACCGAAAAAGCGCAGAACATCAAAGCTGCCTACGAAATCGCCAAGCGCGATCGCGGGCTCAAATAATCGCCGCTATACGCCCGCAGATTTACCGCCATCCACGGGCAAAGCAACGCCGGTCATAAAGCTCGCGCGCGCAGACGCGAGGAACATGAACGCATCCACGACATCATCGTTAGTGGGCATGCGTTTCAACTTGCTGTTGGCGACGAATGCCTCATAGGCAGCTTCCGGATCATCGGCACGGTTAAAGCCGCGCCATCCCATATCATTGTCCACGGTCGTGGGGCATACGCAATTGACGCGAATGTCTGGCGCGAGTTCCATCGCGAGCGCGCGGGTTAAATGTACGATTGCGCCCTTTGAAGCGCAGTAAGCGGCAACGTTGGCAAGCCCGATCAGTCCGGCAATCGAGCCGTGGTTCAGAATCACTCCGCCTGCCTGACGCAGCGCAGGCACTGCTGCACGGCTGGTAAAAAACGCAGCCTTGACGTTTGCGTTCATCGTTTCGTCCCAGATCGTCTCGTCCGTGTCTTCAACCGCGGCAATCGAGAACACACCGGCATTGTTGATCAGCAAATCCAGACCACCCAGCAGCGCGACTGATTCATGAACCAGCCGTTCGCATTCGTCGACCGCAGATAAATCCGCGACCACGTAGCCCTGCGCCGAAACCTCATCCGCCGCTGCCACCACGCGTGCCTGGTTTCGACCGGTCACGACCACGCTTGCACCCGCCGCGGCGAACCGCGTCGCCATGGCAAGGCCAATACCTCGACTCGAACCCGTAATCAGCACTCGCTGATCCTTGAATTCCATTAACGGACCTCCGAGAACAAACAAACGCCCAAAATGGCAATCAGATTACACATTCAGCCTCGCTTCGCTGCCAATAAATCCGCCCTCGGCCCCCTCATTTCGCGGGTCGGCCAGGCGTGTCGTGCAAGGACCTGCGTGACGCTCGAACAGTAATCTCAAAAGTTCATGCAACTTCTGCGATTGCTAGTGTAAAACGATGGAAATGAACTAGCGACTATACCCCGTTTCGGGTAGATTTCGGCCCGATGCCACCTGCCCATCCAATTTTCGGCGGGCAGGTCCCAAGCGGGCATTTTCATGTACGCCAAATCATTGGGGCGCATGTCCTTAAGCCACTCAAGACAGGTTTCGGACATTGCCGGGTACTGTTCATTTCAGGGAACGCGGCGCCTATGGGCGAAGCTCAGCAGATTACGGATAGGGGAAATGCCGCTCATCAAGGGCGGAAGACGATCGTCATTGCCGACGACGATCGCACCGTGCGTAACGTCCTTGCGCGGGTGCTCGAAATATCCGGCTGTGAGACTGTTTCCGTGGAGTCCGGCGAGGCCTGCCTCACAGAGGTCAACCTGTCTGCCAGGCTGTGCGGTTCCGCCGCCCCCATGAGCGCCGTCGTCTCGGCTACCGTGGTCCAGCGCTGTGGCAGCACACCCGGCTTGCGCTTTACCGCGCCGACGCAGATCTCAGTTCGCGGTGTTAAAGAACCGGTCGCTATTTACCAACTCGAAAATGCCCCCACGGTCGACCGCTGAATGACTGCTAACCAACCTCGCCGTAGCGCGGACTAACGTATCAGCTGGACTGAAGCGGCCGAAGCCGTTTGAGATTAGGCCCGGCGCCTGTGAGGAGCGCTAATTCCCTCATATAATCCCAGCGGGGTTTTACTCGTAACCGGGGATCATCATGCATCGTAGTTGGCCGTCGACATATGCATTATTCACTTACCTGATCGCATTGAGCCCGCTGGCTGCGGCGCTGTCACCGGAACAGCGCCTCGAACCGCTGCCGAATTCACAGTGGTCGCGCGTTCACGCAGCGCATCTGCTTGAACGGGCGGGCTTTGGCGGGGCTCCGGCTGAGGTCGACCGGCTGGCCACCATGACACCCGAAGCCGCGGTCGACTACCTGGTCAATTTCAAACACGCGCCGGCCGTCGAGCTCGCGCCCTTTGACCACTCGGGCATTTTCGATCCCGGTCTCGACCCCTTCCCGCCGAGCCGGCCGGCGACAACCAAACTGGCGGAAAAGACCGGAGAAGCACTAGGCATCAAGGTCAAGTCCAGCGGCAATCGACCGCTACAACCAATCGTTAATAAATTCTTCTATTGGTTGCGCGCAAGTCGACTGGAAACCGATCGCGTCGCGCAGTGGTGGGCAGAACGCATGCTGTTAAGTCCCCGCCCATTGGAAGAAAAGATGGCGCTGTTCTGGCATGGACACTTCGCCACCAACGAAGATAAGGTGCGCGACTACCGCAAGATGCTGAAGCAGCTACAGCTGTTTCAGACCGAGGGACTCGGCAATTTCCGCAGCTTGCTCATTGCCGTGGCGCAGGATCCCGCCATGCTTGCGTTCCTCGATGCCGGCGTCAATACCAAGGGCTCGCCGAACGAAAATTTCGCACGCGAGATCATGGAGTTGTTTTCCATGGGCGTCGGCAACTACAGCGAACAGGATATTCGCGAAGCCGCGCGTGCATTCACGGGCTGGAATTTCGACGGGCTTGAATTCAAGGTCAACCCGGAACTGCACGACGACGGCGTTAAGAATGTTCTTGGGCAGAGCGGAAACTTCGACGGCGTAGACGTTATCGATGTTATCCTGGCGCAGGACGTGACGCCGGTGTTCATCGCCAGCAAGCTGTACCGTTTTTTTGCCAATACGGAAATCGATCCAGCACTGGCCGAGGTACTGGGTTCCCGCCTGCGCGCAGCGAACTACGAGCTCAAGCCTTTTCTTAAAACAATTTTCCTATCGGTCGAGTTTTATCACGATGACAATATCGGTTCGCGCATCAAAAGCCCCGTGGAATTGGTGATTTCGACCTATCGCAAGCTGGGACTTAAGGACCTGCCGGGCGCGCCCGACTTCAATCTTGTCACTGGTGCACTCGGACAACGATTGATGCACCCGCCAACCGTTGCCGGGTGGAGTTACGGCAGAAGCTGGATCACGCCGAGCCTGTTGATCGAGCGTGGCAATTTCGCCCTCGATCTGGCCTTCCCGGACATCGAATTTATTCCCCAGGATCGCTATCCGATTTATCCGAGTGGCACCGAAATTCGCGCCGTACACCGGCGCCTGCGGGCCGGCGAGGATATGGCAAGCGCGACCCGCCCAGCCGATGCCGACATGGCAATGGGCATGTCTGAAGACATGATGGCAATGTCCAACCGGGTCGACCGCGAGGAAGCTTTCAACACCCGCTACGGCAGCTACCGCGGCTGGCAGATGGCTATCGAGCGAGTCAAGCCGATTCCACGCGACCTTGCAAAACTGAGTTTAACCGGATTGGTCGTCGCGGCTGAGTTGAACACGCCATCGGCGGTCGTCGACTATTTCGTCGAGCGCTTCTTCATTGTCGGGCTCGATGACGGCGTACGCGACGCGCTCGCTGCAAAGCTTGCCGCGGAACTCGGTAGCGCAGACATTCTCGCCTCACGCACCGCACTCGAAGAACCCCTGCGCCTGTTGCTGCACTTACTGCTCAGTCGCCCGGAATATCAGCTGGGATAAACACTATGCTCAACCGTCGCAATCTGTTGAAAAGCGGTTTCGCCGCCGGCGGGATGGCCCTTACCGGACCATTTCAACAATCACTCATCGACCAGGCACGAGCGGCCGGCGACAACGAACGCATCCTTGTGGTGTTCGAACTATCCGGCGGCAATGACGGCTTGAACACGGTGGTGCCCTACGGTGATGATAACTACTACAAGCTGCGACCAAAGATCGGCATCAAGCCTGACGAAGTGCTCAAGCTCGATGAACACTGGGGCATGAACCCCGGTCTGTCCGGACTGCATCGTTTATGGAATGACGGTGATCTCGCGATCGTGCACGGGTGCGGCTATGAGCGTCCGTCGTTTTCACATTTCACTTCGATGGCCTACTGGCACACTGGCTCGCCCAACAGCGGCGACGAGTTTGGCTGGTACGGCCGCCTCGCCGATCAAATGGCGCCGGAAGGACCGTCGAATTTTCTGGTCAATGTTGACACCTCGCAGTCACTCGCGGTCAAAAGCCGACTGCACACCCCCGTAGTATTTGATGAGCCGGACCGTTTCCAGCGACGCACCCTGGCCCAGGAGAAGGACATCATCGAACGGGTGAACCAGGGACCAACGGGTAACCCGGCACGTGATTTTCTGAATGCCGTCTCGCTCGGCGCCAACGAAGCATCAAGTCTGGTGCGCCAGGCATGGAGTGGTTATCAAACGCCGGTCGATTACGGCCTGGTAGACTCACAACTGCCGAAAATCGCTGCCTGTATCTCGGCCGGTTTTCCGGCCCGGTTGTACTACCTGGCGTTTCGTAACAATGCCTTCGATACCCACGTGCAACAGCCCAATCTGCATCAACGGCTGCTGACCTACGCGGCAGATTCAGTCCACGGCTTTATCCGCGATCTGGAGCGACTCGACCTCGCCGACCGTGTCGTCGTCATGATGTTCTCTGAGTTCGGTCGGCGCGCGGGCGAAAATACCAACCTCGGCACCGACCACGGTACCGCCAATGTCATGATGCTCGCGGGTAAACCGGTCACCGGTGGACATTACGGACAGGCGCCGGATCTGACTATTCTTGATGACACCGACAACCTGGTTCACACGACAGACTTTCGACGCGTTTATGCAACAGCCATCGATGGCTGGCTCGGTTTGAACGTGGCCAACACGGTGCTGAAAGGCAAATTCGAACCGCTGCCAGTATTCGCCTGAACAGAACGGACGGCGCTGCCGCGCGCTCGGGCAGGGTCCTGTCGGCGGCTCTGGATCGTCGGTGCGGCAAGCCTAACGCCGCGCGAAGCGCAGATTACCGCTGAGCCCAACCGCCGGCGAACGGAAAACCCTGGCCGGCAAAAAATCCCGACTCATCACCGGCCAGAAAGAGCGCAAAGAGGGCATCTTCGCGCTGAGTGCCCAGCCTGCCCGCCGGTACCTGGCGCTTAAGCGATTTGACGAAGGAATCCTTCTCCATCAATGCCGGCGGGTAATAGTCCTCGCTCTCTACATAATTCTGGGCAATCAGGTTGATCTGGACATTATGCGGTGCAACCTCAACGCCGACGGATTGCACATAGCCGAGCTGCGCCGAGCGGGCGGCGCTGTAGGCCGCGATGGTCTTCATGCCGCGCAAGGCAGTGGCGCTGCCGTAAACAACAATTTTGCCGGCACGGCGCGCGATCATTTGCGGCAGTACGGCCCGGGTGAGTCGGTGCAGGGGATCAACCATGACGGCGAACGGCGTGCCCCAGTCCTGATCGGATAAATCAGTTACCGCAACGCCGGTAAAACTCGGGCTCGCAAGATTAGCCACCAGGACGTGGATTTCGCCGGCCTCCTCAATAGCCGCCTCACAGGCGCCCGCAGCGGTCAAATCACGTCGGTCTGCGATCACGCTCGCCCCTTCCTCTTCGAAGACCTCAGCCGTGATCGGCCCCATGAAGTCATCAGCCTGGGTTAGCAGTACCCGTTTCCCTTTGAGTCGGTCGCCCATGTTTCGTTTCCTGCCTTTTTTTAGTTCGATTGTTGGTCGACGACAAAATTGTCGTCGTGCGCCAGCTCGTATGCCGGGCGCGCGGACATTCGTGTGAAGTGGTCGCGCACATTCGACGGTACCGGCATCTCGTACAAGTCAGCCCAACAGGCGCAACTCGCAAGGAAGATGTCAGCCTTGGAGAAGGCCGCACCCGACACGTAATCACGGCCGTCACTCAGATAGGCGTCGATGACCGCCATTTGACGATCGTAATATTCTGCAGCGGCGGCACAAGCAGCCGGTGCATCGCCGTAGATTTGCGGCAGGTCCTGATGTCGGCGCAATACGTAAAGCGCCGTTGCATCGATTTCCATCAATACGAAGTTTGACCACCGTTCGATCGTGGCGTGGACCCTGATGTCCTGGGCCTGGGTCCCCGCCAGTCGAAATACGTAATCTGCAATGGCCGCGCTTTCGGTCAGCACG
>CAXGUU010000061.1:0-12663 GCA_964012875.1 uncultured bacterium
GTCTTGCCTTGGTCGGTCTTGCCTTGGTCGGTCCTGCCTTGGTCGGTCCTGCCTTGGTCGGTCCCGCCTTGGTCGGTCTTGTCTCGGTCGGTATCAGTAACGCCTGATCCAAACGGGGTTAGCTTCCCCAGATCATCACCGTTATAGTACTTGGCAAAGGCATGTCCATCAGTTGGGAGATAGGCGCGCTCAAGTAGCGTATGGGTTTCGCGGTCTTCATATCTCCGCCCGCCGTAAAGTATTTTTCGGACCACATCCATGCGAGTCATGGTCGCCCAGTTCATGAAATTTCCACTCCAATCGCCGGAGACAGTGTCACAGTAATGATCGACCGCAAAATCGGTCGGGTTGAAATACTCGATCCAACCTCCGCCCGGGAAGTTTCTGCGATCATACGAATAGCACTTGTCGGAATCGAAATAACCGTAATATTCGAAACCGTTGTCGTAGGTCGTTTCTGCCTCCTCAATGAGACCGTCGTCATCAAGATCGGTGTAATCGTTATAAGCTTTCAGGAAGTATTGGTGATCCCGCGAAATGGCAAGCATGACTTTCGACGTTGCATTCTCAAGCGTCGTAATCGGATAGGAGGTGTAGTCGACTATATTCGCACCAGAAATAGTCGTAAGCCCTGTTGAATCTGAATCGTCAGCCCCCCCTGAGGCCGAACTGCTAGTTTGCGCAGGCGTGGGCAGTGACCAAGGCACTATCAATATGGCGATCACTAACCCCATGAGCCCGCTATAGCGTCGGTTATGACGCCGTCCGGCTTCTTGGTAGTGCGACCGTCCGCATAGCAGCTTCTCAACACCGACGATAGCTACCGTGATCAGCAGCCTGATTAACGCGTAGCCAGAAACTGGGCGTCTCTCGTCTCGCCCGATGGTTTTTAATTTCTGCATTTGAGTTAGGCCTTCTAATTCGTGATGACGTAGCGGTAGTGGGATTCGGTCATCGCCTGGCTCGCGCCGGCACCCGCGGCGCTGGAAATTATCCGGAAGTACAGGTGTGCCCCGGCATTGGCGGCGCCGGCGCCGGCACCTTCGTAGCCGCTGACCTGCGACGTGTCTGAGCCCGCCGCTGCAACAGATGCGATACGGGAGATAAACAGATTTGCTTGCATATCGTTGGGAGAGTCGAACTGACCGTCGACGGGGTTGTCGCCATCATGCAGCAAGCGCATATCAATGCCCGCCGCCCGTAAATCCCAGTGATCTGCGTTGTTGGCCAGGTAAAGTTCCTGCAGGTCTCCCACAAGATTCAGTTCTCCCGGTATAGAAAAACCGGTCGATGTCGCAACTGTACCGCCATTGGCCACTGGCCAGCCGCGGTAAAAGACATGGCTATCTAAGGTCTCATGGATACTTGTTCGTGCGGACTCTGAAATTTGAAAGGTTCGCTTATTGAGTGTTTGATTCGTTGCCATCTTGAGATCGATGGTTGTGGTGCGCATTGCGATAACCGCTAGCATAGTTAATACCACCAACAGTATGAGCGCGATGACAAGGGCGACGCCCGATTGGTGTGATCGCGGTCGACGGGTTTGGTGAGTCGGTTTCATAGTCCTAAGCTCGATTCATATTTCTTATTTGAACGGTGAAGTCATACTGAGTTCGCCGGAAATTTCGTGCCTCGTTGGGCGGAGTATAGTTATAGTCTTGCAGAAAATAAGTTGTTGTATCGTCGATAGTGTTGTCGCGCTCAAGATTGGCAATAATGACGCTGACGCGCACAGCGATGACAGCGTTCCACGCATTTGAGGCATTAACCGTTGCGGCGGTCACGTACGTATCAGCAACCATATCGGCGTCGGTATCGAGGCCGTAACGCAGCTGCATATTCTCGACGCCTGCAACAACGTCCTGTTCGGTGAACGAAAAATCAGGGTTCAGGGTCATCCGGACGAGGGTTGGGACACTATCGTCATTGGCATCGCAATTGACCGAGGTGCCACTGAAACCCGGGTTCGAGCATGAACGGATGAAGTACAGCATCGACTGATATCGGTAATTGGTAATGGAGAGTGGGTCGCTGGCTGGCTCCATGTCACTGGGCAGCGAGCCGACATCCACGCCTTCGACGATAAAAGCGCGATATCCTAGTCTAGTCCGCACCCACAGTCCGTCGCCATTAGCACCGAGCATATAGGTGATATCTACGGGCCCTTCGCCGGAGCTCGCGTCCGGTATCGACGGAGCCCCACTTAGTGGCGGTACATCCGTGTCACCCAATATCACCGTATCTGCATGCGGTGCGCCATAACGGATGAAGAACGCATCGGTGTTAGGCTCATAATTGCTGGCGTTAATGCAATTCAGGGGTCTCGCGGCGCCGCCGTCGTAGCCGCGAAAGCCAACACTCGAAACCACCGCGCTGCCGGTGCAGTTGATCGCCAGCCCTGGCACGCCAACGTCGACATTGACTTCATCGGACTCAACGCCGCCCCAGTGATCGGCCAGGCGCAGGTAGTACTGCAGGTGGGAGACTGCGTAACGCGCATTCTCGTTCAGAACGCTGGCGCCTTCCTGAATGCGGTACGCCTCCTTGCTGTTGGAGAAGATCTGGATAATGACCGTGAACATGATGACGCTGATAGTCGAAGCCACCATCAGTTCAACAATAGAGAAGCCGAGTTCGCGACGGTGACGTGGTGCCTCACTCATGGCCAGAACCTCATGACGAATCTATTTAGAGAAAAGCCGCCGAGTCCGTTGGTTGTCGCGGTATTAGAATAGGTGTCGGTCACCCCGCCGCGTTCAGACGTGCGTTCACGCCACTCGACTTTGATCGCATACACGTTGCCGTTTCCGTCGCAGGCCCACGCACCATCGGTGCCGTCCTGCGGGGTGCTATCCAGGCAGATCGTGGCATTGACCGAGTTGTCGGTATTAAGCGCGCCGTCGAAGCGCTTAACGCCAAGCGCCTGCCGCGTTTCACCCAACCAACGGTTGAAATCGTAGTTGGCCATTTCCTGCGGCGCGCAGGCTGTGTTGTCGCAATTGACTGTCTCGGCCCCGAGTGCCAGGTACATCCCGTTTGCGACCGCGATTTCGTTTGCACGCATGCGGTCGACCATATTTTCGGCTTGAATTGCGGCGACAGAGCGTGTTTGTGATCCTTTCGTATAGCGCAATCCGGAAACCTGTAGCGCAGCTATACCCAACAGGCCAATCGCGAAGATCAGAATTGCGATCAAGACTTCTACCAGAGTCATTCCGCATTGGCGGTTTGCATACGTTGTGTTCATTACGGGCATGGGATTGCGCTGCCATCAACAAGTTTGGTGCTGACGCTTGAACGACCGGTCACTGAAACGAGCACAGCCTTGGCGTAGTCGGCACCGCGGGAGTCACAAATGCGGAAGTGCGCGACTTCCAGCCCCTGGCCTAGACCGTTGTAGCTGAAGTAGTTGCCTGACGTGTCCGAACGCAGCGTCATATTGGCGTTAGCCAACTGATCGACATAGTTCAAAATGCAGTCGTCGGCGACATCGTCACCGGCTGTTGCGGCACACGGGTCGTCCAGCGGGTTGCCGGATCCGTCGTCATCGACGTCGAAATCCGCATTGCGGTCGATAAAAGTGATCCAGCCAATCTCCCACAACGGCGTGTCGGTACAGGTGGCGCCATCATCGGACGGACACACCACGACCCGCTGGTTCGATCTCACCGCTTCGCTACGGGCGAGTGCCAGGGACGACGAGAACAGGTTCAGTTGAGAAGTAATCCGGTTGTTTGCCATCAGCGTCTGAAAATTGGGGACGCCAATGGTCAATAAAATCCCCGTCAGAGCAACAACCACCATTAATTCTAGGATTGTAAAGCCGCGCTCTTTTTTCATGTTGTAAGTATGCACCGGCTGGATCGTTTAACCAGGGTGCTTCCGATGAACGGTCAAAATTGGCTGCCGAACGGTCTTCAAAGTGTGACCGATTCACAGTTTGACACGCGCCACTGTGTAACCATTTCCGCCGCGCTGGACTTCGCGTGCGGCACACTCTCCGGACGGCGACCAGATTTCCGGTCACCCGTTTCTAAATGAAAACGATTCGCGTTTAATCTAGACACAGTCTAGATCGCCGGTATACTGGCTGCTATGTCGAACGCACGTCCACCCTTAACCGATCGCGACGAGATCGCTGCGGTGTTACGTGCCGCGGAAATTCTAGTCACGCCTCAACGCATTGAAATTGCGAAAGTTCTACTGGAAAAGAAGCAACATCTGTCAGCCGAAGACGTGCTCGGCCGACTCCAGTCGGGACAAACCACGGTTTCGAAAGCGACCGTCTACAACACCCTCAAGTTATTCGCTGTTCGAGGGCTGCTCCGAGAAGTCATGGTCGATGCGACGCGCCTGTTCTACGACAGCAATACCGAGCGACACCACCACTTTTACAATATCGACGATGGCGAGCTGATTGATGTCGGGCCTGAAGAGCTCAGCATCGTTAACCTGCCAGGGCCGCCGGCGGGCACTGCAACTGATGCGGTTGACGTGGTGATCCGAATTCGGAATGTCGAGAACAACACTGGCTAGCCGCATCCGTGGGAGACGAATTCAGTCGGTAAAGATAGCGCCCTACCGAGCCATAGCGCGCCGTAACGCTGGTATGATTCGGCCCCCTCGCCCCCACCATCCGTGCCGGAATAGCTCAGCTGGTAGAGCAACGCATTCGTAATGCGTAGGTCCGCGGTTCGAGTCCGCGTTCCGGCACCATTTCTGTATTGCTACTGCAACTGGTTCGGTACGGAGTATTGACGCGCGTGCAGTGGGATCGCTGTGATTTAGTGCCTAGGCACTCATATTGACTCGTGCAATGGGCCGTTCTTGGTCCTGGATTGTGAGCACGCATCCTAAAGCTGATTCTCGGAGTGTAAAGAACCCTAGGGAAACGGGTGTTTTTCGGCCAAAATTTGAGAAGATTTTGTCAAGAATTCATCTACTTTCGGTCGTAGCGGCGCGTGTTCAGCCCGCTATTGAGGGAGACTAGTCCAGTTCAGAACGGCAGTCCGTTTCAAACCATTGAATTTGAAGGACTGCAAATTAATTGGTCTGCATATTCCGAGACATAATGAGCATAATGACAGGAACAGACATGAGTCGATGGGCACGGTTTGAAACACACTTCCCACACTGGGTAATTCACCGCCGCTGGGTAATTATCTCGGTCAGCGTGATCTTAGTCGGCCTCGCGGCTGCGGGAGCGCGGCACCTGGCTTTTACGAATAGTTACCGCACGTATTTTGAACCCACCGATCCGCAGCGAGTTGCGTTCGATCTGGTCGAGAACACCTATACAAAAGACGATGGCATCCTCCTCGTGGTCGCGCCGAAAAACGGGCAGGTCTTTTCCCGCGAAACACTGGCTGTAATCGCTGAGTTAACGGCTCAAAGCTGGCAGGTACCGCATTCAAACCGAGTCGACTCGATCACGAATTTCCAGCACACAAGGGCGCTGGAGGATGATCTATTCGTCGGCGATCTGGTGCCCGATCCGCAAGCGTTGGATGCGCAGGATTTGAAACGGATACAGTCGATCGCACTTGCTGAGCCCACGCTGGTCAATGCTCTGGTCTCGGCCAGGGCGCATGTCAGCGCCATCAACATCAATTTACAGGTGCCGGGGATCAATGAGACCCGCGAATTCCCTGAAGCCGTTCTGTTCGCGCGAGCCCTGCTCGAGGAAGCGGAGCAAAAATATCCCCAGATCGATTTTTACATGAGTGGCCTGGGCGCGATGCACTACGCCTTCACCGAGGCTGCGTTCGAGGATATGACGCAACTCATTCCAATCAGCTTCGCGTTAATGCTGATCCTCCTAGCGGTTTTGGCGGGCGGTATTAAAGGTACCTTGGCGACGATCCTGGTTATCGCTTTTTCGGTCCTTGCTGCCATGGGTTTTGCTGGCTACGTTGGCTACAAAATCACCCCTACGATGGCGCCAGCGCCTAATGTAATTCTGACCGTCGCTGTCGCCAACTGTGTACATATTCTCATTTCTTACTTGCACGGTCTGGGTGAGGGCGAGACACGGGAACAGGCGATCGACGAGAGCCTGCGCATTAACCTCCACCCTGTTGCGCTGGCGAGCCTGACAACGGCGACAGGTTTTCTGACCATGAATTTTTCAGATGTTCCACCATTTCAACAAATGGGCAACGTGATTGCTGCCGGTGTCGTCGTTTCGTTTCTTCTTTCGATCACATTCCTTCCTGCGCTCTTGGCCGTGTTACCTCAAAGCAAGGTGCGCGAGGGGACGGCGGGTAACGCCGGAAGCAACCGGGTCGCGCAATTTGTTGTTGCGCACCGCAATATCTTGCTCTGGAGCACGAGCCTTGTGCTTATAGTTCTGATCGCGCAGCTGCCGCGTAACGATATCAACGATAATCCGATTCAGTTTTTTAACGAGTCGATGGAGTTTCGCCGCGACGCTAACTTCACGCTTGAAAACCTGACAGGCTTGTACCGTATTCATTACTCGTTGGCAGCTGAAAACTCAGGCGGCATCAGCGAGCCGGCCTATCTGGAGCAACTCGATGCCTGGGCGAACTGGTGGCGTTCACAACCCGGGGTCGTACATGTCAGCTCGCTCAGCGACACCATGCGGCGGCTGAACAAAAACATGCATGGCGATGATCCTGATGCCTACGTACTGCCGCAAAATCGGGAACTGGCAGCGCAATACCTGTTGCTTTACGAAATGTCACTGCCTTATGGCCTAGATTTAAACAACCAGATCAATGTCGACAAATCGGCGACCCGCATCATCGTGACTATCCAGCCCATGAAAATGACTGAAATTCTGGAACTTGCTGAACATGGTGAGAGCTGGTTGAAAAGTAACGGTCCTAACGTTACTGGTCATCACGGTACCGGCATGATCATGATGTTTTCCCATCTGACATTGGAAAATACGTTCTCGATGTTATTCGGTACGGGTGTGGCCATTGTTTTGATTGGCGCGGTGCTGATGCTGGCGCTACGCTCGTTCAATCTCGGGCTATTGAGTCTCATACCCAACCTGACGCCGATTGCGGCAGGCTTTGGTATCTGGGCAATCTTCAACGGCAGCGTGGGTATGGCATTGTCAATCGTAGGCAGCATGACCTTGGGGATCGTGGTCGATGACACCGTACATTTCATGAGCAAGTATCTGCGCGCGAGACGCGAACAGGGGCTGAATACTGAGGAGGCCGTGCGCTATGCCATCAATACGGTCGGGCGGGCGTTGTTGGTGACTTCGATGGTCCTGATCGGCGGATTCCTCGTACTCGCGTTTTCTAACTTTCAGTTGAATTCATACATGGGTGTGATGGTCGCACTGGTGATAGCGCTCGCGCTGATTGCGGTGTTTCTGCTGCTGCCCCCAATGTTGATTGTGCTCGACAGGTTTTTCGGTCTGTCAAAACAGAGTGCATGAGCTCGAATAGGACTGAAACCGGGCCGGGTAAGGTGCCACAAATCACCAGGGCGTAGCCGATGCCTGACAGGACACTTCAGACACTGCCGGTCGACAAGGGGCCGGAGGTCACCTACGCGGATTGTTCGTGCATTAAACCCGCAGGGGTAAAGCGCCACTGAACCCGGTGTGTCCGCTAAAATGTGATCTCCGATTCAGACTCATTCTCAATGAATATCTGCTCAAGCAACAATCTATCCTCGTCATGAATGTCGCTAAGTCTCCCACCCCTCCGCAAGATCAGCGTACGAAACCGATCACTCGGATCGGTATTGCTGGCGGTGGCCAGTTGGCTCGAATGATGGCGGAGCCGGCGCGGCACCTTGGGCTTGATCTCGTTGTCCTCGATCCCGATGCCGCCTGTTCGGCATCCGGGCTTATCGACGAGGTGATTGTCGGTGAGCTCGATGATGCGGCGGCGATTACCGCGCTGGCTGCCCGTTCGGATGTCGTCACCTTCGAGATCGAGCGCGTCAGTGTTGAAGCCCTGAAAAATCTCGAAGCGGCAGGAGCCGTGGTGCGGCCATCGGCACGAACGCTGGAAATCATTCAGGACAAACTGAAGCAAAAGCGATTTCTACGTGATCTCGGCGTGCCGACGAGCGCTTTTGAGGCGATTACTGATCCCTCGGCTTTGGCGTCTCAGCTGCCATTCGTCTGGAAAGCCCGTCGGGACGGCTACGATGGCCGCGGTGTGGCAATCGTCAGAGACACTGCAGACATCGAACGTCTGCCGGCAGTCGACGCACTGCGCGAAGATTTAATTGATATCGAATTCGAGTTCGCGACTCAAATTGGCCGTGATGTTTCCGGCAACTCGGTAGACTACCCGCTGGTCGACATGCAAATGGATCCCCACGCGCACGTCATGCTGCGGACCGTTGCACCGGCGTCGGTCCCGGTGGAAATCGCTCGGCAAAGCCACGAAATCGCCCGTACGATTGCTGATGCCCTTGATTTCGTCGGTATGTTGGCCCTCGAGTTTTTCGTCGACCGCGGCGGCGTCACTTATGTCAATGAACTGTCGCCGCGGCCGCACAACTCCGCTCATTACACGATCGAAGCGTGCGAGACGTCCCAGTTTGAACAGCACTTAAGGGCGGTCGCCGGATTGCCGCTGGGCTCGAGCGCGCTGCGCCACGCCGCGGTGACGTTTAATGTGCTCGGGGCGCCATCCGCCTACGGCAAACCGAAATACGTCGGGTTTGGTGCCGAATTGGGTGATGCAAACATTGCAGTCCACAGTTACGATAAGCCGGAGGTGCGCCCCGGCCGCAAGATGGGCCATGCGACCGTCGTTGCCCCAACCCCGGAAGCGGCAATTGCGCTCGCTGACAGGGTCGAACCTCTGATTAGGGCGGAAAGTTTTGATGAATGATGTAACACCTCTGGCATCCATCGTGATGGGCAGCAAGTCCGACCTTCACGTGATGCAGACCGCTGCCGATTGCCTGACAGCACTGGAAGTGCCATTCGAAATCGACATCGTTTCAGCGCATCGTACCCCGAAGAAGTTATACGAATACGCCGAAGGCCTGCGCGAACGAGGCATCGCCGCGGTCATCGCGGGCGCCGGCGGTGCCGCCCACTTACCGGGCATGATAGCGGCGCAGACAATCGTCCCCGTCATCGGCGTGCCGGTATCGGCAACAAAGCTTGACGGCCTGGACTCCCTGCTCTCGATCGTACAGATGCCGGCTGGTGTACCGGTGGCGACCGTTGCAATTGACAACGCTGAGAACGCGGCCATCCTCGCGGCGCAGATAGTGGCCTTGCGGCTGCCGGGACTTCACGATCGGCTGCAGGCGCACAAAGATTCTTTGAAGGACAAGGTCAACAATGGCGCCCGCGAGGTCGCCACAGTTTCAGTTCCTCGGCAATGATTGCCGCGCCGGATCGATCGCGATTCGTTGGCTCTCAAGCGCATCCCCGGTTCGCGGGACTCGAATCACAACATGACGCCGTAAAAGCAGAGCGCGATGCCATTAAGGCTGCGCTTAATGCCCACGGCATCGAATTCGATAACGAGCATTTTGAGGCCTCTACAGACGAACTGCGAATAGCCGAGATCGATAGCGATACGCTGCCTTAAGCCGGTTTTTCTCCCAGCGCTTTCTTGCTGAGCGGCGCGCCGCTGGTAGCGTGGGGTGTGCGTAATACGCTATCCGCGCCTTTTTCCAGTTCTCGGGCTTCGTCAGCAAGGCGCGCCGCCGTCCGCAACATCTCGTGGCCGGCCGTCACAAGGGTGATGTACTTTTCGGAGTCCTGCTCAACGAAGCAGCCTTTGGTTGTCACGCCGGCAACGGCTTCAGCGACACTGAGCGCCGCGTAAGCCTTTGCGGCCGCGTACGGATTGTCAAAACCGCCGGCATTGATGGCCTTTTCCGCATTCAGGGTAATCGTCGGCAGTGCCGGCTGATCGCCTGATTTCAGGTCTTCGATGACGTGGTCAAGTTCGTTTTGAACAGCGCGCAATACACCGGTGGCTGCGAGGATCTTGATCACGTCGCTGTTAAACAGCGCCATTTCGGTCGGGTCTAGGAATTCGCGGCGGGCACCGATCATGGGGTCGGCCGGCAGGATAAAAAATCCCAGGTTGTCAGGGACGTTTTTGACCTGCTTGCCTTCGTCGTTTTTCTTGAAGAATGCTTTTTTTGACGGCGCATCACCGATGGCAATGGTAATGACGCCAGCTTCGACCAGCGCATTGCGCGCCGCAGTCGGCCCCGGCAGCGCCGCGTTCGGGCTGACGATCAGCACGAGATCGGCTTTATAGGCGAGACACTGTGCCGTTACCGCTTCACAAGACGCCGGATCAAGTTTTGCGCCGCTGGTGAACGACCGGGTATCCAGATCTTCGCGGTCGGCACGCTCGTCGAACAACAGGTCAAGCAATGGGGCCGCACCGATGCAACCGAGTTTCACTACACCGAGTTTAAATTCAGCATCCGCCATCGAAGCCTTCCTGATTATTTTGTCTGGATGTTATCTGATGAGGCATAGTCTGTCGCACCGATCGGCGCGTCGCTCGGTCGATGCGTTCGCGCGTTGCACCTTACCCGACGCCGCGGCGCCGAGCGACGCCCGGTCTGACTGTCGAACTGGCATTATCCGCGTAGGCCCTTCTCGTGGCCGGCGCACACTGATTGCTGGCTGCTGACTTTAGGGTGTCAGTTAGCCTGCTTTCTTCGCCCAGGCGCTGCACCAGCCTTTGGCGTTCATCATCTGGCCGGGGAAGATTGCACAGCCTCCCCATTCGTCACCGCCCTGGTACAGCTGACAATTTGAGCAGTTGCTACCGGCAGCGAAATTCTTGAACGTGGCCGTATCGATGCTGCCCGCGTCATGCGTGTAGCCCAGCGCCTTGCCCTGAGCGCTCTCTGGATCAGCCCGCTTCATTTCAGCAGCGTGGATCAACGTTGACGGCGTGGCGCACGCAGTCACGGCGAGTCCTAATGAAAGACGCGCAAAACCGCGACGGTTAGTTCGTTTCAGCATCGGATTGCTCTCTGAAAATTTAAATTTGGGCCGCACTGTAACCGAAAGCTCTGTTTTTTTTGCAGCCGCGCACCAGTCCCGGGGCGTGCTGTTCGATCTCAAGGGCGACGATTGGTATGCCGCTCGCAGTGTCGAAGTGCAGGGTGTTGCCCGCGCCAATCATTATCACTTTGATGCTGCAATCCCTGTCTACAGTATCGGCCTGCTAATCGATGGGGCCGGGGCCGACCACTACAGTAGCCCGGCAGAGAAGGGTCGATCGCGATCGCAACATCATGCTGACGGCTCTGAATCGGGAGAGGGGCGGCTCGGCCTTTTGATCGACGAGCCCTGATCCCGCGTTGGCCGTGACATCCCGTAACAGGTTATTCTGCGGCTTGTCGTTTGCAGGCGATCACCACCGGTGCAGACCATGAAGAATTCAATCATCCGGCCACTTCAAATTGGTATTACACTGATCGTGCTGACCGTCGCCGGCGTCGCAGTCATGGCGATTCTCGGCGTCATGTCGCAGGAGGCTGCTTTGCGCATCGCTTATAATGTATCGGCCATCATCGCCGTCTGCATGGTGGCGGGGATAGTCCTGACAGCGCTGTTCGGTACCCGCAACAACGACGGCGACTGATGCGGGACCAACGCGCGAGGGTGAACAAATAGCTACAACGGATGCCTCACTCACATCAATTTTTCGCCGATGCCCGATTCGAAGCCATGCCCAAAACCGCAGCGCCCGTAGCGAGCCCGTTTCGCACCCGTCAGTTTCCGGCCGTTAAACGCAAGGTGCTGACTACGCTGCAGGTGAACCTTGGCTACCGTTGCAACCAGGCCTGTACGCACTGTCATGTCGATGCCGGGCCGAACCGCCAGGAGGCCATGACGGCACACACGCTAAACGATGTATTTTTTTTCGCCCGACGGCACGACGTTAAAACCATTGATTTTACCGGCGGCGCGCCTGAGCTGAATCCGCATTTCACTGACGCCGTGATCGAGGCGCGGTCAATGGGGGCGGAAGTGATCGATCGCTGCAACCTGACAATACTGAATGAGCCAGGACAAGAACTTTTGAGCGCGTTTTTGGCAACGAACGATGTTCATGTGATCGCATCGCTGCCCTGTTACTCGGCCGACAATGTGGATGCACAACGCGGTAACGGCGTGTACGAGCGCAGCCTCGAGGGGATTCGCCGCCTGAATGCTGAAGGTTACGGCCAACCCGGTTCGGGACTGCGCCTCGATTTCGTATTCAATCCGCAGGGTGCGCGCCTGCCGGGCCCAGGCGCGGTGCTCGAACGCGACTACAAACGTGAGCTCGGCAAGCTCGGACTTTCTTTTAATCGTCTGCTGACGATCACCAATATGCCAATACGGCGCTTCCGGCACGCCTTGATTAGGGAAAATCGATTCGACGAATATATGGACTTGCTGGTTTCAAATCACAATCCGGCCAACGTTGACGCGCTAATGTGCCGCTCACTGCTAAGTGTTGACTGGCAAGGTTATGTTTACGACTGTGATTTCAATCAGATGCTGGGTATGGGCATCGGGGGCGAACGCACGCACATTACCGAACTCGATGTCGACCTCGCGGCCACCGATGTCGCCGTGGCGGAACATTGTTACGGTTGCAGTGCCGGCGCCGGCAGCAGCTGTGGCGGCGCGCTGAGCGGCTGATCCCGACGCCATCCCGAGGGCTTCCGTCTGAT
>CAXGUU010000062.1:0-12602 GCA_964012875.1 uncultured bacterium
CCCGAAGGCATGGTTAAGTTGATTTCGGCTTTTTGACCGTCGACCTCGGTGGCCTGGTGTGGCGGCCGACCATGCTCTTGCGCTCGCCCCAGGCGCTGCCCTACGCCGTGTAGTCATGCCGTAGAACTTGCCGGGTACGAACGGGTCTCTGGCGCTAATTTAGTCAGGACAACTGCCTTCAGCTGAAACCCCGGTCAGGCGTTAGAGCTTATCTTGGCGAGCCAGCGTTTGACGCTACGCGCATGGCTGTCGAGGTAACTGCCGGCCCCGAAAAACTTGTCGTAGAAACCGGTTTCAAGTCGGTGAGCTTGCGTGTAGTAGCGTACGAAGAGGCTCGGCACGGTACCCGGGAATTTGCCGTAAGTGTCGTAGATGTACTGCGCTATCGTGGCGACACAGTCGACGATTTCGTCACTGGGCCGCTCAGCGTTTGCCTTCGTCCGGGCGTTGTCTTTGAAGGGTCCCGCGGTTGCCGGATCGTAAGTACCGCCTTTGCCGTGTTTCATCTCGACATAGGCTTCGACCGCGGCGCGCATGTTAGGGTAGTGCGGCGGCGAATAGGTCTGGTAAAGATCTTTGATGCCGAGCGGATTGGGGACGCCCCAGCCGTCTTTCATTTCAAACTCGAAGCCGAGGCCCGGTTCACCCGCTTTGGCAGCGGCCCCCATCACTGAAAATGGGCTGACGCCTGAGAAAAACCAACCACCGAGACCCAGGGGCTGCAGAGCGAGCGCCATGTTGTGACCCATCACGCCCATCTCAACCGCTGAGGTCGAGAGCATGTATTGCTCCATGTACGACAGCGGATATTTTTTGTTTTTATTCAGAAGCCCGCTGTTGAAATACGCTGCGAGTTTGCCCGCCGGTGCACCCTTCATATCGTCAAAGGTGGTGTATCCCGAGCCTGTCGCGATAAACAGAATGGCGATCATTTGCTCTGACACATTGGCGACCGGAATAAATAAGGTCGAGCCTTGGGTGTTGCCGTTCCAGATGTTGTGTGAGCTGTAATGTGGCCCCTTGCGTGGCGGGTCGATGCGCTTATCTGAAATCTTCTTTGTGTGTTTTTCGACAGTCGCAATCAATGACTCTGCGGCGGTTAGTTTTTTGTCTTTCCAGCTGCCTTCATCGGCCGCATCGCGGGTACTGACGAAATAAGTCCCGTCGTCCTGGGTATAAAACATGTCCGGATTGCCGATACCGGCCGCCGTTGGAAAGGTGCGACCGGTGTAACGCCCAGCGTAATCACACAATCCATCCTGAGCGGCGCTGAAGGGAATTCCATGATGACAGCCAGAAACGCCAAGCCCGGCCGCGACGATCATCGAGCGCTCGAAATCGTCGAGTGGCGTCGGCGGTAGCTCAGACTTGTACGCCATCGGGCCGGAGGGAATCTCCATGCCCCAGCCGAAACGACGCGAACGGCGGCCGTAGAGCGCATCCATTAACGGGAACTGGTTGACCTCGTTCAACAGCGCATTCCATTCCGAGACATTGGCCGCTTTTTCCGCTGCTTCCACCGGCGCGGTTCCGCCGCGGCCGGCTGCGAGTGCAGCGAGTCCCGAAAGATAGATGAAAGCACGGCGGGTCAGACCGGAGGGGCGTCGGGTCATCTGTTGTCTCCTGTCCTGCAATCAGAACCTGATTGGAAGTTCGAGATGTTCTGAGTAAATGAAATCGCGATGGTCGATTAAACGTTCGGTTAGTGCCGCCCGGGTTTCAGGGTGCGGGTTGCAGTAGAACGCTTCAAATGCGGTTGCCATGGGGCAGCGTGCCTGGTCCATGGGCGACAGCAACACGATGAAAGTCGACCAGTAAATGTCGAGCGCCGAGAGGCTGTCCCCGATCATGTATTTCGCACCGGCAGCCTGTTGCGACGCCAGTTGGTCGTCGAGTGTTGTGATCACTTCCGCCATGCGCGTCGGGGCGGCGGCGGCCGCTTCTTTGGAATACAGGTACTTGTTGGCCAGGTGACTGAACCAGGCGTGGTCGTCGGTGCCGGGTTCGACTGCGCCGAGCATTTGGTCAACGATCGCGAGGCGCCGACACCAGCCGAAGCCATTCTCGCCGGCCAGTTCATTGATCAACCCGAACATGCGCACTCGATCGTTCATGTCCGCCGGTATCAGGGGTGGTTCGGGTTGCAGGCGTTCGGCCAGGTTCAACTGGTCAACCCAGGTGTAGCGCGGCCGCTCGTCGTTCCACACAACCACCGGCGCACTTTCCTGCCCGGTCCATGCGCGCAACTCGCTGAATGAACCACCGAGGCCAAAACTCATGTCATTGCCTTCGCCGTCTCCGGTGCACACGGCTTTATAACTGAGTCCTTTGACGTGAAACACGCCTTTACAGGCTTCCCGCCAGGGGCCTGGCACGGTGTAAGCACCCAGTACGATGCGTAAACCATCGGTTTCGCGGGCTTCGGCGATGGTCAGGTATTCGTTCTTTATGTCGGTAAATTCGATTTGCGCTGCCATGTTGAAACTCTCCGCAGTCGTTCAGGACCTCAGTTTTGTTGGTATCCCGGTAATCGGTGACAATGCCGCGCCCGGATATTTACCGGGACCAAAAATTGACCGACACGATTGACCGGAGGATAACCGATTGAGCGACTTCAACCACAACTCATTCAAAGTCATGATGAATGACGTGGTCGACTACGGCAGCTGCTGCGAATGTGGCGCCTGTGTTGTGGCGTGTCCGCACAACGTTATTGAGTACATAGATGGCAAGCCCAGGCAAACCGCCAAGGCCGATGCGGCTTTCGATTTTTGCGGCGTGAGCGAAGGCGCCGGCTGCGACGTCTGCGCCACAGTGTGCCCGCGCTTGTGGCCGCGCGAATCTCACCTGAAAGGTGCCACCTTCGGTGACAGCCGGCCGTTTGAGGATATTTTCGGCGTATTCAGGCACATTTTCGTAGCACGAACCCTGAACCCTGAACTCGCAGAAGCGGGGCAGGATGGTAGCGTCGTCACTGCATTGCTGGCCTGGGCCCTGGAGGCCGGTCATATCGACGGTGCCGTGGTCTCAGCCGTTGGCGACGGCGACAAACCATGTTTCCCGACGCCCAAAGTGGTTACTGATTACGAATCTGTCAAAGCCAGTGCCGGCAGCTGGTACACCTACTGTGCCAACAACCTGGCGCTCGACGAAGTCGCTGAACGCGATTTGAAACAGGTCGGGTTCGTTGGTGTGCCCTGTCAGATCACGCCGCTCAGAAAAACGGAGTTCATGGACCCGGCGTTTCTCGTCAGCGAAAAGAAGAAGCCGAAGATTGTCGGGCGGCAACGGGAATTTCTGCGCGGCTTCACAGACCGGGTGGCATTCAATGTTGGTTTGTTTTGCACTGAAGTATTCCGTCCTGAACTGATGACTGAGCGCATCGAGCGCGATATGGGCATTCCATTGACGGAGGTGCGCCAGTTCAACGTCAAGGGCGAAGTCCTCATTTATAAAAAGGACGGCGAGGTGGCGACCATTCCCCTGGCTGATGCCATGGCGCAATACCAGCGGCCTGAGTGTCAGCATTGTGGTGATTTCTCTGCCGAACTCGCGGACATCGCCTGCGGGGGTGTCGGCACTGACCGTGCAACCATCGTGGTGATTCGAAGCGAGCGGGGCGAAAAAATATGGCGCGAATTTGAGGCAAGCGGGCAGGTTGAGGTCGAACCTATCGAGGCCAACAAACGTGCTTGGAATATCCTTTTAAGGCTTGCCAGGCGTCAGCGCGAAAGGATTCCGCCGGGACCGCCACGTAGCGGCACGGCAGCTGATCTTCCCGAATACGACCCGTTTGCTGCCAGGCAGGTGATCGACCATCAGCTCGCCGGTTCGAAAAAGTCGATCGAGGAAACCACAGCTTGTATGGAAGCGGCTTACCTCAACGAACCATTGCCGCAGGAGACCGTCAGTTACATGGCCGGGCAGCCCATCCCGAACGATCCGGGCGCCCCTGCCGACGGCGGCAAACGCAAGCTGCCGCCGCCACTACCGGCCGAGCTCGGCGGTGCTTCGCCACTTAAATAAAGGGAAACCCCTCGTTAATAAAGGGAAACCCCGCGTTTCGGAGTGGTCCAAGCTGCTATGGGCTGGACCATTGCGCAGGGGTACCGGTTAGATAGTCGGGTTATATTCGTTCTGGTTATATGTTTATTCAATATTGATATATGCGCGCCAGCCGGCTAATTTCATTCGCTGTCAGGTAAATTTTCCGCCACCGGTAGCAATCAATTATGTTCGTCCGCCGATCGAGCACTCTCTCTTCGCTTGCCCATCGCTCAGCGTGGTCGTTGGTCGCAACGTGTGTGATTGCGTGGCAGCCGGCGCTTTTAGCGTACGAAATTACTAATTACGCTATCGAAATCCCCTTGACCAGTGAGCCCGGCGACCCCGCGCGCGGTCTAGCAGCCATGGTTGACCGGAAAGCGGGCAACTGTCTCGGATGCCACGCGGCCCCGGTTGACGAAGAATTTTTCGGCACCACCGGACCGACGCTGGCGGGGGTCGGATCACGCCTGCCAGCCGGCATGATCCGCCTGCGTCTTGTCGACCCCAAGAAACTAAATCCAATGACCATGATGCCGGCCTACTACCGATCGGAGGGTTTGCACAGCGTGCTCCCGGGGTTCCAGGGCAAGACTGTGCTGTCAGCCCAGCAGATTGAAGACATCGTTGCCTACTTGGTAACACTGAAATAGTTAGAGCTAAGAACATGCAGCGAAAGACCACAACAGACACCCGATTCCCGGCGCGTGGTTCGCGCCTTACCCGGCGCGGCTTTCTGAGCGCAGGCGGTACCTTGCTGGCCTTGCTGACGCCATTGCGCGCGCTCGCCGACGAGCGCATTGAGGCCACTAAAAAGGCGATCAGCAAAATTCTCGGAGAACGCGAGGCGGCCAGTGGCCCGATCAAGCTGACGACGCCGGCCATTGCCGAGAATGGCAATACGGTGCCGATTTCAGTCGAAGTTGAGTCGCCGTTTACCGCTGATGACTACGTCAAAGCAGTGCACATCTTTGCGGAGCAGAATCCCGTACCGGAGGTCGTGAGCTTTCATTACACCGCCGCAAGCGGTAAGGCTAAAAACTCGACCCGTATTCGCCTGGCGCAAACGCAACGCGTCATTGCCATTGCCGAGATGTCGGACGGTCGCGTTTTCGAAACGGCGAATGAAGTCAAAGTGACGATCGGAGGCTGCGGGGGCTAAGGCTTCGAGCTAAACGTACGAGGCGGGCATCGCAGAGCATTGCCCGGCAAAGCAAGAAACCCGCGTAGTGAACCCCAGGAACGAATGACATGGATAAGCCAAGAGTAAAAGTCCCCGAAAAGGTTAAAAAGGGTGAGCCCTTTGAGGTGAAGGCCCTGATTTCCCACAAGATGGAGTCAGGCCAACGCACCAACAAGGACACGGGCGAAAAGATTCCACGCCAGATCATTAACCGCTTCTCGTGCAAGCTCAATGGCGAGGAAGTATTCAGTGCGGATTTTCATGCCGCCGTTTCGGCCAACCCGTATATGGCGTTTTACGTTCGCGCGGATGCTGATGGTGAACTCGAATTTCTGTGGGTCGACGACAGCGGTGACTCGGCGACCACAAAGAAATCATTCAAAGTCGAATGACCTCACGCTCACTCAGTGCGCTGCTTGCATTGGGTCTGTCGTGGTTCTTGACGTCGACCACGGCCGAAGAAGACTGGAGTGACTATTCGGCAGGCGATCGACGTACCGGGTACACCTATGCCACCGCTGAAACGCGGGCCATGCAGGACGATGAATTCGAGAATCCGGGGTACATCTGGGTAGAAAGCGGTGCCGACCAGTGGTCGGTCGTTGATGGTGCAGAAGGCAAGGCCTGCGAGGGTTGTCATGGTGATGCCGAGACCAGCATGAAAGGTGTTGGCGCGCGTTACCCGGTGTACGCGAAAGAAGTGGGCAAATTGCTGAATCTCGAGCAGCGCATCAACCAGTGTCGTATCGAGCGCATGGGCGCTGATGCGTGGGACTGGGAATCGGAACCGCTGTTGGCACTGACGGCTTATGTAAAGAATCAGTCCTACGGCATGCCGGTCAGCCCGGTTATAGATGGTGAGGCCGAACTTTTTTTCGAAGCCGGCAAGGCTTTTTATCACCAGCGCCGCGGACAACTCGACGTGGCCTGTATCCATTGTCACGAAATGAACCATGGCCGCATGCTGCGGGCGCAACGCCTGAGCATGGGCATGTCGAACGGCTTTCCGACCTACCGATTGAAATGGCAAACACTGGGATCGCTGCACCGCCGTATTCGTGGTTGCAATCGCAATGTCCGAGCGGAGCCTTACCCGGGTGGCGCCGATGAGTACGTCAACCTGGAGCTTTACCTGGCGTGGCGGGCGCGCGGTCTGCCGGTTGAGACTCCGTCGGTCAGAAACTAACAACCGCAGCTATTGATCGTGCTGGTTGGAATCTGATGCTCGAACGCCGTCACTTTCTTCAGGCCGCCATGGCACTCATGGCGAGCGGCGTGCTCGGTCCCAACGTCGTTCGGGCTTCGGCGACACAGCGGCTGTCGCAATCGAACCTTCTCGAGTTTGATGACCTGGGCCAGGTCACCTTGCTGCATGTGACTGATATCCATGCACAGCTGAAACCGGTTTGGTTTCGCGAGCCGTCCACTAATATCGGCGTGGGTAGCGCTGCCGGCTTGGCGCCACACATCACCGGTCCGGATTTTCTCCGGCATTACGGTGTTGACGCCGGTTCGGCCACAGCTTATGCGTTGAGTTCGGTCGATTTTGCGGCGCTGGCAAAAAACTATGGCCGGCTCGGTGGTATCGATCACCTTGCGACCCTTGTTAAGGCCATTCGCGGCAGGCGCCCGGAGAATACGCTCCTGCTGGACGGTGGTGACACCTGGCAGGGTTCGTATACGGCGCTCAAATCTGAAGGCCGTGACATGGTCGAGGTGATGTCGGCGCTAGGCGTTGACGCAATGACCGCACACTGGGAATTCACCTATGGTGCTGACCAGGTTGAGTCGCTGATCGAAGATCTGCCGTTTCCGTTTCTCGCCGCAAATGTATTCGACACAGAGTGGGATGAGCCTGTGTTCGCACCAAGCGCTGAATTCGAACGCGGCGGTGTCAGGATAGCGGTCATCGGGCAGGCTTTTCCTTACACGCCGATCGCCAACCCGCGCTACAAGATCCCTGCATGGTCGTTTGGCATTCGCGAAGAACAACTGCGGGCAACGGTCGGTGCGGCGCGCGCAGGCGGCGCAGGACTCGTAGTACTGCTGAGCCACAACGGATTCGACGTCGATCGCAAACTTGCATCGCGCGTGGAAGGCATCGATGTCATTCTGAGCGGCCACACACACGACGCTGTGCCAACTGCCACTAAGGTGGGATCGACCCTGCTCATAGCTTCCGGGTCACACGGTAAGTTTTTATCACGCCTCGATCTGGATGTCGGGCCAAATGGCGTGCGCGATTTTCATTACCGCCTGATTCCGGTCTTCACCGATGTCGTGGAATCTGACGCAGCCATGTCGAAACTGGTCCACGGCATCCGCTCGCCGCACGATTCGCATTTGAGCGAGAAGGTCGGCCGCACGGACTCGCTGCTTTATCGACGCGGCAATCTGAACGGCACGTTTGATGACCTGATCTGTGCCGCGATGATCGAAGGTCGCGATGCCGAAGTGGCGCTGTCGCCCGGTTTTCGCTGGGGTGCGAGCCTGCTCCCGGGTGAGACCATCACCCGGGATGCCATTTATAACCAGACTGCGATTACCTATCCGGAAACCTATCGCACCACCATGACCGGTGAGAATCTGAAACTTATTCTCGAAGACGTCGCCGATAACCTGTTCAATCCTGATCCCTACTACCAGCAGGGCGGCGACATGGTGCGGGTTGGCGGCATCGGTTTCGAACTTGACGCCAATGGCGCACGTGGCAATCGCATCCGCTCGCTCGTGAGTCTGCGTGACGGCGCGGCGATTCAGGCGTCCAAGGAATACGTCGTTGCGGGCTGGGCATCTGTCAATGAAGGTGTTGAAGGCCCACCCATCTGGGATGTGGTCGCCGAATATCTGCAGGCGCGCGACAGCGTACGGTTTGAGCCACACGATCACGTCAGGCTGGCGACATGAATCGAGTGGTGAACCTCCTTGTCCTGCTGTTCTTGCTGGCGGTTGGTGGCGACATAGCCGCGAACCCGGTGACGATGACGTCCACCTTAGCCCCCGACCTTGCCCTGAAGCTGGCAACAGCTACTCGCGCAGCCTGTCGGGCCAAAGATTTTCAGGTCACTGTCGCAGTCGTCGATCGCAGCGGGCTGCCGCAGGTGTTGTTGCGCGATCAGCTGGCGGGTAACTTCACCGTGCGGATCGCCGAGCTTAAGGCGGCAACGGCCGCGGGTTTCCGCCAGGCAACATTGGAACTGAATGAACAACTCAGTGCCCGCAGCGAGCTGCAATCCCTGGATCGTCGGCCAGATATTCTGATGGTCGGTGGTGGCGTACCGGTCGAATACAACGGTCAGGTGGTTGGCGCCATCGGGGTTTCCGGGGCTCCTACCCCTGCAGGTGATCATGATTGTGCCGTCGCCGGCATCGAGGCACTTGCCGACGAATTGCTTTTCTGAGCGGGACAAGCGACCCACATTTGCTGAATTAGGTGTTTTCTTCAAGCACGTAACTGTGGTTCTATTAGTCCGCTGCGGGCACGGCGAAGCCAGCCCGTCGCGGAATTGCGAACTCGGCACAGGGGAGAAGAGGCATGCCAGGCTTTGACAGGATTATCCGGGGCGGGTCGATCGTCGACGGCAAAGGACACAAACCTTACACGGCAGACATCGGCATTAAGGATGGCTGCATTGCGGCCATCGGACGCGATCTGGGCAGTGCCACTGAGACCATCAATGCCGATGGTCTGACAGTGACGCCGGGTTGGGTCGACATTCACACGCATTACGACGCCCAAGCGACCTGGGATCCGATCCTGCATCAGTCAACCTGGCACGGCGTAACTTCACTAGTGATGGGCAACTGCGGCGTCGGGTTCGCACCCGCGAAGCCCCGGGACCGGCAGTGGCTGATCAAATTGATGGAAGGTGTCGAGGATATTCCAGGCGTTTCGTTGAATGCGGGCATGGACTGGCGCTGGGAATCGTTTCCGGAATACATGGACGCGCTTGACGCCGTGCCTCGCGTGCAGGACATCGGCACCCAGGTCCCGCACGGGGCGCTGCGGACCTACGTGATGGGGGAACGTGGCGCGAATCATGAGACCGCGACTGCGGACGATCTGAAGCGGATGTCCACGCTGGTCAGTGAAGCGATAGCTGCCGGTGCACTCGGGTTCTCAACCTCGCGCACGGAGATTCATATCGATGTTGACGGCAACCCGGTTCCCGGAACCTACGCGGGCGTCGAAGAGCTAACGGCAATTGCCAAGGCCATTAAGTCCAGCGGTGGCTTGATGGAAATGGTGTTGTCAGGTGTCGGCGGTGAAAACTGCGAGGCGCTCGACAAAGAAATGGAATTACTGCGACAGGTCGCCGAAGGGTCAAATTGCCCCATGACCTACCTGCAGGTGCAACACAATGCCGATGCTGATCAATGGCGTCGGCAGATGGCAGTCGTGGAGCAGGCGGCGCGGGACGGCTACCGCATCGCACCCCAGGTTGCCGGTCGGCCGATATCGATTTTGTTCTCAATGGCGGGCGAGCATCCCTGGCAGTTTATGCCGAGCTACAAGGAGGTTGCCGATCTGCCAGTTGACGAACGCATTGCGCGGCTACGCGATCCAGCGTTTCGCGCGCGCTTGCTGGCCGAGGACGATCCCAATGAAACCGGCATGTCATTACTGTACAAGGCGCCGGATACCTGGGATATGACCTATGTCGCCGGCAGCCCGATGAACTATGCACCGAACCCTGAAGATAGCATTGCGGCAATCGCCCGACGCGAGGGTAGGACACCGCAGGAAGTCGCTTACGATGCGCTGCTTGAGCGCGACGGACGCGCGCTATTGATGTACATGGTGACGGGCTATGCTTCGGGGAACGTGCAACCAGTTAACGAAATGATTCGCCACCCGGCCAGCGTCCTCGGCCTGAGCGATGCCGGCGCGCACTGTCGTTTTGTGTGCGACGGCGGCGTGCATACCTTCATGCTGTCGCAATGGTCGCGGGATTGTGATCCGGACGATCCGCTCTATTTGCCGCTCGAATTCATCGTGCAGAAACTGTCTGGCGACAATGCGAAGTTGTTCGGACTCAACGATCGCGGCGTACTCGAACCCGGACGGCGTGCGGATGTGAACCTCATTGATTTATCTAAACTCGAGAATGCGACGCCCGAGATGCACTACGACCTGCCGGCGGATCAGCCGCGACTGTTGTCGAAGGCTTCAGGTTATGTCGGGACCTACGTGAAGGGAGAGTTGGTACAGGCCGACGGTGAGATCACCGATGCCAGGCCTGGAGGCGTCATTCGGGCCGGACATTAAAGGCGCCGCTGACGGCCGCAGCGCGCCTGTTTACACCCAATAGTCCGGCGCTGCGAAATTGCTGAATGACCGAGGAACCCGTTCAATGTCCTGAATGACTTCGCGGGGCAGGTCGGACGGCTTTTCGTAGCTTGCGCTCGCGCCGAGGGTGTCGGTCAGGCCCGAGAACTGTTTCTCGACGACGCCGGCGATTTCGTCATGCCGGCCGATCGCGCAACAGGCGTGCAGCAGTTCATCAGGAATTTGTCCTGCGAGTTCATTCCACTTGCCCTCCTTAGTCATGGTATTTAGCTTGGGACCCAGTTCTTCAAAGCCCGCGAGTTCGAGGACCGGCCAGTAGGCCGGGGTCGAAGCGTAGAAGCCAATGCGGTAGCGCACCCATTCGGCAGCTTTTTCGACCGTCTCGTCATCCGGTCCGGTTGCAATGAAACCACCGCCGTTGATTTCGAAGTGCTCGCGTTTGCGGCCGCGCCGGGCGAAGCCTTGTTCGAGGTTGGGCAGCACCACCTGCTCGATATACGGACGCGTGCAAAAGGGATGGAGGCGGACGCCGTCAGCCACTTCTCCTGCCAGCCGCATCATCACCGGTCCAACGGCAGCGATGGTCACAGGAGGAGGCGGCACGTCGAGCTTTTCGGGCATGAAATTGGGAGGCATGAGCGTGAAACGATAGTGCTCCCCTTCAAACCGCAGTCGCTCGCCAGTGGCCCAGCACTTCCAGATCGCGCGCAGGCTGTCGACGTATTCACGCATGCGCGGAATGGGAGGTCCCCAGGGAACGCTGAACCGTTTTTCGTTGTGCGCTTTGATCTGCGGTCCGAGCCCCAGCACGAAACGGCCGCCCGACGCTTTTTGCAAGTCCCACGAAATGTTGGCGCACGACATGGGCGAGCGCAGGAAGGCGATTGCGATGCCAGTTGAGAGTTCAATGGTACTTGTTGTGGTGCAGGCGACCCCCAGGGGCAGGAAGGGATCATGTCGATTCTCGAGCGTGGTGATGCCGGTAAAGCCGCGTTGCTCGGCTTCGGCGGCCGATTGGGCACTGATATTCAGGTTGGATTGGTCGATGGTCGTGATAACGCGCATGGTGAGTTCGTGGCTGCCGTTCGAAGAAGCGGATTATGGCACCATAGGCGCTGCCAAGCGTCGGGAAGGGCGGGAGATGAAACTGAACGGTAATAACATTTTCACAGGTATCGTGGCCGTCGTGCTGATGAGTGTCGCGATGTCGGTCGGGGCCCACGATCACAGCGGCACGCCACACGAACAGCCGATTTGGACCTGGAACCCGGATCAAATCGTCAAGCACGTCAGCAAGGTCCGTGCCGGGGACGATTTGACCCCGAAGGAATGGCCCGGTGGCAATCGCGTGGCCGTCAGCTTTTCTTTCGACGTTGATACCGAGCCGGTCTGGATCGGTTTCCAGGAGCAGTCGAGTCCCTCCTACATGTCACGTGGCGAGTACGGTACTCGTGCCGGCATGCCGCGGGTGATGAAGCTGCTGGAGAAACACGACATACCGGCCTCGTTTTTCATCCCCGCGATGTCGATGGAATTACATCCTGAAATCATTCCCATGATTCAGAAGAACCCGCGTAATGAAATTGGATTTCACTGGTACGTTCACGAAAACCCACTTAGGTTGACCTCGATCGAAGAGCGCAAAATCTATGCCCAGGCAATGGAGCTTTTCCTGAAGCACGTTGGTAAGCGGCCGACGGGGTTTCGTTCGGCTGCCTGGGATCTGACCGAGTCAACCGTCGAGATCGTGAAGGAGATGGGTTTCCTCTACGAAAGCAGCATGATGGCCGACGATAGGCCCTATGTGCTGATGGCTGATGGCAAGGACACGGGCCTGGTTGAGTTGCCGGTGGAGTGGATTCTGGACGACTGGCCCCTGTTTCAAATCTCGTGGCCGAGCAAGCACGTCTCCATTCGCAATGCCGAGGATGTGTATTCGATTTGGAAGGAAGAATTCGACGGTGCTTGGGATGAGGGCACTCTCTACATCCTGACTATGCACCCGCAGGTGATTGGACATCGCTATCGCATGATGATGCTCGACCGGCTCATTACCTACATGAAAAGCAAGTCGGGCGTGTGGTT
>CAXGUU010000063.1:0-12553 GCA_964012875.1 uncultured bacterium
ACGATGTGCTCGGCACGCTCGCCGTTAAAGCGGCCGCCGAGGGCGTGGAAGTACTGATATCAACTGGTGACAAGGATCTGGCACAGCTCGTCGATGATCGGGTGACCTTGATTAATACGATGGACGATTCAGTAATGGATCGAGAAGGCGTGGTTAACAAATTCGGCGTTGGGCCCGAACAGATCATCGATTACCTGACCTTGATCGGCGACAGTGTCGACAATATTCCCGGCGTGCCGAAGGTCGGCCCGAAAACGGCGGTAAAGTGGCTGTCGCAATTTGGCAGTCTCGACGCTATCGTCGAGCACGCCGATGCAATCAAGGGCAAGGTCGGCGAAAACCTGCGTGCAGCACTTGATCAGATTCCGCTCTCCCGTCGTCTGGTCACAATCATGTGCGATCTTGAAATCGAACTTGCGCTTGATGACTATCGTTGCCAAAGCGCCGATCAAGAGCGCCTGTTCGAGTTATTCAGGACCTTCGAATTCAACACCTGGTTAAAAGAACTCGGGGTCGCCGAAGGTGGTTCAGGCGAGGTCGCTGGACCGGCCGCCGAATACGAGACCATCTTTGATGAGGCCGCCCTCGATCGCTGGGTCAGCGAACTGGCCGCGGCCGAGTACTTCGCCTTCGACAGTGAGACCACCAGCCTGGACTATATTGAAGCCAGGCTTGTCGGCCTCTCTTTCTGCGCCGCCGCCGGGCGCGCCGCCTATGTACCGGTCGCCCACGACTATGCGGGCGTCCCGTCCCAGCTCGATACCGACCTCGTTCTGTCGAAACTCAAGCCGTTGCTTGAAGATCCGCAGAAGAAAAAACTGGGTCACAATTTGAAGTACGACCGCAGTGTGCTTCTCAACCACGGGGTAGAGTTACGTGGCATCGCTTATGACACCATGCTCGAGTCGTACGTCAACAACAGCACCGGCTCACGACATGATTTCGACTCGGTCGCCCTGAAATATCTCGGGCAGGAGACCATTCATTACGAAGATGTCGCCGGAAAAGGAGCGAAGCAAATCGGTTTTGAGCAAGTCGGCATTGAACAGGCCGCACCTTATGCCGCCGAGGATGCGGAGCTCTGTATTCGCCTGCACGAACATCTGTATCCCAGGATCAAGGGGGCCGGGCGCCTGCGCGAGGTATATGAGCGGATAGAGATCCCATTGATCGAAGTGCTGTCTGAAGTAGAGCGCAATGGTGTATACGTCGACCGACAGATGCTGTTTGAACAAAGCGCGGAGTTCGCCGAGCGAATGCAGGAGATCGAGCGTGAAGCCCACGATATTGCCGGAGAAGCATTCAACATCGCGTCGCCTAAACAGATCCAGCACATATTGTTTGAAAAACTGGGCCTGCCGGTGATTTCGAAAACACCGAAGGGGCAGCCATCAACTGCGGAAAATGTTTTGCAGGAACTTTCGCATGACTACCCTCTGCCCAAACTGATTCTCGATTACCGCTCACTGAGCAAGTTGAAATCGACCTATACGGACAAGTTACCCAGGCAGATCAATTCCACCACTGGCCGCGTACACACGAGTTACCATCAGGCCGTGGCGGCAACGGGCCGCTTGTCGTCCTCCGATCCGAATTTGCAAAACATCCCGATCCGCTCGGTCGAGGGACGGCGCATCCGCCAGGCTTTTACCGCTCCAGAGGGGCGCATTATTGTCGCGGCCGATTACTCCCAGATCGAACTGCGAATAATGGCCCACCTGTCGTCGGACGATGGCCTCTGCAGTGCCTTCGAGAGCGGTCTCGACGTACACCGGGCAACGGCGGCTGAGGTTTTCGAAACCAGTATTGACGCCGTCGATGACGAACAACGCCGTGCTGCCAAGGCGATCAATTTCGGACTGATCTACGGCATGTCGGCATTCGGCCTCGGGCGCCAACTGGGCATCGACCGCAGTGCCGCGCAAACTTATATCGATCTCTATTTTGAGCGCTATCCAGGCGTCAAGGCATACATGGACCGAACTCGCGAAGCCGCGCGCGAGTCAGGATATGTCGAGACCGTGTTTGGACGCCGCCTGTACCTGCCTGACATCGATGCGCGCAACGCTCAGGTGCGGCAATACGCTGAACGAACCGCCATTAACGCGCCAATGCAGGGTACGGCCGCAGACGTTATTAAGCTAGCGATGATTGATGTTGCCGCTTGGCTTAATCGAGCATCAGTCGATGCGCGCTTGATTATGCAGGTGCACGACGAACTCGTATTTGAGGTCGCTGAGGACGCGGCACGCGAGGTTGCCGACCAAGTCGCGACGATTATGCAGGCGGCCGCAGATTTGACAGTACCGCTGACCGTTGATGTCGGCCTCGGGGCGAGCTGGGACGAGGCGCACTGACAGCATCGTGTGAATGTTGTGTCGCATTGCTGTACCAGGCGCTATGGTGCTGCGCAGCACGGCCAGTTTTGACGTAGAAACCGGCTTCGTTCGTGTGGCCAATCGCTGCCGGGGATTTCCCGGTGTTGCGATCCCAGGGAGCCCATGTGCTACTATTTTTAGCAAATACTCAATAAAAACTTATTGAACAACAAGCCCACTGTGCCGTTATCCGGCCGTTGCACTGATCCCTCGGTGATCCCCCCATGCTCCTTATACCCGCAATTGATCTGAAGGACGGTCAGTGCGTTCGTCTCCGCCAAGGGGACATAGCTCAGAATACCGTCTATTCGGACGACCCTGTTGCCGTGGCGACAAGATGGGTGGAAGCCGGCGCTCGGCGACTGCATATCGTGGACCTGAATGGCGCGACGGACGGACGCCCTGTGAACCACGAGATCATTCATCGCATCGCTGACGAGCACCCGCATGTGCCGATACAAGTTGGTGGCGGTATTCGTGACGAAGATACCATTCAGCAGTACCTCAATGCTGGCGTGCGTTATGTAATCCTCGGCACCAAGGCAGTCACGGCACCGCATTTTGTCGCTGACGTATGTCTGGAATTTCCGGGGCACATCATCGTCGGCCTCGACGTACGCGACGGCAAGGTTGCAATCGAGGGTTGGTCTAAGCTGTCACGTCACGACGCAATTGATTTGGCGCAGCATTTTGAAACCGACGGCGTCGAAGCAATTGTGTTTACGGACATTGGTCGTGACGGCATGATGACCGGTCTGAATGTAGACGCGACCGTAGCATTTGCGCAACAACTGACCATCCCCGTCATCGCCTCAGGTGGCGTGACCAGCCTGGATGACATTCGCGCCCTTTGCGAGGTCACCACTGAAGGCATCAGCGGCGCTATCACCGGCCGTGCAATTTACGAAGGTAGTCTCGACTTTTCTGAAGGGCAGAATTTGGCCGATGATCTCTGCGACGATCTGTAGGACCTGTAGACCTGTCGTAATTCGATGTTGCTGAGTCCATTTTTGTGGCCCAACAAGGCGAACCTGACGCTGCGTGGCTGCGCTGCGTCAGCGAGCGCGAAGACTGTTGAACGGAAAAATGGATTTAGCCCAAGCAAAATGGAATTAAAAAGTGGGGTTGCCTCTGAACCCCTCCCACATGACGTAGCACCTCGCTTATTTAGAACGACCCAACGATACTCGTCGCGCCCTGTCTGGCGGCCTTTCAGGCGCAACAGCATTGAATTACGAATGCTCAACAGGCCCTAGCTTCATGGGCCTAGCCAAACGCGTCATTCCCTGTCTCGACGTGGACGCCGGGCGGGTCGTCAAGGGTGTTCAGTTCGTGGATATCCGCGACGCTGGCGACCCGGTGGAAGTGGCGGCCCGTTATGACGAACAGGGCGCTGACGAGCTGACGTTTCTCGATATCACTGCCAGCAGCGATGAGCGCGAGACCCTGGTCTCCGTGGTCGAAGCGGTCGCCGCGCAGGTATTCATCCCTCTCACCGTTGGCGGCGGTATTCGAACGGTTGAAGATATTCGTCGCATGCTGAAAGCCGGTGCTGACAAGGTCGGCATCAATACGGCAGCCGTAAGCCGGCCCGAGTTCGTTCGCGAAGCGGCCGAACGATTCGGATCACAATGTATAGTGGTAGCGATAGATGCACGCCGCGTCGACGACAAAGGCGAACGCTGGGAGGTGTTCACGCATGGCGGACGAAATGCCACAGGCATCGATGTGGTCGGATGGGCAAAACAGATGGCCACGCTCGGCGCCGGCGAAATCCTACTGACCAGCATGGACCGGGACGGTACACGCGATGGTTACGATCTTGAGCTGACGCGCACAGTGGCGAACGCCGTAGAGATCCCTGTTATCGCCTCAGGTGGGGTGGGCGAGTTGCAACACCTGGTCGACGGCGTTGTCGAGGGGCATGCCGATGCCGTGCTTGCCGCTAGCATTTTTCATTTTGGCGAATTCTCCGTTGGCGAAGCTAAAGCGCTCATGCGTGAGCAGGGTGTAGAAGTCCGACTATGAGCTGGACGGATGAAATAGCTTGGGATGTCAATGGGTTAGCACCCGCTATCGCGCAGGATCACGAAACTGGGGCAGTACTGACACTAGCATGGATGAACCAAAACGCGCTTAAAGTGAGCTTACAGGAAGGGCGCGCAGTCTATTGGTCCCGATCGCGGCAAAAGCTGTGGCGCAAGGGTGAGGAATCCGGGCATGTCCAGCGGTTGCTCGAAATCAGGATCGATTGCGATGCCGACGCTATATTGCTGATTGTCGAACAAGTGGGCGGTATTGCCTGCCATACCGGTCGCGCGCGGTGCTTTTATCGCCGTCTGGAAAACGAATCCTGGGTCGAAACTGATCCGGTCATTCGTGACCCGGAGGAAATCTATGGTGCGGGTGCGCGGAGTCCGGATAAATGAGTGAGTTATTGAGCAGGCTGTCCGATGTGATCGACGCTAGGCGCGCTGCCCCCACAAACGAGTCGTACGTCAGCAGCCTTTTTGACAGCGGACTCGACCGTATTTTAAAGAAGATCGGCGAGGAAGCGACCGAGGCAATCATCGCCGCTAAGGGAGATGATCGTGAGGCGGTCGTGTACGAAACTGCTGATTTATGGTTTCATTCCATCGTCATGCTGAAGTTTCTTGATATCGAACCTGAAGAAATTCTCAAGGAACTTGAACGGCGCTTCGGGCAATCCGGCATTGCGGAGAAAGCGGCCCGAGGGCATGGCGGAGAATAATTGCGAGGCATAAACGGCTTCGCCAGGAGAGCATTATGGGATTCGGAATTAAGGAACTGGTGGTCATTCTGATCATCGTAGCTCTGGTTTTTGGTACTAAAAAGATCAGGGGTGTGGGATCTGATGTCGGCGGTTGGATCCGAGATTTTCGTAAGGCGATGAAGGAAGAACCCGCGGGTGAGAATGACATCGTCGCGGAAGGCACGAGCCGCATTATCGAAGGCGAAGCTCAACCCGAGAAAGAAAAAGCCTGATCTCGGTGACTGATGTTCGATATTGGATTTTGGGAACTCGGACTGATCGGTATCGTTGCGCTTCTGGTCGTTGGGCCCGAGCGCATGCCCGCTATGATTCGTACGGTCGGTCAGTGGGCCGGTCACTTGCAGCGCCTCGCCCGCGACCTGCGGCGCGAAATTGAACTGGAAGCCGAAGCAGAGGATTACAAAGCGCTGCAGGCGGACTTTCTGGCCGAGGACAAGCGGCTGAAAGAGGCCGCCCGGGCAAAAGTGCTTGAGGAACCCTCAATTGAAGATTCCGGTGACGCGCCTGAGCCCACTGACGACGCAGTCGACGACGCGACGCGCGAAAAGGTTCCAGATCAAACGACTTGAGCGTCGGTCAGTGCCCGCTGACTTTTCTCCGCCCGATTGACTGCTACCCGACGCTATATGCCAACCAAAGATTTAAAGAATCCGGATTCTGAGGCGAGTGCTGAGGATGATGGCGGGCTCGATACTAAAGAGCAGAGTTTCGTCTCGCACCTGATCGAGTTGCGCAATCGGTTGCTGCGCGCACTGGCATGCGTATTTGTTCTGCTGATCTGCCTGATGCCGGTCTCAAACGAGCTTTACGTATGGCTGGCAGAACCATTACTGTCACACCTCCCCGGGTCTAGCTCGATGATCGCGACACAGGTCGCGTCGCCTTTTCTGGCGCCGTTCAAGCTGACACTGTTCGTGGCAGTCATGATTGCCGTTCCCTACATCTTTTATCAGGTCTGGTCGTTTGTCGCGCCGGGGCTCTACCTCAATGAACGGCGGCTGGCATTCCCGCTGCTTGTTTCGAGCACACTGCTGTTCTATTGCGGCGCCGCCTTCGCCTACTTCGCCGTGTTTCCGCTGGTATTCGGGTTCTTTACCGCGATCGCGCCGGAAGGGGTGACGATTATGACGGACATCAGCCACTATCTGGATTTCGTGTTGAAACTTTTCCTCGCTTTCGGTGCGGCGTTCGAGGTGCCGGTAGCGACCTACCTCGTCGTGAGGACCGGTATTTCTACCGTGGAATCTCTGTCCGCGAAACGACCCTATATCATCGTTGGCGCGTTTACGGTTGGCATGGTGCTGACACCGCCGGATGTCATATCACAAACGCTGCTGGCACTGCCGGTATGGCTGCTGTACGAATCGGGGTTGATACTGTGTCGTCTGACGATGCCCGCCGAAGAAGGGCCGGCAACCCCTGCCAGTGACGCATAGCCCAGCCGGCGGGCTACCCTGACGAGTCAGGCTCCTCAGCTTTCCTCTTTGACGCCGGATTTGGTGCCGATCAGCAAAACGTCGGCCGGGCGCCGCGCAAACAAACCATTAGTGACGACGCCTGGGATCTGGTTGATGCGCTGTTCAAGCTCGACAGGTTGGGAAATCTTCAGATGGCGGACGTCCAGAATGTAGTTGCCATTGTCGGTCACGAAATCCTGGCGCCATTCAGGCGTGCCGCCGAGTTTGACCATTTCCCTGGCGACGAAGCTGCGGGCCATGGGAATGACTTCCACTGGCAAGGGAAATTCCCCGAGCATGCCGACCAGCTTGGTTTCATCAATAATGCAGATGAACTTCTCGGAGGCCTGAGCCACGATTTTTTCCCGCGTCAGTGCACCGCCACCGCCTTTAATCAGATGGCGATGCCGGGTCGCTTCGTCAGCGCCGTCCACGTAAATTGCGAGACGCGAAACTGCGTTTAATTCCAGTATCGGTATACCGTGACTGCGCAGTCGTTCGGCCGTCGCTTCAGAGCTCGCAACGGCACCATCAATACGTGCCTTAACACTGGCCAGTTCATCGATGAAATAATTGGCGGTGCTGCCGGTACCGACGCCAATTTGAACATCGTCCTCAACGAACGCCATGGCGGCTTTTGCGACCGCTTGCTTCATTTCATCCTGGCTTGCCATTTCCAATTCCTGTTTGATCAAGGTGGTCGTCCGCGGCAGCGCAAGCGCCGCTGAAAACCAACGCATGCAGATGCTATCTTAAGCCGATGATCGACAGCTATGTAAAGAAAATACTGCGCGCGCCCGTCTACGATGTCGCGCGCGAGACGCCGCTGGACGAAGCGCCATTGATCTCCCGCCGTATCGGTAATCGCGTCTGGCTGAAAAGAGAAGACACGCAGCCGGTCTTCTCCTACAAAATTCGCGGCGCCTACACCATGATGTGCGGCCTTGAGCCCGATCAGCTCAACCGCGGCGTGGTCGCGGCGTCGGCCGGCAATCACGCTCAGGGCGTGGCCCTGGCCGCCCGCGTGCTAAAAGCCCGGGCGACCATCGTGATGCCCAAGACAACGCCCGAAATCAAGATCAACGCGGTAAGGCGCCTTGGGGCCGAAATCGCGCTCCATGGCAATACCTACGATGAGGCGGCAGAGCATGCGAAGGGACTGGTCTCGGCGCATGGCTACACTTACGTGCCGCCTTACGACCATGCTGATGTCATTGCCGGTCAGGGTACGGTGGCGATGGAGATCCTGCGCCAGCATTCAGGGGCACTGAAGGCGATATTTGTGCCCGTGGGTGGTGGTGGACTGATTGCCGGGGTCTCGGCCTACTTCAAAGCATTGCAGCCGGAAGTCCGAATTATTGGCGTCGAACCGGAAGAAGCTGCGAGCATGAAGCGCTCGCTCGAGGCCGGCCACCGCGTGCGCCTCGATCGCATCGGTATTTTTGCCGACGGCGCAGCCGTACGGGAGGTTGGCGAACTGACCTTCGAGCTGGCGAGACAGCATGTTGACGAAGTGATCACGGTCGACAACGACGAAATCTGCGCGGCTGTCAAAGATATTTTCGAGGACACCCGCTCTATAGCTGAGCCCGCAGGTGCTTTAGGCCTCGCAGGACTGAAACAATACGCCGCCCGCGAGCAATGCTCGGATGAGGCGCTTATTGCTATCCTGAGCGGTGCCAATGTCAATTTCGACCGCTTGCGCCACATCGCCGAACTGGCTGAACTCGGCGAGCAGCGCGAGGTCCTGATCGGCGCGACCATTCCGGAGCGGCCGGGTAGTTTTCGCGAGTTTTGTGAGGCGCTCGGACCACGCCTGATCACGGAGTTCAACTACCGCTTCTCCGACACCGAATCGGCGACGGTGTTTGCGGGTGTTCAGGTTCGTGATCGCGATCGAGAGCGTGAAATCATCATTTCGAACCTCAGAGAAAAGGGCTACAGTCCTATCGATATGACTACCAACGACCTGGCGAAAATGCATGTCCGCTTCATGGTTGGCGGTCACGCCGGCGGCGTTGTCGACGAGCGTTTGCTGCGCGTTGAGTTTCCGGAACGGCCGGGCGCACTACTGCATTTTCTGACCCAGATCGGTGGTCGATGGAACATCTCGCTGTTTCATTATCGAAACCACGGAGCGGCCTACGGGCGGGTACTGATGGGTATTCAGGTACCAGAATCCGAGCGCGATGAATTCTCCAAATCAATGCGCGAACTGGATATGCCTTTCGAAGAAGAAAGTGAGAACCCGGCGTACCAACTGTTTTTGAACTGAGACAGTTTCTATTGATAAGGATTGCCTGACATGAACGCAACACCTTGTGGCGGTGACGACTACGCGTGCAGGAGAGGCGCTTAGGCGATGTCGGCGGCCGAGTCTGCAGGCGCTATCCGCAGCGATGTCGTTGCTGCAATGCATCGACTCGAGGAGACGGGTCTGAATTGCGGTACGGCGGGGAATGCGAGTGTTCGCCTTGCCGCTGATTCTTTTTTGGTCACTCCAAGCGGCGTTAAACCTCGGGGTTTAACAGCTGATGCCATCGTCGAAATGTCGCTTGCCGGGACGCCGCTTCAAGCCGGTGCGCGACCATCGTCCGAATGGCGTTTTCATCGTGATATCTATCTCAGCCGGGGCGAGGTGGAAGCGATTGTTCACGTCCATTCGCCACACGCTACCGCACTCGCCTGTCGTCGTTTACCGATTCCTCAATTTCACTACATGGTGGCTGTTGCCGGCGGTACAGATGTCCGCTGCGCGGACTATGCACGCTTCGGGACCCAGGCCTTGTCGGATCACGCCCTGTCCGCTCTGGCAGGAAGGCAGGCGTGCTTGCTGTCAAACCATGGCATGATCACGCTTGGAGCAACACTGACGGCAGCTATCGACTTGGCGCTCGAAGTCGAATTGCTCGCCCAACAATATTTGCTGAGCCTCGCTGGCGGGACACCTCAATTACTGTCAGACAGCGAAATGGAGGAAGCTTTGGCGGCGTTCGCCGAGTATCGCGATCGACATGAGTGACGAAAAGCCCAAACCCGCTGCCGTAGAGGAGTTTCAGCATCGCCCCTTGTTTCATTTGGCCTTTCCGGTATCGGACCTTGAGACGACCCATAACTTTTATGTTGACGTGTTGGGTTGTCGCGTCGGCCGCCGCGACGAGCGCTGGATGGATTTTGATTTTTTTGGCAACCAGATTACCGCCCACCTAGTCGATCAGGCGACGCTGGCTGGTGCAAACGACGTCGACGGGTACAGTATTCCGGTGCCCCATTTCGGTCTGATCATGGGCTGGGAAGACTGGCATCGGGCTGTCGACCACATGAACTACATCGGGGTCGAATTCAAGGTTGCCCCGCATATCCGGTTTCAGGATGAGCCGGGTGAGCAAGCCACGTTTTTTTTGCAGGACCCGTCCGGCAACTGTCTGGAATTCAAGTCGTTTCGAAATCCGACCAGGGTTTTCAGTCGGGATTGACTAGCATTCTCGCTGAGGTCAGAAGAACAGCTCGCGCAGGCGCACCCCAGGGTCAGCTGCGCGCATGAACGCTTCGCCGACCAGGAACGCATGGACATCGTGATCGCGCAAGCGGGCGACGTCTTCCGGCGTATGTATTCCTGATTCCGTCACGACCAGTCGATCATCCGGTATGTCCTTCAGCAGGCCGATGGTCGTTTCGATATCTGTGACGAAGCGTTTAAGATCGCGATTATTGATGCCGATCATTGGTACGCGTAGCCGCAGAGCCCGCTCAAGTTCAGTGCGGTCGTGCACTTCGACCAATACATCCATCCCCAGCGCCATTGCGGTCTGACTGAGTTCATTGAGCTGGGCATCGCTGAGACAAGACACTATCAGCAAGATGCAATCGGCAGACAAGGCGCGGGATTCAACGATTTGATAGGGGTCAACCATAAAATCCTTGCGGATGACGGGCAGCTTGCAGGCCGCGCGCGCGGCTTCAAGGTGGGCGTCCGCGCCCTGGAAAAATCTGACGTCAGTCAGCACTGACATACACGCCGCGCCGTTGGCCGCATAGCTCCGTGCGATTTCGGCTGGTTCGTAATCTTCGCGCAATAAGCCTTTGCTGGGTGATGCTCTTTTACATTCCGCGATGATGGCGGGCTCGGCGGCGCTGGTGCGGCGCACAAGTGCTTCGACAAAACCCCGCGGCTGGTCGGCCACGGCAGCAGCGGCTTCGAGGTCGGACAGGCTACGTCCGGCTTTCTGCAGCGCCACGTGATCGCGTTTGTCAGCAACAATCTGATCGAGGATGTCTGACATCTTCCTGGCTAACTAACAGTCTGTGTGAAGGAGACGAAATGTTTAAAGCGCGCGGCGGCTTTACCTTCATCGATGACGGCGCGAGCCTTGTCGACGCCGGCTTCCAGCGACTCACTTAAACCGCCAACATAGATTGCAGCGCCGGCGTTGAGGCAGACAATGTCACGTGCCGGACCGGCGTCACCGGCGTAGACCGATTCGACGATGGACAGGCTTTGCTTCGGATCGTCAGCTGATAATGCACCAATGTCCTGTAGCTCAAAACCAAAGCGTTCGGGATTCAATTGATATTCCTGGATGTCTTCGCCATTCAATTCGGCAACGAAGGTTTCGGCGCCAATACTGATTTCATCCATGCCGTCGGCGGCGCACACCACCATGGCGCGCGCGACGCCTAACCTGCGCAGGACCTGGGCTGCGCGCGGGACCCAGGCCGGCTCGAAGACGCCCATGAGTTGTCGATCAGCTGAGGCCGGATTGGTCAGCGGTCCGAGTACGTTGAACAAAGTCCGTGTGCCCAGTTCCCGCCGCGGTCCGGCGGCGTGGCGGGTGGCGGCGTGGTGGGCGGGTGCGAACATGAACCCCACCCCGACTTCGGCAATGCAGGCAGCTACGGCCGACGGTGTCAGGTCGATGCGGGCGCCTGCTGCTTCGAGTAGATCGGCACTACCACTTTTACTGCTGGCTGCGCGGTTCCCGTGCTTCGCGATGCGGCCACCCGCGGCGGCGGCTACGAATGCCGACGCCGTCGAGATGTTAAAGGTGCCAATGCCGTCCCCGCCGGTCCCGCAGGTATCTATGAGGGGGGCCAGATTGACCTCGACTTTCGCTGCGAAGCTGCGCATAACCGTGGCGGCCGCGGCGATCTCATCGATAGTTTCTCCCTTCATCCGCAGGCCTATCAGCAGTCCTGCGATTTGAGCTGGCGTCGCGTCTCCGGTCATGATGGTGGTCATCACCTCGCGCATCGCTTCGAACCCAAGATCTTTCCGGTCGACGACGGTGCGGATAGCGGTTTGTAAATCCATGGCGCGTACTCAGGCTGCTTTACCCAGCTCGAAGAAATTGCGAAGCAGGTCGTGGCCGTGGGCGGTCATGATCGATTCCGGATGAAATTGCACGCCGTATAAGGCCAATGATTGGTGCTCGATAGCCATGATCTCGTCGCGTGAACCGTCTTCTAAACGGGTCCAGGCGGTGATCCGGAAGCATTCCGGCAGTGACTTTTCTTCTGCGATAAGAGAGTGGTAGCGGGTGGCGGTGAAAGGTAATTCTAAACCTGAAAACAGCCCACCCCCGTCATGATAGATCGACGATGTTTTGCCGTGCATTACGGCCCGGGCGTGCACTATTTCACCGCCGAATGCCTGCGCCAGGCTTTGGTGGCCGAGGCACACGCCCAGAATCGGAACGTGTCCCGCGAAGTGCTTGATTGACTCCATGGATATCCCCGCTTCATTGGGCGTGCAGGGTCCTGGTGACACGATGATGTAATCAGGCGCCAGCGCCTCAATATCTGCCACGGCGATGGCGTCATTGCGAGCAACTTTAACCTGCTGACCGAGTTCACCACAGTACTGAACCAGGTTGTAGGTAAACGAATCGTAGTTGTCGATCATCAAAAGCATGGGTCGAACAAAC
>CAXGUU010000064.1:0-12545 GCA_964012875.1 uncultured bacterium
CGCGTGCGGCGGTGACGCCGGCGAAGCCGCCGCCGATAACGATGGTGTCGTACTCGGACCCGGATTCGTCCTTCTCTGCGGCGCCGGCCGCGATCAGCGGCAGACTGGCTGCGCCGCCAACCGCGGTTTTAATAAAATGGCGGCGATCGGGGCGCCCGGCAGATGGCGTCGATGACGGATCGTGCTTTTCGGTCATGATAAATGCCTTGCTAAACCAGGCAGGAGCGCCACGCGGGATAGCCTACAGCGAATCAGGCGTTGCCCGCCACCGGAACGGCGTCCGTGGTATGGACCACGTCCTGGCACCTGTTATGGGACAATCGATGTTCAGCCAACGAGGATCGACGCAGGCAATGTTGAGTTTTCGCGCGCGTGTATTAAGAACCATTGGCACGGTACTCCCGCTCTTCTGTAATAGTCTCGGATCGGCAGCAACCCACGGGGTTGTGCCGGCCGACCGCGTCTACACCAACGCGGCCATTTACACCGTTGACGGCGACCGCAACTGGGCTGAAGCGGTGGCGGTCTCAGGTGACCGCATTGTCGCCGTCGGCGGCGCACCGGAGGTCACGGAATATATCGGGCCCGAGACACGCGTAGTCGATATGCAAGGCCGCATGATGATGCCAGGTATTCACGACGCCCATACCCATCTGCTGATGGCTGCGCTCAAGTGGACCCACGAGTGTCGCCTGCCACCAGCGGCGGGCCGGGAAGAAATCGTTGCCGCATTAAATATCTGCGCGGCGAATCGACCCGACGGCAGCTGGTTGGTGGCCGGAGATTTCAATCCCGTTTTTCTGGGTGAAGGCGAGCTAAACCGCGCGTTTCTGGATGCCGCGTTTCCTGACCGCCCGGTTTTTATTTACGAATATTCCATTCATCACGCCCTGGTTAATGGCAAAGCCCTGGCGCTGGCCGGCATCGATGTTGAGACGCCCGATCCGCCCGGCGGTGAGATCCGTCGCGATGTCAATGGCGTCGCCACCGGTGAGTTGCTCGAAATGGCCACGGTTCTGGCCACCCGGGCGATACCAGCGTACCCGGAAGCGGCCTATCGCGACGCACTTGAGTTCGCGATTGACCGCTGCCACGCGTTTGGCATCACCTCCGTACAGGAAGCCTCCGGTACCCGCCGCGAGCTTGAGCTCTATCAGGAGTTCGATCGCGCCGGGCGCCTCAATCTCCGGGTCATGACGCACATCGTCTGGGGCAGCGAAAAATGGGGTGCGGCATCGCCCGCCGAGCTGGAGCGCCTGATTCGTAACCGCGCGCACTACGCCACTGCGCGGGTCAATACCAATGCCACCAAGGTCTGGCTGGATGGCGCACCTCTGCCGCCTTATTTTTCGCACGCGGCGCTCGATCATGAGCACGATAAGGTGATCGAAAAGAACCTGCTGGTCGATACCGAAACGCTGGCCGGCGTCTTAAGGCAATGGCGCGCGGCCGGCATCAAGCCGAAGCTTCACGTCGCGGGTGAAGGCGCCACGCGGGTGGCGCTGGATGCTGTCGAGGCAGCCTATGCGGGTGCCGGTAGTGCGCGCGCACCGTGGCCCGATCTTGCCCACAGTGGCAGCATCGCCACGGCCGATATCCCTCGCTATGCAGAGCTTGGTGTGGTCGCGGAGATGTCGCCGGCCTTGTGGCATCTCGGCGATCAGCCAGGGTTCGAAGTGGTCAATGATTCGTGGCCGTTTGCATCATTACTCGATGTAGGCGCGGCGGTGACCATGGCCTCAGACTGGATTCTGCCACCGAACCCTAATCTCTTTCCCGCACTCGAAGGGCTGGTCACGCGTCCGAGGGAATCGGCAAGCCTCGCGGCCGGCATCGAAATGTTGACGCGAAACGGCGCGGCCAGCGTCGGCGAGAGCGAAAATTTCGGCACTATAGAAGTCGGTAAGCTCGCAAATCTAATCGCGCTTGATCGAAACCTGTTTGAAATCGACGCCAATCAAATCGGCGAGACACGCGTATTGATGACCCTGTTCGAAGGGCGACTCGTGCACCTCGATGAATCAGCACCGGCGTCGTGGCGAGAGTGAACCCGGAGCAAGATGGAGAAGACCCATGAGCGCAAACGATCACACGGGTAAAAGGCACATCCTTATTTGCGTGTGGCAGCCGAACGAGAAATGGCATGCGCTTTCTAACGAAGAACGGCGTACGTTTCTCGAAAAGATTGGCAGCGACGCCAACGCCGCGCGCGAAGCAGGTATGGATATTCTCGGTTGGGGTAGCCTCGAACGAGGTGTGTCCAATCCACCATCGCACTCGTTTTGCGGGGTTTTCTCGGTCGACGGGCGCGATGGTCTCTATGCGATCGATAAGGCGATCGGCGATGCCGGTTGGTACGACTATTTTGACCATCGCACGTTGGCGACGGAGCTGCTTGGTCGCGATGGCGTGGATGCTGGCGCGGCCTTGTGCGGCCTCCTCGGCGTCAGTTAAATCCGAAGGCGAACAATCAGCCGTAATTCGGCGTACGCTTCTCCCGGAATGCGGCCACGCCCTCAGTGAAGTCAGAGCTTTCGCGCACACGATCGCCTTGCACCTGTTCTTCGCCCTCGCGTGCCAGCCCGGCGTCGGCCAGGCCCTTGGAAATATGCTGCTTCACGGCTTGTACGGCCACCGGTGAATTGGCTGCGATCATTTCCGCGCACGCAATAGATGTCTGAAGCAGTTCAGACAGCGGCACGGTTTCGTTGACCAGGTCAATTCTCACGGCCTCCCTTGCGTCGATCATCTGCGCGGTCAACAACAGTTTCATCGCATGGACATACCCAATCTGCTGAACGAGCTTTGAGGTTGCCCCACCAAAAGGATAAATACCCCATTTGACTTCGGGCAGTCCGAACTTCGCCGTTTCAGAGGCGAATCGAATATCCGACGCCAGCATGAGCTCAACCCCGCCGCCCGCACATACACCATTGACTGCGGCAATGATTGGTTTCGGGTAGCTCGACGTTTTGAGCAAGGCGCGATTGATCATAGCCGCCGTCTCCTCGCTGGCGCTCAAGTCGCCGCTCACATCCGCGCCGGCGCTAAAGGCTTTATCGCCGGCACCGGTCAGCACGATTGCGCGACAGTGACCGGTTTCGAGTTCGTCCCAAATGGCCGCAAGATCGCGCATCATCTCGCGGCTCATCGCGTTGTATTTTGCCTGATTGTCTATTGCAATCTGCGCGACATGGGTGGTCGGAAAAGTCAGTTCAATGCCCACTGGTGGCCTCCGGAACAACTAAATCTGAGACATCGTAATGGCAATAATCTTACAAATTTCGGTTGTGGCCAACGAGACGGCACCGATGGCCTATTCGGGCCGCAACAATACTGTACCGGCGCCTAAGGTTAGTTTTATGATTACGGGTCAAAGAGCGTTTGGAAGAGATTGGAGAGACCATGTCAAGAATCCCGTTAATCGAGCCCGACGAGGCGGACGATGCCGTCAAGGCGGTGTATGACCGGTTCGAGGCGAGCGGTCTGGGCGTCTTCAATGTGATGAAGCTGTGGGCCAACGATCGGGCCTTTCTCGAAGGCTTCGAATCGATGATCCACGGGCTCTATGCCGACGACACGCTGGAGGCGCGCTATCGGGAACTGGCGTGGTTGCGGACGTCGCAGATCAACAGCTGTCACTACTGACTGCCCACGCACGCGATCCTCGGTCGGGGGATTGGTATGACAAACGATGAACTCGCGGCGCTGGCCGAATGGCCCTCGAGCGAACGGTTCGACGCGAAAGATCGCGCCGTGCTGCGTTTCACGGATGTTTTGAGCGAAAGCAATCGAGTGGATGATGATGTGTACAGCGAACTCGCAAATCACTTCAGTGATCAGGAGATCATGAAACTTTCGTTCACAGTCGGGCTTGCCGGGATGGTGAATCGTGTGCACGCGACGTTTAAGACCGCTGTCGACGACATGACGATTGAGAGGTCGACCGATACGCCGTTTTGCGCGCTACCGAACACTTAGGAGGAATTTCATGAGTGAACGATACGATGCCATCGTAATCGGTGCAGGCATATCGGGCCTGTACACCTTGTAAAAACTCCGCGAACTGGGACTCACAGCGCGGGTTTTTGAAGCGGGCACGGACATTGGCGGTACCTGGTATTGGAACCGCTATCCGGGGGCGCGTTTTGATTCTGAAAGTTACTCATACCAGTATTCTTTTGCGCGCGAGCTGGTGGACGAGTGGGAATGGACTGAACACTTTGCCGCCCAACCGGAAATCGAACGATACGTTCATTTTGTCGCGGACAAGTTCGATCTGAAGCGCGATATTGAACTGAATGCCCGCGTCAGTACCGTGGTCTACGACGAAGACTACAAGACGTGGAGCATTACGACCAACAATGGAATCGAAGCGACGGCGTCTTATCTGATCTGTGCAACCGGCTTGTTATCGGCTCACCAGTTTCCGCCCTATGAAGGCGTCAACGCTTTTGGCGGCCTTTCTCTGCACAGCGCTCGCTGGCCGAAGGAGCCGGTCGATTTCAAGGGTAAACGGGTGGGCGTTATTGGCAGCGGACCTACTGCCGTCCAGATCATACAGTCCATTGCTGAGGATTGCGCCGAACTCAAAGTTTTCCAGCGCACCGCAAACTGGGCCACGCCGCTGCGCAACCGCCCGATAACGGCAGAAGAGCAAGAAGAGCTTAAAGAAAAGGCCGATGAGATCTTTGCCTTGTGCAAGCGGAGCTGGGCAGGATTCATCCACGAACCTGACGAGCGCGCGACCATGGATGTAGCGAGAGAAGAGCGGTGGGCACGCTATCAGGAACTGTACGATCGTGGTGGTTTTGCACTGTGGCTCGGTAATTTCAGCGATTCGTTTACCTCGCACGAAGGCGCGGCGGAAGTCGCTGAATTCCTGGCTGAGAAGATTCGTGAACGGGTTAAAGATCCTGAAACGGCCGAAAAGCTGATACCTAAGCACTTGTTCGGTGTGAAGCGTTGCCCGGGCGAAAAAAACTACTACGAGGTCTTTAATCTCGATCATGTTGACGTTGTTGATTTACGCGAGACGCCGATCGAGCGCATTACCGAAATAGGCATCGAAACCACCGTTCGGCATCACGACCTTGATGTCATCATTTATGCCACAGGGTTTCACACCCTGACCGGCGAATTGCTGCGCATGGATATCCGCGGAGTAGGGGGTCGTTCGCTCGAAGAGCACTGGTCGGATGGGCCACGGACGAATCTTGGCGTGCAGTTCTCCGGTTTCCCGAACCTGTGGGCTGTGATGGGACCGCACAACCCGGCCGTGTTCTGCAATATCACGCGTTGCGCGGAAAATAACGTCGAATGGATAGTCGACTGTATTCGCTACATGCGCGAAAACGGCTACGAGACGATGTCGACCACAACCAAAGCCGAAGAAGCCTGGACCCAGCGATGCTACGACTCAGCCCAGGGGCTGCTCATCAATGAGATGCAGGATTCATGGTTCTTCGGTAGCACCAACCCTGAGAATATTCGCGGGCGATTTCTACTTTTCGCCGGTGGCGTACCGCAGTACCGTGAGATTTTCCGCGACATCGCAAAAGGCGGCTACGAGGGTTTCGAATTGCGCTAGGCTAGTGCCCGCACGGCTGAATCTGCGCTATCTTCGAGGCCTACTCAAGTATCGGAGCACGCATTTTTATGGCTTGGCGGATCGGAATTGATACCGGCGGCACGTTTACCGACGTGGTTGCAGTTAACGAATCGACCGGTGAACGATTCGTTCGCAAGACCTCGTCGACCCCTGACGATCCTTCGCGCGCGTTTACCAACGGCATTGAGGAACTTCTCGGTGATGTCGGCGTCGAGGCCAGCGAAGTCAGTTTCATCAGTCATGGCACGACGGTCGCGACCAATGCCATTCTCGAATCGAAGTATGCCCCGATGGGACTTCTGGTCACGCGCGGTTATCGCGAGATGCTGGAAGTCGGGCGTCAGACCGTACCCGGGGATTTCGGTGACATTACATGGTGGATCAAACCGCCCAGGGTGGTGCCACTTGAGTGGGTTCGCGAAGTTGGCGAGCGCCTGGATTTTCGCGGTAACGAGCATACGCAGCTCAACGAAGACGAAGTGCGGGAGATTGCTGCCGAGTTTCGTGCCATGGGCATTGGTGCTGTTGCGATCTCATTCATCCATTCCTATCGCAACCCGGAACACGAACAACGCGCCCGCGAACTGATCCTCGAAGTCTATCCCGAGTGTTTCGTATCCATCTCTTCGGATGTGGTTCGCGAATACCGCGAATACGAACGGACTTTGAGCACCTGTTTGAACACCGGGCTTATGCCGCTCGTGACTACCTATCTCGAAAACCTCGATCAGCGCCTGAAAGATGTCGACATCGATGCGCGTCTGTTTGTCATGAAATCGAGCGGTGGCATTATCCGGGCCAAGGAGATTGCGCCGCAGCCGATCGCGGCGGTGTTGTCGGGACCGGCTGCTGGCATTGTTACCGCCAGCTATTACGGTAAGGCGGCCGGATTCCCGAACCTGATCACCATCGACATCGGCGGTACCTCGACAGACATTTGCCTCATTGACCAGGGCACGCCCAATATGCTGACCGAGGGGCGTATCGGTGTTTACAACATTAAAACGCCAATGATCGACATGCACACTGTTGGCGCGGGCGGTGGTTCGATTGCCTGGCTTGCTGCCGGCCGCAGCTTGCGCGTGGGTCCGCAAAGTGCGGGGGCGCAGCCCGGCCCCGTTTGTTACGGCCGCGGTGGCAAGGAGCCGGCATTGACTGATGCCCACATCGTCCTGGGTCGCGTGTCGCCCTACCTGCTTGGGGGCTCGATCGAGCTTGATGTGGACAGTGCGCGCCGCGCGATCGAGCAGACCATTGCCGTTTCTCTGTCCAAGAGCGTCGAAGACGCGGCACTTGGCATCCTCGATCTTGCCACCACGAATATCGCCCAGGGAATCAATGTCGTTTCGGTCAAACGCGGGCGTGATCCGCGTGATTACGCACTGATGGCCTTCGGTGGTGCTGGCGGGCTCAATGCCTGCCTAGTCGCCGACGCGCTGGGTATCAATACTATTGTCCTGCCGCCGTCGCCGGGAGTGACGTCTGCCGAGGGTTTGCTTGCGACCGATGTGCGGGCAGATCGCGTGATCACCGATGTACAACGTGAAGATGAGTTGGACATTGCGCGACTCGCGAGTGAATTTGACGGCGTTTATTCAGCCGTCCAGGAAGACTTGGTTCGGGAAGGCTTTGCCGAGTCCGAGACTGCGATCAGCGCATTCGCCGACATGCGTTATGTCGGTCAGGCCTACGAAGTGCGTGTGCCCATGACAGTGCTTGACGGCGCCTTGAGCGAAGCCGCAATCCGGCAGGCAATCAAGAATTTTCACCGCGCGCACGACGACCGTTTCGGTTATGAATACGAAGGTCGCCACCCGGTCGAAATTGTCAATATTGGTGCGACTGGTTTCGGCATGTTTCCGCGCCTAAAGTTGGCCGGCGCCGCGCGCAACAGCGGTGGTTGGAACGCAGCGCTGGCGTCTACCCGACGCGGCGTTTTTCGGGAGACAGGCGAGGTCGAACTGCCGGTTTATACCCGCGAACAGGCGCCCTTGGGCGTCTCATTGGACGGTCCGGCAGTTATCGAGCAATATGATTCAACCTTTGTTCTCGATCCAGGCTGGTCTGCCGTACTTGACGATTACGGGCAGGTCATCGTGACCCGGCAACAACGAGAGGCCTAACTTCATGTCAGCGACCATCGATATCCACGGTAAGGCTGAGACGCCACAGATTTTTGATGAATCTGTTTATCTCAGCGACGCCTACGCACCGAGACGCATGTCGACCTTTTCGCGTGATGATGCCGACTGGCCTCGTATCGAAGCGGCCAAGAACAACCTCGACAGCGTCACTCTGGATGTTATCGAGTGGGCTTTGGAGGCAGCCATAAGCGAAGGCGAGGCCGCCGTTGAGCGGACTGCTGTTTCCACCATTGTGCGCGAACAGCATGATTACCGCGCGTCATTGAACACGGTCGACTGCAATAGTGTCACACGCGTGTCCTGGGCGGCGACGGCAGATCCCATCCGCAACTACTACGCGCTCGATGAAATTCATGACGGTGATGTCTTTCTCTACAACGATATCCACGAGTCCAGCGGCACCATCGGCCATCTGCCGGATTTCTGCGTCGTGGTCCCCATCTTTTCTGACGAACGCCTGATCGGATTCTCGCAATTATTCGGACACTGCAACGACGTCGGCGGTAAGGTTTCGGGTTCTTGGCCGTTAACGGCCACGACTGTGTTTGAAGAAGGGATTCAGGTGCCGCCGATCAAGTTTTTTTCGCGCGGACAGCGCAACGATGAAGCCTGGAAGATCATCGTGCGCAACAGCCGCTATCCGGATGACCTGCGTGGCGACATTGATGCTTTTGTCGGCGCGACGCGCATCATTCAGCGTCGAGTGGTCGAACTATGCGACCGGTACGGCACCGATGTGGTTGAAGCCGCTTTCTATTGCATCATTGATCGTTGCAAGGAAATCGTGCGCGAAGAAGCGTTGCCGCACATCCCGAATGGCGAATATATCGGCGAAGATTTTCTGGAAACTGACGGTATCGATCTCGAGCAACCGGTCAAGATCAAACTCACGGTGCGCAAAGATCCGGAAAAACTGATAGTCGACTTCGCCGGCACTGACCCTCAGGTGCCGGGTCCGGTTAACTGGGTGATGGATGGCCGTCATTATTCGAAGTGGTTGGGCGGCTTCGTTAAGGCGCAGGTACCCGGGATGATCGTCAATGAAGGCTTGACCGACGTGTTCAAAGCCTACCTGCCACCGCGCACTGTACTTTCGGCTGAATACCCGGCGGCAGGCGCCGATCGCATGGACTGCATGCTGCGCATGATCGGCGCTTACATGGCGGCAATGGCGAAAGCGACTAACGGTCAGATGGTCGGCGACTCGCAATGCATTCAACTCTACGGCTTTTACGGCAAGGATCTCGACGGCAAGGATTTTCTCTATCGTGAGATCTTCGGTGCCGGGTCGGGTGCGCGCCCATTTGCGGACGGTACCGATACAGTTGATCTCGTACCAGAGTCGAAAAACCTGCCCAGTGAATTCATCGAGCAACGGTTCCCGGTAATCGTTCACCGGGTTGGCATGTTTCAGGACTCTGGCGGTCCCGGCGCCTACCGCGGCGGCCTGGGCTATTTGAAGGACGTCGAGATTCTGGTGGACGGTCATTTCCTGACGGTGTCGTATCGCACCATTTTTTCCTGCTTTGGGGTGAACGGCGGGCAGGCCGGCCGCTCGGGTGGCGCGGTCATCAATCCCGACACGCCCCAAGCTGAAACCATACTCTATAAGCGCGAGGCTGTGCCGGTTAAAGCGGGCGACATCGTGCGTATTCTGACCCCTGGCGGCGGCGGCTGGGGCGACCCGCTCGTGCGCATACCGGAGTGGGTGCGAATGGATGTCGTGCGGGGCCTGGTGTCTGAAGAACGTGCGGCGGCGGACTACGCCGTGATACTCACAGGGAATTCAGATCCGAATCGGGTGTGGGAGGTCGATGAGGCTGCCACCACCGAGCTGCGTCGTGAACGACGTGCCGCTCGCGGCCCATTGAAGATGATCAACCGCGGTGAGTACGCCGAACAGCTGATCTCCGAGGGGCGTATCAGCGTAAGCGATTTCGACTACCCGGCGGCGTTTGACGAAGAAGCCTACCTTGCGGCAGCAACCTAGTACTCGAGACTTGTTTCCGGGCTGCGGCGTTCGCTGGCAATGAATCGCCGCATGAAATCGGCCGCAATGTCGTAGAAGCTGCCCTGCGCTGATTCACTCAAGCGCTGGCAGAGCGCATCTCCCCACTTTCCGAGGTGCAGGTTCAAAAAGTCGCGCTGACCACGGCGGTAGTCTTCTTTGCCTGCCCGGGCACCGGCTTCCAGGAAACACAGATAGTGCATGAATGCCAGCTCAGTCAGCAGGTGGTCGGGCTGCTCTTCGGCATAGCCTTGAGAAAAATCGAGACCGAAGTGGCGGTAAAAGCCCAGCAATTCTTGCCACAGGGCATGCTCGCCGGTGTCGACATAGCCACGTTCGAGTAGCGACACACGCGGGGCAGCACCGAGAACATCAAACAGGCCGGAGTATTGCTGTTCGAGCGTTTCGATCGCGTTTTTACTATCCGGCAGGTCCAGGTATTGCGGACCGTCGATGCCGTGATTGAGGTGCATAAGCGCTTGCGACAGATCTGCCAGCCAGTCGCCCTCGAGCAGCCGCAGCACCGACTCGCCGCGGGGGTAGCTGAAGGCTTCGCCGAGCAGGGCATAAATGCGTGAGCGTGCTGCCGCTTCGTTTTCAGCGCGACTGTTGAGCGGTGCGCTCAGCTGCTCGCTTCCGTTCATGCCTCGATGTCGGCCGGAACGAAATCGCCCGAGAAAGACTTGCGTCCCGCGCGTTCGCGGTTGCCACCGTCCCAGATTGCAAAGGCTACACGAGTCGGCGATCCGGGTTTAAAGATCGCGCGCTCGGATGCACCCGCTTGCACACGGCTGAGCACTACGTGCCAATGTTTACCATCGTGCCGAGCATCGCAATGGATTGGTCGTTGATGATCCCGGCTGCGGCCGGACGTGCCATAGCCCTCGGCGATCACGTCAAACGCGACATTGTCGAGGTTGGCTTTCCAGTACCAGGCATTGACGGGGATTCCGGGAGCGCCCATGGTGAAGGCGCTGGCATTCTCGGCCAGCGGAAACATCACAGCCGCACCGTCGACAAACTGGTCCAGATCAGCTATCCGGTCATGTTTGTCACTGGTCCAACTTAAACGTACGGCTAGGATACTGCCGTTGTGCGCGCCGGCTACATCGAGGCTGGAGACGGTACCGTGGTCAGTGCTTTTTTCGAGAAAGGGCGAAACCTTCTTGATCAGCGGGTTACCGTTCAACGGGGTCGGTGACAGCGGAAAGGTACGTACCGGCGCCTGCTGCCAGCCGTCAAACTCGACCGAGGCCAGCGCCTTGTCGTCTGCGGCAATACGAATAAATTTCATAATGAGAACTCAGGCGGTTTTCTGGATCGGAATTCTGAATTCCATCACCTGTTCGGCCGGATCTTTTTCAAAGCCCTTGAATCGATCCCAGTAGTTTCGACCGATCAGGAGATCCATGATTTCTGATTCTTCGCCGCGCATTTTCTTCGCGCGTTCGTCCCGGAGTTTGCGTACAACGTCCTCGACTTCCGGCCCGAACAGCTCTTCGAGCACCTTCATTTCTATCCGTCCGACATCGGTGATCGAACCGTCTTCGGCAAAGGCCTTGGTCGATTCAAAGGGTGGAATGTAGAAAACGTTTGGCTCCGTGCCGAATTCAGGGTGCAGCGGCAGCGCCACTTTGTGGACGTTGATCATCTTGTAAAGGTCGCTGTCCTTGTCGTCGATGTAGCCGAACAGGCGCGTGCGCCCCGGACACTGCCGGTCGCAGGCTGGTGCTATGCCTTGTTCCACGCGCGGGTAGCACATGATGCATTTCTCGCCTTTTTCCGTGACCGGGTTGTAGTAGATTGCCTTGTAGGGACAGGCTTCCACGCACAGTCGGTCGCCATGGCAACGATCCTGATCAAGCACAACAATGCCGTCTTCTTCGCGCTTATAGATGGCATTGTGGGTACAGGCATCAAGGCAGGGCGCATCAGTGCAGTGGTAGCACTTACGCGGCAGGTAAAAGTAATAACCATTCGGCCAGTCGCCACCGCCTTCGTCTTCATCCCAGTTATAGCCCCACTCCGGGTCTTCTCCGGTGATGGCGCTGGTCGGTTTCAGATGGACCGCGTCGCCTTCACCACCGTAGAGGACCTCGCCGTGGTTGAACTGCATGGCGTCGCCCACATCAACCATGTTCGGTAAGGCGCCCGGACTCGGTTCGCCCTGCTCATCAAATCCACCCCCCATTTGCTCATAGTTCCGCGGGTAGCCGGATCCGGGATAGGTGGTCACGTTCATCCAGCGCATCTGTTCGGTGCCTTCGCGTGACGTCCATAAACTCTTACATGCTGCTGAACAGGTCTGGCAACCCATGCATTTGTTGAGATCGATGATGTTGGCGATGTGGCGGTTATGGCGTTTGAGCTCTTCTTTTGAGGCGCCTTGTGCTGCTTTAGCCATGACGATGGTTCCTTAACTGATTTTGCGCACGTCAACCCGGACGCTGCGATCTTTCGCGGGCGAGGGGCTGCCGTTGATGGCGTAGTAACGAAACTGTTCATAGCCACCAGCGAGGTGAATGGGTTTGGGTTGGCCGATCAGGGCACGGTTAAACACTTTCCAGCCTTCGAACTGGTGCCCTTCCCACATGTAGACGATGACCTGCATCGGCGCCACTGTCGGTGAGGTTCGTACCATGATGCGGAAATCGGAAAAATCATTGAACACCTCAACGGTTTCGCCGTCTTTGATCCCACGCTTGGCCGCCGTTTTGTCATTCATGTGCATGACCGGCTGTCCGCGGTGAAGCCGCATTAGTGCAGGCGAAGTCAGGTGGGT
>CAXGUU010000065.1:0-12389 GCA_964012875.1 uncultured bacterium
CGTGCTGTTGTTGCCGCTGCACGATCCCGTGAGGGTCGCCGAAGACGCAGCCACCCTGGACGTCATCTCCGGGGGGCGCCTGCAACTCGGTATCGGAGTTGGCTATAAGGTCGAAGAACTGAAGGCCTGGGGCGTCGACCCCAAGTCACGCGGCAAACGTATGGATGAAGGTATTGAGATCATTCAACGCTTGTTTGCCGGCGAGCGTTTCAGCTTCAACGGCGAATATCACAACTACGAAGATATTCAGCTCCGTCCCTTGCCGGTACAGAAAAATCCCAAGTTGTGGATTGCCGGGTTCAGCAACGTCGCAGTGCGCCGGGCAGCGCGGGTAGGCGCCGGCTACATCGCGATTGGGCCGGTAGGGCCATTTACCCAGATTTATCGCGAGACCTATGAGAAGGCGGGACATGACCCGGCCGGTGCTCAGGTCGCTGCAGGGTATGCCTGGTTGCACGTCTCGAAAGATCCAGAAAAACGCTGGGCAGAAGCCGTGGAACATCTGGCCTACCAGCAGAACGAATACGGCAAATGGTTCAAGGCGGCGGGCATGGATTTCATCAAGCCGGTTGACGCGACCAAGGAGTCAATCGAACAGAACGAATGCTACATCGTGAGCCCGGAACAAGCGGTCGAGATGATTAAAGGCTATGTTGAGGCGACCGGCTGCGAACGCTTCTATACCTGGGCGGTGCCACCGGGTCTGCATCCGAGTTGGTCGGACGAACATATCGAATTGATGGCGAAGGAAGTCATGCCGGCTTTCAGATAAGTACCGAACAGGGAGGACTCGCATAAGAATGCGGGTCACCTGAGAAAACCAGAACAACTCGGAGTAAGTACATGAAGGGGCCCGTGAGCCTGTTGCAGTGGACCGAAGGTACCACCGGTAAAGATCTGGTCGCCCACACCCGGAAACTGGAGCAGTTGAAGTATCACGAATTGTGGTTGCCTGAATTGTTTGGGCGTGATCCCTGTTCCACAGCGGGTTATTTGCTCGCGAGTACGAGTTCGATCAATGTCTCCAGTGGGATTGCGAATATTTACGTCCGCGATGCAGATCTGGCGGCGCAATCCGCCAATGGCCTGGCCGAAATGTCTGACGGCCGATTTCGACTCGGATTGGGTGTCTCTCATCCGGTTTTGATCGAGCCGCGGGGGCATGGATGGATGCCTCCAGTAAAAAAAATGCGGCGTTTCATCGAACGGCTGAAAGAGGCGCCGATCGAAAGTCCACGGGCTGCCAAGGCTGCACCCGTCATCGTCGCGGGACACGGCAAAGGCCTCATGCGCGTTGCCGGCGAAATGGCGGATGGTTCATTTTTGTTCCTCCAACCCATTGAAGCCGTCGCTGCTGCCCGCAAAATACTCGGGCCAAACAAGGAAATTCATGTTGCCGTTCGCTGCGTGCTTGATGGCAATGCGGAAACGGCCCGCAATCTGGCCCGACGCGCATGTGCTGGCTACATTGGTTTGCCGGCCTATCAAAGCCGCTGGCTGGAGTGCGGATTCGTGGAAGAAGACTGGGCGGATGGTGGCAGCGATCGGCTGATTGATGCAGTATGCGCCTGGGGCGACGCGGACACCTTGGTCAAAAAACTGAATGCCTTCTTTGATGCCGGCGCAACCCATGTCGTTCTCTATCCGGCAAACCCGGATGAAGATTACCGCCCCGACTACCTTGTGTCGAAAAAATGGAACTGGCCCTTGCTCGAAGCGATCGGGCCGGGTGGATAAGAGGGTGATGGAACAGCTGCCTGAGGCCAGGTTCGCGAACCTGGGAAGTAGTGCGATGGCGCACCGTGTCGGGCAGCCTTAATGATGCCAATAGGACATTGGAACCTATGCTGAAAATTCGTCTTGGTTTTGGGCTGGTCAATTATCCCTTTGAAGACGGCAAAGGTTTTTTTCGTTGGGTCGAACGCCTGGAGGCGGCCGGAGTCGATTCAGTGTGGCAGTCAGATCGCCTCATTTCGACCGACAGCTATCTCGAATCGTTGAGCGCGCTTGCTTCGCTAGCCGGTTGTACAGAGCGCATCAAGTTCGGCATGAATGCGATTGTTGCGCCGCTACGCGATCCTCTTGTCCTGGCCAAACAGTGCGCGACCATCGATTTTTTGAGCGGCGGACGTTTGCTGCCGATGTTCGGGGTCGGTTACCCCAAAGCCGCGGAGTGGGGCGCGACTGGCAGAAGCTCTGACCATCGGGGTTCCAAGGCTAACGAAATGTTTGAACTGATGAATCGGCTCTGGAGCGAAGAGTCGGTCACCTTTGAGGGTAAATTTTACCAGTATGAGAATGCCACGATCGCACCGCGGCCAATACAGCAACCGTTACCGCTGTGGATAGGTGGTTCCAGTAAAGCGGCCATCAAACGGACGGCAAGACTTGGTTCGGGATGGATTGGCGGTATCGCGAGCCCGGCAGAGGTAGATACCGCCATCAAAGGTATCAAGGCAGAAGCACAGGCCTACGGGCGCACGATCGATGACGATCACTACGGTGCATCACTTGCTTTTCGCATCGGTACGCCAGACGACCCGGAGGTCCTGAATTCGCCATTCGTGCAGCGCACCGGCATCGGCGAGAAGATGGATTTGAACCCACTTTTTGCCATCGGCACCACCGACGATGTCATCACGCGCCTGCGTGAATACATCGACGTCCAGGCATCCAAATTTGTGTTGTTTCCAATCGCTTCAGGTGAGCGCGACATGATGGCGCAAACCGAAGCGATCGTTAACGAGGTGCTGCCGGCGATCCAGAACTAACGCTACGGCCCATCGGGCATGCGAAGGATTTAAGCGCATGCCTCCAGCGCAAGCGAGGCCGGCAACGACTGCGCGTCGCAGCTGGCAGGGCGACAGTACCCGATCAGACTAGTCGCGGCGAGGGCGGTCGTTACGCGGACGGGCTTGATTGACCCTCGCGGTTCGACCTTGCAGCATAGCGCCGTTCAATTCGCCGATCGCTGCTTCCCCCTCATTCTGATTTGGCATTTCAACGAAGCCGAACCCTTTTGAACGACCGGTTTCTCGGTCGGTAATGATTTTCACATTCCCGACTTCGCCGTGCTGTTCAAACGTCTCCCGCAGCTCTTCAATCGTCATGTCGTATGACAGATTTCCCACGTATATATCCATGCGTTATTGCCTCACGCACACCACCGTCAAAAATGGCCTTGTAGATCGCGTCCCGATGGTGGCAGAAGCGCGAAAAGGCACGTTGTGTTGGCAGCTATCATCTTGCGCCATCGGCACAAAAGCAGGAATTCTGTTGCGCCTTTCAAGTCCGCCGGGTGCGGGGAGTGGCGAGTACGTCCGCAGCGGCTCCCACAGACTTCCCAAAAAGTCGGATAGGCGTATAGGCGTAGTGTGAAAATACACGCGGTTGAATCGGGACGCTGTCGGCAGGTAGGGAAAAGTTGCTCGGGTCCAGGCGCACCACGTTGCGCTTGCCTTGGGCAATTCGCAAATGTGAAATTGCGACCGAGATAATTCCTGGGGACGTCCTCTTCATCGAAAAATGCGTCGCGTGCAGCCCCATCATAGTCCTTCGTACGGGTGTCGGCAACGTTTGCAAGCACGTCACGAACGCGTGCCGGCGGATGTGCGGAACAGGCTCATCGAGCTAATCGTTAACGATCAATAACCAATTTGCCGTACACCTCGCGACTCTCGACGATGCGCATACCTTCATGGACTTCCGAAAATGGCAATTGCTTGTAGACGACAGGGTTAATTGCAGAGGACTTGAGTAGTTTGTAAAGGTGTTCCTGTGCCGCGGCGACGCGGGCCGGTTCACGCGTAAGGTATTGCCCCCATGCGAGTCCGACCACCGACATGTTTTTGAGCAGCATACGGTTGCACTCAATCGTCGGAATTCGTCCACTCGCGAAGCCAATGATCAGTATGCGGCCTTCCCAGGCGATGCAACGTTTGATCTGATCGAAGGTATCGCCCCCAACCGGGTCGTAAATGACATCGGCGCCACGGCCATCAGTCAGTTCTTTTACGCCCTCGACAATGTCTTCGTTGCGGTAATCAATGACACTGTCGGCACCCTGGGCGAGGCAGACGTCGCGCTTCTCCTTTGAACCTGCAGCCGCGATGACATTCGCGCCTAACAGTTTGCCCAGTTGAATGGCCGCGGTACCGACACCACCGGCACCACCGAGTACAAGCAGGGTCTCGCCGGCCTCGAGCTTTGCGCGATGAATCAGTGCAAAATAGGAAGTGCCGTAGGTCACGCTCAATGCCGCCGCTGTCGTGTCATCCACATGGTCCGGCACGACCCAGGCGACGTTATCATCGACGATGAACTTATCAGCCAGCGTGCCGCCACCGTGACGGAACGCCACGACCCGCTGCACAACCTTGAAACGGCTGCCGGGACCCACGGACTCGACCACCCCCACACCCTCGATACCAGAGACTGCTGGAAGCGGTGCGCGCACCTGGTAGAGACCCTGGCAAATCAGGAGATCAGGAAAATTCAGCGACACCGCACTTGTGCGCACCACGGCCTGGCCGTCGTCCGCGACCGGATCGTCGCGCTCGCGCCACTGCAATACTTCGGTGTAGGGGCCGTAGTTTTCAAATTGCCAAGCATGCATGGAATTACCCCGCGAGTCGGTTCAGGCGGACAGTCGGGTGACGGGCGCAGTCAAGCGCCGGCGAGTCAAATCAGCGTGGTCGATTCGGGTTCGTCAATAACCGAGTTTTCGATATGGCCCAGGCCTTCGATTTCGACTTTGACGACGTCGCCGACGTTCAGGTATTTGTGGGGTTTGAAACCGATACCCACGCCGCTTGGCGTCCCGGTCAAAATGACGTCTCCGGGCTCCAGCGTAAACGCGGCTGTCAGCGTCGCGATCTGATCGTAGCAGTCGAATACGAGGTGTTTGGTGCTGGAGTCCTGTCGCAGCTCTTCGTTGACCCAGGTTTTGAGCGCGAGGTCGTGGGGGTCATTGATTTCATCGCTTGTGACCAGGTACGGGCCAAAGGGGCTGTGCGTGTCAAAAGATTTTCCGAGCGTGAAAGTCTGCGCCTTCATTTGCCAGTCTCGCACGCTGACGTCGTTGCAGACGCAGAACCCGGCAATCACTTCATGCGCTCGCTCGCGGGGTACATGACGACAACGACGACCGATAATGAAACCCATTTCGCCTTCGTAGTCGAGCTTCTCAGATACCCGTGGCATGTGGATGTCGCCATACGGACCGTTTACTGCAGTGGCCTGCTTGTTAAAGAACATCGGGAACTCCGGTGTTGCCAGACCGGTTTCTTCAATGTGATCCTTGTAGTTGAGTCCGATGGCGAGAATCTTCGAGGGATCGGGAATCGGTGCAACGAGTTCCACATCCGAAAGCGCGAGTTTGGGACCGGTTGCCGACGCTGCTTGGGCCAGGCCATTAGTCCCCAGGCTCAATAGTGTGCGCATCGAAACTGCGATGCCCGCATCGGTCAGGTCGATGATGTCGCTGCCTTCAACGCGGCCGAAACGTGCCTGATTATTGCTCGAAAAGCTTGCGAGTTTCACGGGGTGTCCTCGAATTTAGCGGTAGTGAAGAATCTTGAATGCATCGATCATCATCTCGCGCTCCGGCGGTATCACCACCGTTGTCATCGGGTCGCGGATAATCGACGGCCCTTTGATGATGTTGCCCGGCAGCAGTTCGGCCATTTCCCAGACCTTGAATACAACCCAGCGATCTTTATGAAAGACATCGCGTTCGCCAACGTAAGCGGCTTCATCGGGTTCTTCACCGGCGAGCGGGTGACTGTGTAATTGTGGTTGGGGTTTGGGTGCGATGGCTTCGACACTGACTTCGGTCAGTGAATAGCCGGCGCCGCTGAATTTGGCGCCTTCCGGATACACCTTCGCATACATGTCTTCGAAAGCCTGAACCATGTTGTGGATGTCGTCGGGGCCGACCATATTTCCATTTTGCAGAGCTGTGTTAAAGCTCTCGATCTGACCGATGTAGCGGGCTGATACGCTGTAGCGGAATTCAATCTTTTCGGCGTCAACGCCTTCAGCGGCCATTTCGGTCCGCGCTTCCGCTTCCAGCTCGCGCCAGGTTCTGTCGATTTCAGCTGCCGTCGTCGACATGTCCGCATCGGTGGCGTCGGCAGCGATAGAAACTCGCAGGCCGCGGTCGTACCGATGCATGTATTCAGCACACGCGGCGCCGAAGGCGGAGAATCCGGCTGCCCACGGTAACGTAATGACATCCTGAAACTCGATACCTTCAGCGAATCCGTACATGTGCACCGGCCCGGCCCCACCGTAGTACAGCATCGTGAAATCGTGCGTGTCGTAGCCTTTCGCGGCGACCATCGTGCGCAGTAAATCGTTCATTTCGGCGTTGATAATGTCGAGCACGCCGGCACCGGCCTTGTAGACATCCAGCCCGAGCGGGTCGGCCACTGATTCTTTGAGTGCTTTCAGTGCTGCGTCCCGATTAAGTCTGACCTGCCCCCCGAGGAAATAATCGGGATCAACGTAACCGAGCGCCACGTTGATATCAGTTACGGTCAGGCGGTCGTACTTGTAGCAGATTCCAACGCCCGCACCGGCCGATTCTGGCCCCACATGAAGGCGTTTGTACTCGTCGACGGAAACGACCGAGCCCGCGCCGCTGCCGACCGAGTCCAGTTCGACCATCGGCAATGCTAGGCGGTGACCGGCGATGTCCGCGCTGCGAGCGATGCCGAGGCGACCATCGACCAGCAGCCCGACATCAAAACTGGTGCCGCCCATATCGGCCGTTACGATGTTTTCGATGCCCAATTGATTGGCGACAAACTGGGCACCAATCAATCCGCCGATTGGGCCTGAAATCATCGTTTCGTACAGTCGCGGATATTCCATGTTTACCGCGCCGCCGTACGAGAGCAGGGTCAGCAGGCGGCCGTCGAAACCGAGGCCATGCGCCTGCTTTTCAACATCCAGCAGGGCTTCGCGCACCTGCTCCGCAGCGAAACACTGAAACAGCAGACTTTTCAATCGGCTGTTTTCCTTGGCCACCGGCGCGACATCGGCCGAGCATACAACCGGAACATCGGTGCCGCGTTCAGCGATAACCGCCTCAGCAATGGCCTTAGCCTGATGCTCGTGCCGGGGATCAACGAAGGAATACAAAAACAGGATGCCGATCACTTCGCAGCCCCGGTCGAGCAGGGTGTTGGTGCCTTCTCTGACCTGTCGTTCATTGACCGGAATGAGACTGTGGCCGGCAGGCAGGTGAATATTGCCCTGGTAACACCCGCCACCCATGCGTTCGCTGACGCTGACGACATCTTTCGGATGAACCAGCGGCCGGGTATGTTTGTGAAGTTGCTGATGTAGCGCTTCGGACTGGCTCTGACCGAGGTAGGTGAGACCGCCCTCCATGACGGTGATGTCATCGAAGCCGCGCGTAACAATCAGCCCGACCTTGCGCCCGTCACCCGTCAGCACAGTATTCAGCATACCGGTACCGCAATAGATGTCCGCCGCGCAGCGCGCATGGACCTGCTCGGAATCAAGACCTATCGATTGCGCAGCGTCCGCCACGGCCTCGCTGTAGCTTTTTGCCTGATCTTCCTTGCGGCTAATCGACTTGCCGACCGTAAAGGTACCATCGGGTTTGACCAGGATGGCGTCGGTCATTGTGCCGCCGGCGTCTAGCGCCAGGATCAGGTCGCGGTCGCTGCCCGCGGCCGATGCGGTTGCGCTCATGAATTACTCCCTAGGAAATCAGATCACCGGCGCGAATGTGCCGGGCAGAGACTATGGTTGGTTTGGTATCAGGCGTCTTTTTCTGGTCAGGCCCAGGTCGCTGTAACCGTAGCAGTGCGGTCCTGATACCAATCTTCAGCTTCGTCATCGAGCGGTTGCCCGAGGTAATCGCGGTAGAACATATCCAGATCCGGCAGCATTTCGAATACGATCGGGTAGCCCGGGGCAACGACTTCCACGGCATGCTGGGTCGCGCATGACGGACAGAAAAATTCCCGGATTTCCTGCCAGCCAGCTTCGGGAACCGCCGGTGCCGGGTCGTAGACCTCGGCCATCTCGACCTGTGTTTTACGCGTGCGCACCTTGCACCGCAGTTTCCAGTTCTCCCGATAATCGCCAAAATTGTGGCCGCACTCGCATTGAGTCACGCGCTGGCCCTTTTCTTTTTGAACGATATAAAGCTTGTCGCCGAGGCGGAGCAGTATGCGGTCGTCAAATGCAACGCGCTCCTGCAGCACTGCGATATATTTAAAGAACCGGTCTTTATCCTTACGCGGCAGTTTCAGCAGGCGTTCGGCGTTGTCATCATCAATGGTGCCGTCGACCAGTTGTCGGATGAGATCGATATCAACGTTCACTCCGTCGCTCATCGGTTATTCCTCGGCAATGGCGAAGTCACAGCCCAGCTGCCAGAACGAAACGAACTCGTTGTGAAACTTGTCGAAGCTCAGGCTTTGGGCATACATCTCGCGGACTTCCGGCGCAAAGTCGACCTGTTCAATTGTTTTGCGCTCATTGATCCACCAGTCGCGAACGTCGACAGACTCATCGAGACGCGCCCGCCTGAGCGTCTGACGTTTCTGCTCTGTCGCGGCGAGGTCGACGATCCATTCGCCATCGGCGTTTTCCGCGGCAACCACGCCATGCATGCGGCTCACGAACTCGTAGCTCGGGCACGTGCCCGAATTCAGATCATCGGCGACCGACAGCGGATCGCGATCGAGCGGATCGCCCCATCCACCTGACGATCCAGCGGCATCAACAAAGAGGTCGTTATTCTGCAGGGCTAGTTCCGGACAGTCGGTTTTCCACACTTCGAGGTTGTCGACCCTGAGCTGGCCGCGGTCGACCATTTCCAGCAGCTCACGCGCGTCGCGCGGGGTTTCACCCTGCTCAATCAGTTCGTCGAGGTTGGTGTCGCGCGCGGAAATCATGAAGCTACCCGGCCCCGGGTAGGCGCCACTCATGCCCAGCCCGACTGAGGGCGTGCAGGACAAGCCGCCATTAGGCCGGGTCAGTCCCACGTGCTTGCCAGGTTCTACACACCAGTGCACCGCGGAATTGCCCGGGCCGCCGCGGTACTTACCGTAGCCGAAATACCCGGGCAACAACTTACGGCCGAGGTAGAACAACGGCGGCACGGTTGATTCAAATTCTTCAGCATCACCAATCGTCGCCATCTGCGACCAGGCGGCCCATACCAGCGGTTCGCCATCCTTGTAACACCACGCACCGCGACCGGTGCCGCCGAGCCACTCAAAGTTGGTGAAACCATAGCTGGTGCCGTCTTCGGTTGTGCCCTGCCCCTGGAAGGCACCCCAGTTACCGTCGACAGTGAACGCCTCTTCAAGGTAGCCGCGGCTGAACATGGCGCGGCTGACCGAACCAAAGCCAATGCTGTTCAGCGCAACGGTCTGAGCCCAAAGGTTGGCGTTGCTGGCGTATTCATTGTCAGGGTTATAAACACTGCCCTTCGGGTAGTGCCGTTGTACGGCAAGGTCGATGCCGGCAGTGACCTTGGTGTTGTAGGAGAACGAATTGATCATGCCCAGAAAAACGGCGCAATCGACGCCTCCCGGGGTGGCGTTGTAGGAATGGTATCCCCACTTCGACGATCCCTCGGCGTCCAGCATCAGGCCTTTCTCATTCGGCTCCACGCTGCCGCGAACATGGATCAGTGTGTTCTTGTCGGCATGCGACCAGACGTTTTGCAGGCCTTTGTATTTGACCAGCCTGAAGGCACAACCGTTGTAAGTGCCTGGCACCATGGTTGAACGCATGTTGTCTACGACCATGCGTCGGGATTCTTCGATGACTTCGCGAATGGCGCGCTTGTAGTAGTCGATGCCGAATTCTTCGATGAGCTTGTGCGTGGTCTCGTGAATCATGGCGCAGCCGGCCAGGCGCATCTTGTCATCGAGGATGTTCATGGTCGCTGCCCGCGTGCGCCGCTCCCAGATTGCCTTCCACCACGATTCTTGTTTGAGCTTGCGGCCGGTGCGCATGGGCGGACACACGAGACCATCCATGAATGTGTCGACGGAAAACGTGGCCCAGGAGCCAGCCACCGGGGCGCCGTTCTCCATCAGATGATTGATGCCGATAGCCCAGGCTACTATTTCGCCTTCGACCACGATGGGTACGAAGGAGTAGAAATCTCCCGGGTGAGGGACGCCGCCGGTCAGACCGTCGCTGACGGCATAAACGTCACCGTCTTCGATACCGTCATTCACGTCATAGTCATTTTCGGCCATGTAGCGAACGGAAACCGGAAAAATGACGGTATGTGAGAGGAACCCCAACGACACCGCCAGGGTGTCACCCTCGGGCGTGGCAATGCCCCACAGACATTCGCCCATTTCACGAGACCCCGGACTCGCGGCTACAAATCGCGCGGATTCTCGTGCTGCCAGCACCGCGGCGTGCAATTTGGCGTAAAAGCGTTCGTACTTGATCGGGTCAGAATCGCGCAGCGAAAGCTCGTCGATGCCGTAATAGTGTCCGGTTTCCGTCGTCAGACGATCACGGGTTTCGATCATTTGCCTGAGCGTCGGAACGCCAGGCTTGAGCGTTTGTGCTTCAGCCGAAACGGCTTCGCGGGCAATAGTAGCCATATAGCGAGGTCTCCAAGGGCGCTTCCCCCATCGCGTTTTCAGCCATTAGTCAGGGTGGAAAAGTGATGTGGGGACTGGGTACGAGAACTCTATTCACTGCCGCCACAAAACGCAATAACTTTCGGAAATCGCACATGTTTTGTGGGGTTTCCGCCTGGCTGCTGCGTATCGTTCAACGGGCTTGGATGTGAGTGTCGCTGTGGCGCCCTGAGTCCGTGAAGTCTGCCCGCCCGCGCTAGTCGGCCGGGCCAAACATGCGTTCGAAATTCTTATGGTAGAAATCAGCCCGGGCCGCTGCGCTGACCTCGGCGCCGGCGAGGAAATTTTCAAAACGTTCAATCGGATTTTTGCTGCCTTCGAAGTGAGGATAGTCGCTGGAAAACAAATAAAGCCCAGCGTCGGATTCGCCGATCAGTTGACCGACGTCTTCGTAGACGTAGGGCGTAAACGCAAGCTGCTCCAGCGCAATTTCACTGGGTGTGCGCGTCAAAGCCGCCAGGTCGGTTTCCTTCTTCCAAATCTTCGCACTCCAGTCGAGACGCCGCAGCCAGCCGGGCACCCACCCGGCGCCCAGCTCGATTGCCGCTGCGCGAAGCTTACGGTGCCGTTCAAATACACCATCGAAAATCATTGCACCGAGAAACAATTCGGCTCCCTGATGCAGCGCGATCATGTCTTTACCGCGCACATTCTCACCGCCGCCCTGCCAATCTTTGGGTATGGGACGGCCGGTATTCATCCACGCCTCGTCGAGTTGGATCGGAACACCGCCCACGTGCAGCACGACCGGCACCTCGGCCTCGGCCAGCCGGGCCCAGACCGCGTCGAAGGCATCATGCCCTGGCGACCGTCCGCCGCAGGGTTGATGTGCCACCCACGCCGCGCGTAAACCGAGTCCGATGAGATGTTCGGTTTCAGTGATCGCCAGCTCAGGATTATCCAGCGGCAGGTTTGCCACACCCATCAAACGGTCATCGCCGCCACAGAATTCGGCCATCGAGCGGTTGTGTGCTGCCGCCGCGCCGTACTTCAGTGCAATATTGTCGCCTTGCAGCGTTTGCAGCGTGCTGAACGTTGCGAACACGAGTTGTCGCGCGAAACCCAGTTGGTCGAGCGCATCGCTTCGCTCCGTGGCGTTGAAAGCGCCGAGAGCGCGGTAGCCTTTAGGACCCGCGATAAGATTGGGACCCAGGGCTCGCATCGCCGCCACATCAGATGCCCGATGCGCCTCGAGTTGCGCGGCATCCTCGAGGTAGTCCACCGACTTGCCATGATCACCGACCAGTAACGGGCCCAGAATTTCACGCGTTGCCGCATCCGCATGGTCTAGGAGGAAATTTGGTCGCTCCATGATATGGCTGTCGGCATCGAGATAGCGACGGCCTGCGGCGTAAGGCATGGATTGTCTCCGTGAATGTAACCGGGCACCACATGGTCGGCAGATTGTCAGCATTTGTCCAGACCGCGACGTGGCCGCGGCGCCGGTAATTCCGTCAGTGCATAACGGTATTCGGATTAATTCTTTTGCATGCTCATCTCGCGCTTCCACACTACGCGCCCGAATCACGCAGCGCGGAAATCGTCGACATGAACGCACCATTGCCCGATTTTATGAACCGAACTAACTCGCAGAACTCGCCCCGATTTGCCGAGATTGAAATGCGTTCGCGCAGGGTTATTGATCTGGGGTTGGGTGGCGCCACGCGCCCCATCGTCGCCACGAATTTTCGGCCGGGCGCCGTTGTCTTGCTGCACTTGTTACGACAGCGG
>CAXGUU010000066.1:0-12336 GCA_964012875.1 uncultured bacterium
CTATCTCCTGCGTCCAGAACGAGATGAACACGAACTTCGTACAGGACCCGGTATGTCTCGAACAAAAACCCGAAATCTACTGGAGCATGCTGCAGACGGCCGAGCAGGTTGCGAGCCGCTACAACATCTCGCGCGAAGATCAGGACCACTACGGCGTGCAGAGTCAGAATCGCGCAGACGCTGCCCGTGAAGCCGGCAAGTTCGCCGACGAAATCGTACCCATGACGACGACCATGAAGATTGTCGACAAGGATACAGGGGCTGAATCAACGCGCGAAACGACGGTCGAACATGATGAAGGGATCCGCCCCGGCACTACCTATGACGGCGTTTCCCAGATTCGCCCGGCTCTCGAAGGCGGCGTCATTGCCGCAGGCAATGCCAGCCAGTTTTCCGACGGCGCTGCCTGCCAGGTCGTGATGAGCGATTCGATGGCGGCCAAGAAAGGTCTCGAGCCGATGGGAATTTTCCGCGGTTTTGCCGTTGCCGGTTGTGAGCCGGACGAAATGGGTATCGGCCCCGTATTCGCTATCCCTAAACTACTCGAGCGCACGGGTCTCGGCGTCGACGACATCGATCTGTGGGAATTGAACGAAGCCTTCGCTGTCCAGGTGATCTACTGCCGCGACAAGCTCGGCATCGACAACGACAAGCTCAATGTCAATGGTGGTTCAATTGCTGTCGGACACCCTTACGGCGTTACCGGCAGCCGCCTGGTTGGCCATGCCTTGATCGAAGGCAAGCGCCGCGGCGCCAAGAACGTGGTCGTAACCATGTGCATTGGCGGTGGCATGGGTGCGGCAGGTCTGTTTGAAGTTTGCTGATGCAAATGAGTAGTCGCGGGCCCCGTTAACCCGGGGCCCTCCGGCTTCAGCAACGCGAAAAAGAAAACCATGGAAAGCGCAGTCATTATCGGGGTTGGACCGGACCGCGGCATGGGAGCCCAGCTGTGTCATCGCTTTGCGGCGGCTGGGCTGCACGTGCTCGTTGCGGGCCGGACCGAAGCGAATATAGAGGCCGTAGCCGAAGCGATCCGTAGCGAGGGCGGCGAAGCAACCGCAGTGGTCGCAGATGCGACCAGTGAACAACAGACCAATCAATTGTTCGAACGCGCGGCTGCGGTCGGGCGGATCAATCTCGCCATTTTCAACGCTGGCAACAATACCCCCGGTCGTATCGATGAAATGACGGCGGAATATTTTGAAAATTCCTGGCGTATGTGTTGTTTCGGTGGTTTTCTGTTTGGCCGCGAGGCAGTTAATCGAATGAAAGTAAACGGCGGCGGCACCGTGCTATTTACCGGCGCCAGCGCGTCACTTCGTGGCCGCCCCAACTTCGGTGCGTTCAACTCATCGAAAGCCGCCTTGCGGGCGTTCGCCCAGGCACTGGCCAAAGAATACGGCCCCGAGGGTATCCACGTAGGGCATATCGTGATCGATGGCGCGATCAACGGCGAGAAGGTCAACGCGAAATATCCGGAGTTCGCCGAAAAGCTCGGTGAAGACGGCATGCTCAACATCGAGGCGATTGTTGATGCTTATGAGTATTTGTGGCGCCAGCCGGCACGCGGCTGGACCTTCGAAGTCGATGTCCGCACTGCGATTGAAAATTGGTAGGTCTCGGTCGGCGCGCCGAATTCTTAAATTTGCTTTGTAAGCATCTTCAATCAAGAAGGGGCCAATGACATGAAAGCAAAAAGCTTAAAATCAGCCGTGCTGATCGGCGGCATGTTGGTACTTGGGGGCTGCGGCTCAGACCAACCGCCTGCAGAAAATGTTTTTGAAGACCAGACCGCTGCTCTCGGTAAAGCCGAAGACACCAACCGTATGCTCGAACAGGCGGCGGAAGCCCAACGCCGTGCGATAGATGAGCAGAGTCAATAGGGTATATTTACTTTATGGGGAGATTGAAAATGGCACTACAGCAAGATATTTCACCGATTAACCCGGAACTCATGGATACGCTGGTTGAAGACGCCAAGTGTGACTGGATTCCGCAACCGCTGGATCCGGAAAAAGCATTCATGAAGATCCTCTACACGGGGTCCGAGTCGGGAGCATGGGCAGTGAAGTTCCGCTGGCTTAAAGGTTTCACCGCACCCCAGCATAAGCATCTCTCGGCGTCTCACACCTTTATTCTCTCAGGCAAATTGCAGGTGCGCGACGGTACGCTCAACGCGGGTGATTACATCTACGAGCCGAACGGCATGATTCACGGCGCGACGACGGCGCTCGAAGATACAGAATACCTGTTTATCTGTAACGGGCCGGTACTGTTCTTCGACGACGACGGTTTCACCAGCTATCTTGGTTGGGAAGAACTGGAACGTCTGAAGGCACATCACGAAGCGCAGAAGAAAAGCGCGGCCGCGTAAGGCTGAGTTCAGTTTCACGAAGTGAAGCTTTACTGGTTCCGGGTTGCGCCGAACCCGACCAAGGTTCGGCTCTACATCGCCGAAAAGAACGCGCGCGGTGCCGGGATAGCACTGGAGGAGATCGTCGTAAAATTGCCCAAGGGCGAACAGCGCGCGCCCGGGTTTTTGCTGAAAAATCCGTTCGGTGGTGTGCCGGTGCTGGAGCTTGATGATGGTACGACCGTGATTGAATCGCTGCCGATCATCGACTACCTCGAAGAACTGCACCCCGAGCCGCCCATTTGGGGTCGCGATGCGATCACCCGGGCGCGGGCGCGGGAGCTTGAGCGCATCGCCGAGATGCGGCTGTTGATGCCAGTCGCTCACTACATCCATGCGACCAAATCTCCGACCGGATTGCCGCCCAACCCCGGTGTGGCTGAGCGTTCCAAGGCGGCCTGGCCAGCGGCCCTTGCCTATCTGGATGCCCTGTTCGCGGATGAGCGACCATTCATCAATGGCGAGTTTCCCGGGGTCGTCGATTGTACTGTTCAGTCGGCATTTCAGTTCGCCCGCTTCGCAAAACTCGACCTCGATCTGGAGGAAAGTTATAGCAATCTGGCGCGATGGGACCAAAACTATCGCGCGCGCGATGCCAGCGCGGGTGTACTGAGCTTGTAATCTGCGCCGCGATGGCCATGTTAGCCAAGTCTGGCAGACTCACTCGATTCAACTAAAGGAAATCTCATGTCACTCACTGAAGCGACCCGTGACCGCATTGAAAGTACGGTCAAGTCGAACCCCGTATTGCTGTTCATGAAGGGCAATCGCCAGCAACCACAATGCGGATTCTCCGCGACCGTAATCGGCATCCTCGAAAACATGTCTGCCGAATACGAAACAGTGGATGTCCTCGCCGATCAGGAAATTCGAGAAGGGATTAAGATTTACTCAGAGTGGCCAACAATTCCGCAACTCTATATTGACGGCGAATTTGTCGGTGGCTGTGATGTCGTGCAGCAAATGTATGCCCAGGGCGAGCTGCATCGAGTGCTGGGACAGGAAGTTGTCGAAGTCAAAACGCCGTCGATCGAAATATCGGATGCCGCCGCCGATGCGATCAGGGACGTACAGGCGCAGCATCCGCAACTGTCGGTACATCTGAAAATTGACCCGGCTTTCCAGCACGAATTTAATCTCGCACCGGCCAAGGGACACGAAATCAAGACGCATGCCAATGCGATAGACATCCTGTTTGACCGTGATTCAGCGGCTCGCGCCGATGGACTCTCGATTGACATGACCCAGGGTCCTGAAGACCCGGGGTTCAGCATTAACAATCCCAACGCGCCGTCTCCGGTCGCTCAGATGAACGTTGAAGAGTTGAAGCAGCGCCTCGATGCCGGCGAGGATTTGTGTCTCTTTGATGTACGCGACGACGCTGAGCGCGCGACAGCCAGTATTGAAGGCGCGCGCAAGCTCGACGAATCCGCGGTCGAATTTATCGATACGCTCGATCGCGACGCCATGCTGGTCTTTCATTGTCACTCGGGCGTGCGTAGCCAGTCGGCAGCGGAATACTTTCGCGGTCAGGGTTTTACCAATGTGCACAATCTCGCCGGAGGCATTGATGCATGGTCGGTAAATATCGATTCTTCGGTGCCGAGATACTAGCCTCATCATTGACGACGGTAGCTCCGTCTCTGGTTTTCCATAGGGAAGCACTCGAATGCAAGCAACGATCAAGACGAGTCTTGTCGTCGCACTGGTGAGCGCGCTCAGCGGCTGTGCACCGGAGGTCGGTTCAGACCGTTGGTGCGAGGTGATGGGCGAAAAACCCAAGGCTGAATGGACGGCTAGTGATGCCGCAAGCTTTACCAAGCACTGCGTTCTGGGTCTGAAACCCGAAGAATAGTCTCGTTACCGGCCGGTTACCTGCCGATTCTAGGCGTCCTGGTCGCTGAAATCCCAGGCGCGGATGTGACCCGGGACGATGCGTATCAACTCGATCTCGATGCCGGCGTAATCCTCCGCATAGGATGCCCCGGCGTCGTCGCCCAGATAGCGACAGGCAATGCGGCGCAGGATCTCGTATCGGTCGGGCGGCTGACTGAGTTCGGCCCGGCCTCGCACTTCTATTGAACGGTAGGGCCGGAATTGCTCAGCGACAACGACCGTCGCTTTGGGGTTGGCATTGAGTTGGCGGGACTTGATGTCTTTAGCCCAGGTAATGATCGAAAATCCACGATCGCGCCACTCGTGCCAAACGGGCGACAGCAGGATTTGGCCGTCTTCGGCGTGCGTTGCGAGTATCGCCAGAATCGGCAGTTCGAGTAAGTCGCCTAGGTCGTCAGGGGTCAGGTTTCTGCGCATGGTAATGAGTTCCGCTGTTTAGTGCTGCGTCACTGCCCATCAGCGCTTGCAACAGACGCACTTTAACAATGAAATTGGCTATTAGCTCTGGCGCGCTGAATTGTTGCAGCGCTGTTTCGATGGCGCCTCGCTCAATATTCGGCGGTGCCGGCGGCAGCAGGCCGACCAGGGGTCCTGCACTTTGTGTCGCGCAAGCCTGAACCCAACGTGAAGCCGTCGCAATCTCCTTGCCGACGACTTTCAAATGCCGGACAAAGACGCTGAGCAATTGTGGCCAGTGCGCCAGATGTCGAGGGACGCCGGCGACGACTTCAGTGACTTCGGTTTCCGTCCCGATCGCCGACAATTGTAAGGCATCCCGATACACGTTCGGACTGAAATTAGTCGGGTTTAATAGTGGCGGAATCGGGCGGGGTGTTTCGATATAACCGGGCGGTGTCGGCGCCGGGGGCGCCACCAGGCAACCTTTACCATCAAGGCGCTGACGGGTTGCAATGAGTGCGATGAGGTTGCCGGGGTTGCTCCGCGCATAATTTTCGAGCACTGCAAGCACTGTTTGATGCTCATTTGAATCAATACCCGCCGCCTGCAAACTTTTCGCGGACAGGGCGGTAAACGTTGGTAGTGCAGGGATATTCAGCAAGTGGCGTATGGGCGCAGACAAATAGCCGCCGACGTAGAGCGGTTTGATACAAGACCACACCCACGGCAGTGCACCGTCAATAGTCGCGAGGTGACGCCACACCAGATTGACCGCTGGCACCGCGAGGGTCGCCTTGATGTCTGCGTAGACCTCAGTGAGCGCCTGGTCGGCATCGTCTTCGGAAATGGTTTGAGTACCGCTCGGATTCATCTGAGTCGCTATTTAAGACTACATCTGGGGTCACGGCCATACGTTCGCGTTCACTATTTTACGTGCAGGTCGATGAGCCCTAAGTTATGGTATCTGATCGAATTTCCTGACTGCTTTTGGAGCTAAAAAATGGATCTTGAGCTTAATGGCAAACGTGTCGTGGTAAGCGGTGCAAGCCGCGGCATTGGTCGTGCTATCGCGACTGAGTTTGCGCGCGAGGGTTGTTGTGTCTCGATTTGCTCGAGAAATCCTGCTGAAGCTGAAGCGGCTGCCGCCGAGATTTCTGCTTTTGGCGGGGAGATTGTCGGTGCCGGAGTCGACGTAACAGATACGGACGCCGTGAGCAGCTGGGTGAACGCGACTGCAGCGCGTTGGGGCGGCCTCGATATTATTATCGCCAACGTCAGTGCACTGGCTGGCGTACCCGACGAGGATAGCTGGCGACAGGCGACTGAGGTCGACATGCTGGGTACGGTTCGCCTGGTTGACGCTGCGATGCCGTATCTGGAAGCGTCGTCAACCGCGTCTATTGTCGCCGTCTCGTCAACGGCTGCACTAGAAGCGTTCGGCGGCGCCCGCCCCTACAACGCGGTTAAGGCTGCGCTGATCAACTACATGTCCAACCTTGCGACGGCCCTCGCGACAAAGCGTATTCGTGCCAACACGGTTTCTCCTGGGACCATCTATTTCGACGATGGCGTCTGGGGTTCGCGCAAGCGTGAACAACCCGAAATCTACGAAGCCGCGCTCTGTAACAATCCCATGGGGCGAATGGGAACGCCCGAGGAAGTGGCCGCGACTGTTGTTTTTGTCGCGAGCCCTCGGTCCAGTTTTACAACCGGCGCTAACGTCGTCGTGGATGGGGGATTCACCCGGCGCGTGCAGTACTAGGGAACTTGGATTTTTCTATGCGGTCCGTAGTCAACGATTGGGTTTCGGCTCGGCGTCGAAATTCAAACCAGCAGGAGAGCAGTTATGAAACGCAAACGCTCGAAGAAACGAGCGAATCCGGTAGCCAAGCATGCGTGCAAGTTCAACAAGGCGCAGGCTTCCCATGACCGGACCAAGTTGAACGTTTCCCGGTGAATTCGACGGATGATAGCGAATACTTGCCGACGTTACTTTCGCAGCAAATTCGCGTCCGGGAAGTTCGATTTCCGACATTGCGACGGTCTCACCGCCGAATTTGTGCGAATTCGAGCCATTCGGTTCTTTTAAGGGGCGGTATTGAGGGTAGAATATGGTACCTACCAAGGCCCACAGCGAAACGCTCGCGGAGAACTGAAAAATATGGCAGCTGGCATCCTCGCCTACGGTGGCTACGTGCCCAAATCGCGTTTGCAGCGCGCGGAAATAGCCAAAGCCCATACCTGGTTTAATCCTGGACTGCGCGGGCTGGGCAAGGGCGAACGCTCGATGGCCAACTGGGACGAGGATTCGGTAACGATGGCCGTCGAAGCGGGCCGTGACTGCCTCGAAGGGCTTGAACGGGATGCCATCGGAGCAATGTACATGGCGTCAACGACGCACCCGTTCATGGATCGCCAGAATGCCGGCATCGTCGCCGAGGCGCTCAATTTGCCAAGCGCGTTGGCGACCATTGACCTGGCCGGGTCCCAGCGCGCAGGAACTTCTGCCCTGCTGCTGGCGCTGCGTAGTGTTGCCGAATCGCCGGTGCTTGTCGCGGCGAGTGAAAAGCGGCGCACGCGCGCGGCCAGTCCGCTTGAATTCACTTCGGGCGATGCCGCCGCCGCCTTGCTCGTTGGAGAAGGCGAGGTCATCGCCGAGTTTCTCGGCGGCACCACCGAAGCGGTCGATTTCGTTGATCACTTTCGTGGCGAGAATGAAACCTTTGATTACACTTGGGAAGAACGCTGGGTGCGCGACGAGAGCTACCTGAAAATAGTGCCGGTAGCGGTCAAGCGCGCGCTGGACACCGCCGGTATTGATGCTGGCGATGTCACGCGCTTCTGCTTCCCGAGCGCAATGCCCCGTGTTGCCGGAATGCTCGCGAAGACACTCGGCATCAACGAGGAAGCGGTGGCGGACAACCTGCAGGGAACGCTGGGTGAAGCAGGCTGCGCGCACAGCTTGGTGATGCTGGTGCACGCACTCGAGCAGGCCAGCCCCGGGGATAAGATTCTCGTCGCCGGTTTCGGTCAGGGGTGCGACGCGCTGGTTTTTCAGGTCACCGACGAAATCACGAACATGCAGGGCAGGCTTGGTATTGGCGGCCATCTCGCACGGCGGCGTGAGGAGAGCAATTACCAACGATTCGTTGCCTTCAACGAGCTACTGATCATGGACCGAGGCATTCGTGCCGAGGTCGACAAGAACACGGGGCTGACAACCCTGTTCAGGAACAAGGACATGAGTCAGGGTTTCAAGGGTGGCAAGTGTCGCGAATGCGGCACAATGCAGTTCCCGAAGACCAATATTTGCGTCAACCCGGAGTGCGGAGCAATGCACAGTCAGGACGAAGAACCGTTCGCCAGTAAGTCGGCAACGCTTAATTCGTTCACTGCTGATGGCCTGACCTACACCCCGGATCCACCGAATTATTTCGGCATGGTTCAGTTTGAACACGGTGGCCGGTTGATGAGCGATTTCACGGACGTCGACCCGGGTAGTGAACTATCAGTTGGGATGCCAATGCGCATGGTCTTCCGGGTCAAGGATTACGACAAACGACGCGGATTCAGACGCTACTTCTGGAAAGCAACACCAGCCTGAGTCGCAGCTTCAATATTGAAGGAGATTTAATGATGCCAAGCGGAATTAGAGACAAGGTCGCCATCCTTGGCATGGGATGTGCGAAGTTCGGCGAACGCTGGGACAAGAATGCCGACGACTTGATAGTCGAAGCGTACACAGAGGCACTTGCGGATGCGGGAATCGAAACCCACCAGATCGATGCGGCCTGGTTCGGAACTGCGATTGAAGAGCAGCATGTGGGGAAATCCGGCGTTCCACTGGCCCAGGCTCTGCGTCTGCCCCTGATCCCTGTGACCCGGGTCGAAAACTACTGTGCTTCGGGCACCGAATCACTACGCGGCGCTGTGTACGCGGTTGCCTCGGGCGCGGCGGACATCGCGCTGGCCGCCGGTGTCGAAAAACTCAAGGACACGGGCTACGGTGGTTTGCCGCAGCGCAGCCGCGGTTCGGTCAACGACCTGTTCTGGGCCAACGCATCTGCCCCGGGCTCCTTTGCCCAGCTCGCCGCTGCCTACTCGGCCAAACACGGCGTCAACAAGGACGACCTCAAACGCGCCATGGCTCACGTTTCAGTCAAAAGCCATGACAATGGCTCGCGTAACCCCAAGGCGCACCTACGTAACAAGGTGACCGAAGAGAAGGTGCTGAATGCGCCGATGATTGCCGAACCGCTTGGCTTGTTCGATTGCTGCGGCGTCAGCGACGGAGCGGCCTGTGCCATTGTGACCACCCCCGATATTGCCCGCGGCCTAGGCAAGAAAGATCTCATTACTGTCAAAGCCCTGCAGCTAGCCGTTTCGAATGGCGTGGAGGCGCAGCACAACTCCTGGGATGGCAGCTATTTTATGACCACGCGTAAGGCGGCAGAAAGGGCTTATAAGGAAGCCGATATCAGCAAACCACGCGAACAGGTCTCGATGTTTGAAGTACACGATTGCTTCTCCATCACCGAACTCGTGACTATGGAGGATTTATTCATCTCTCCGGAAGGCGGGGCAGTGAAGGACATTATGGATGGTTTTTATGATGCAGACGGCAAAGTGCCCTGCCAGATCGATGGCGGACTCAAATGCTTCGGCCACCCGATTGGTGCCTCGGGCCTGCGCATGGTCTACGAAATGTATTTGCAGATGCAGGGTCGGGCGGGCGAACGACAGCGCAGTGAAGAGCCGGTTTTCGGACTGACGCACAATCTCGGCGGCTTCCCGCACCAGAACGTGTCGTCGGTCACCATCGTTGGTAAGGAAGGCGCCTGAGCGCGTTCATCAGAGAAACAGTGCTGCCTGCGCCGGTCGCCCGCAATTCTGGCGAGCGAGATGACCGACGCGCTTCGATAGCGTCGAGTGTAAGTCGGTAACCGGCGTGATCAGCAATTGGCCGAAGAGGTCAGATCACAACGTCGCGCTTTTGGCCGTTCTCAATTACGGCGTACATGAACTGCTCGAGCTCGGGTCCCATGGCGTCGAACGAGGAGGCCATCCCGAGCAGCTTTTCGCCCTCGACGACCGCAGGTGTCGGAGCTGGCTCTGGTGTATGAGGTCAAGTACATGATCGAATGATTTGTCAGGACCGACGGTTGTCGACGCCCGCCGCGACGACGCGGAACAAAGCGTCTCGCTCCGTGAAGATTCCTGCGAGGGTTTTACCTTCAAGGACAAGCATTGCGCCGACCTTATTGCCTTTCATTAGCGCGGCGGTCGCGGCGACCGTCATGCCAGTTTTTGCCGTGACTAGGGTTTGCCCATTGATCACATCGCGGACATTTCAGCTACTCATAAATTGGATGCCATTAAAATTAGGGAGCAGGATTTTACGTTCCTGCCGGACCACGGCCAAATCGAAGGGGCCGACCTCATCAAGGCGCGCGAGGATGCCCCACTGCGCCGGTTTTTCTTTGGCGATTTGAGTGACTTAGGGCGCCATTCAACAGAGTCCGCCGCGACCATTTAAAGTACATTGCGATCGTCGATCATTTGGTTATACTCGCGCCCGTGTTTCTCCTAGAAATTGTGGGCGATGGCCAAATACCAGGATAAATTCACATTGTCTCCGGCTGACATTGACATCATAGAACGGGCCTTGTGGCTCGAGATGTCGCATCATGTCCCGCACGGCGTTGAATCTCCAACCGATACTATCAGCAGGACTCGTATTCGCGAGGTCCACCAGGTTCTGGGTAAAATTCATAACCAGAAGATTTTTTATTCGCAAGTGCGCGTCCCAGACGTTCCTTCCGCCTGACATTATCGGAGGCGCCACCCGCCGGCTTTGTTGCGAAACGTTCCGCGATGCTGGTTTGCGAATAGTAAACAGCGCTTCTCGAACGCTCCTCGCCTCACTATCGGGCGCGCTTGCGTGATAATTTGGCCGAATTAAAGCTTTGGTGGTCGTTAGGTCCGGCTCTGTTGCGGACCGCTCGGCATTGAGGCCAGTTTTACGCTGGATTACCGGACATCGAGCCGGCTCAAACGACCGGGGTAAACCGGTGTGACCACTTGCGATTGCTCAGTTATCTTATAGGGACCGCGCAATTCGAGATCCACATGCTCTTTGAACACCTGCTTGACCCACCGGACCGTGGCTTTCTGGACGAGGTGCGTGATTTTCTCGCAGAACACCTAAGCGAGGACATTGTTGCGGCGGAGGACGCCCAACGCTCGATGGTCGCCGACCTCAAGCGTGCCGAACAATGGATCGACATCATTCGCCCGAAACGGTGGCACGTCGGCAACTGGCCTAAGGAGGCTGGCGGCGCCGGTTTGTCGCCGATTCAGAACTACCTGCTGCTCTATGAATTCGGTTTGCAGGGCGCGCCGCATTTGCCGGCACAGGGGTTGAGTTATGTCGGTCCGACCATGGTCGAGTTCGGGACGGAAACGCAAATAGCGGAGATACTGCCCGGCATCATTGACGGCCGCGATATCTGGTGCCAGGGATTTTCGGAGCCAGGTGCGGGATCCGATCTGGCGAGTGTGAAAACTTTCGCAGAGCGTTGTGGCGATGCCTATTTCATTAACGGATCAAAAATCTGGACGACCGATGCCCATCACGCTAACAAGATTTTCTGTCTAGTGCGTACCAAGCAGGAGCAATCTTACGACGCCATTAGTTTTCTTTTGATCGACATGGCGACACCCGGCGTTTCGGTTCGCCCAATTCGCCTCATGACCGGTGACCACGATCTGAACCAGGTGTTTTTTGATGACGTCGAGGTGCCGGTTGAAAATCTTGTCGGAGAGGAAGGCGGCGGCTGGGCCGTCGCGCGCTACCTCCTAGAAATCGAAAGGGGCGCGTTCGTATTCGGCGGGCGGCTGCGTCGCCGCTTCGAACGCACACGCGATCAAATCCAGGCGACCGGTAGGAAAGACGCCGCTATCGATGCCGAAATCGACGCGCTGGACCGTGACCTGCTTGCTTACGAGACGACCGAGCTTCGCCTCGGACATATGGCGCCCAGTCGTTCCACGGCCATGGCCGAAGCGAGTATCATCAAGATTGAATGGACTGAACTCCTGCAGCGCATCGACGCTTTGGCGGTCGCGGGCAGCGGTCGTGAATCTCTCTATGCTGATACGGAATCGCTCGGCGCCGGAACGCGTCATGAGGGGATCGCCATGACTGATCAGTTGTCGAGCTATTTCAATAACCTCGCCGCGACGATTTACGCCGGCAGCAACGAAGTTCAGCGCAACCTCGTTTACCGCGCGCTCAGAAAGGGGCGGTCATGATGCGCTTCTCGCATAGCGATGAATGTCTTGCGTTGATAGAAAGCGCAGCCCGTTTCGTCAACGATCACTATAGTTCGCCTGAATCCGGGAATAAGCCTGACGCGACTTTCAATGCCGCGCGCTGGCGTGAGTTTGCGGAGTTCGGTTGGCTTGCGATCATTGTTGACGAACAAGCGGGCGGATTAAACGGCGGGCCGGCAATGCTGTCGGCCTTGGCACAGGCAATGGGGCCTGGCGCCATTCCGGAGCCGCTGTTGTCGCAATGCGCTCTCGGCGGATATATGTTGAACGCGCTTGGCAATGCTACTAAGCGA
>CAXGUU010000067.1:0-12254 GCA_964012875.1 uncultured bacterium
GTTGATGCGCGCATCAGTTCGGTGCAGTCGCTTCGGGTTCATGCGGTCGCCGGCATGCCCCCGAAAGATCCCTATTTCGATTTACAACGCCGTACCCGAATCGACGGGGTTTCGCAGGTACTGTCCCGAGGCACCGGAAAGGGTGTTCGCATCGCCGTGGTGGATACCGGGGTAGACACCACTCATACCGAGCTGGACGGACAGATCCGTGAATCTATCAACTTTGTCGGCGGCTCGTCGACCTGGGTGCCGGGTGAGTATCACGGTACCGGGGTGGCTGGTCTGATTGCGGCCAAACCGGGTAACGGGGAAGGTATTCATGGACTTGCACCCGACGCTGAATTGGTTGCGCTGCGTGCGTGTTGGGAACCCGCTTACGGTTATGGTTTGTGCAGCACCGATACCCTCGCGCAGGCGCTGGACTACGCGATCGAAATACGCGCGAGAATTATTAACCTCAGCTTGGCAGGACCGGAAGACCCCCTGCTGACGAAGCTGGTGGCGCGGGCGATCGAACTGGGTGCGGTCGTGTTCGGGGCGGTTGGTGAAGACGAGGTTCAAAGCTTCCCCGCTTCAGTCGCGGGCGTGATTGCCGTACAGCAGGGGATGGATGATAGCGGCAGCACGAGCGACAGGCGTCTCACGATTCCCGGTCAGCAGCTCCTGACCACGGTGCCCGGAGACCGTTATGACTTTGTCTCGGGGGCGTCGTTTGCTACCGCGCATGCGAGCGGCGTCGCCGCGGTGATGCTCGAGCAACAGCCTCATCTTCAAGCGAACGACCTGGTGGAATGGCTGCAGCGGTTGCACGGCAATACTTCGGGACCTTGACGCTATCCCGCAAATGACAGGCGTTTAACAGCCGCTGTCACGCCTCATAGTGGAAATGGTAGGCGTCGCCCTGCGAGCGAATGTAGCCGGCCGACGGCAGTGGGAAATGCGCGGTCATGACTTTCGTATCGCAGTCGCTGTAGCGCGCCAGAAACGCCTGGCGTGTTTTGCCGGCGCGCTCGGCGTCGGCATCAAACTGGAAGTTCCAGTGCGGGAAGTGGCACTGAATCGGGCTGTGAATGAGATCGCCGGTGATGATGCCTTTCTTTTCGCGACTGTTCACACGAACTGCGCAATGCCCGAGGGTATGCCCCGGCGTCGGTTCGAGTGATATGCACTCATCGAGTTCATGATCGTCGTCGACGAGGTCAGCCTGCCCCGCCTCAAGTATTGGCTGCACGTTTTCCAGGTAGACGGGATCCTTGAACTTGTTGTACATCGCTTCCGCTGCGGCCACTTCTGTGCGCGACAGCACGTAGCGCGCGTTAGGGAAGGTCGGCACCCACTTGCCGTCAACCAGTCGCGTATTCCAGCCACTGTGGTCGACGTGTAGATGGGTACACATGACGTAGTCGATGTCCTCGGGCCTGAGGCCAAGCTTGGCCAGCCCGGCGAGGTAGTTGTTGTCGGTCTTGTTATGCCACTCATCGAACCACTTAACCGTCTTATGGTTGCCGACGCAGCTGTCGACCAGAAGGGTGTAGCGGGGGGTTCGGACCACGTAACTTTGAATCGGAAAGACCAGTTTGTCAGTGCCGGGTTCAAGCGCATCCGGCTCCAGCCAGCTAAGATGCGGCGCCAGTAGTTCAGGTGTCGCGTCGGGAAAGAAGTCGTAGATCGACTGAAACGGTCCGACGGATTCAACGACACGGCCGATTTCCGCATTGCCGATGGATAACCAGCTCATTTGATGCTCCTTGAACGTAATTGTTGATTCGCGTTTTGAACCGGACCTTGATGCTACAGTCGCGCCGCGATGAGTTGCGATGTTCTCACAAGCGTTTCTACTTGCGTAGACCGGCGCACCCGTCGGCTGCTTTCGGCGCTGTGGACGCTGAGTTTGCAGCTTTGTGTATCGCCGGCGCTCGCGGAGATGCCGACGCCAGGCGGGGATGATTCGGCGGTTGTCGAGCCACAAAGCCTTACCTTCCTGTTCGAGAATGATCTCTTCGGCGACAGCGACGCGCAGTACACTAACGGACTCAAGCTCAGTTGGTTGTCACCCGATCTTAAAACGCTGAAGAGCGCGCGCGGATTGCCGCAATGGCTGCACGACTGGGTCCGCCGCCTCAATGCTTTCGAGCGACGGGGCGCCGGCAATAACGACCGCCAATTCAATATCGGTTTTGGCATCGGCCAGATGATGTATACGCCGGACGATACCCAGGCGCGTGCCCTGGTGGTCGACGATCGACCCTATGCGGGGTGGCTGTATGGTGCGTTGACGCTGGTCAGCAAGACCCGCGATGTTGCTGACACGCTTGAGATCTAGGCAGGCATGGTCGGGTCGGCATTGCTGGCGGAACAGGCCCAAAAATTTGTCCACGACCTGCCGTCTCCGCGCGGGTGGGGCAATCAACTCGACAATGAACCGGGCCTGCTTGTGTACTACGAGCGAAAGTGGCGCCTGATACGCCGCCCTGTCTATCGGGCGCTCGAATACGATGCGATCGCGCATGCCGGGCTCGCGCTCGGCAACATCGCGGACTACGGGCGCTCGGTGGTGAATTTCGCCTGGGTTGGAACCTGCCGCATGACTTCGGCACCTCGCTGATTGGGTGGGGCGGTGATGGCAATGCGCCGACGGTGGCCAGCAATCACGAGGCGCGGGGCGCAATCTCGGGGTCTTTGGTTTCGCTGCTTTCGGTGGGCGTGCGGTTGCCCGCGATATTTTTCTAGACGGCAACACGTTTTCAGATAGCCACGATGTCGGCAAAAAGCACTTCGTTGGCGATTTGCTGATTGGTGCCAGCGTGGTCTGGGCTGCAGCGAAGGTGTCTTATGCGCAGGTGTTTCGAACGCGCGAATTCGATGGCCAGAAGCGCCATCACAACTTCGGCTCAATCAGCGTGTCGTTTTCATTCTGACGGCGACCACAGATCGTCGTCGATCCGTGCTTTGCCGTCGGCCTCGAGCTTTAACAGATGGGCATGCAGGGACAGCGCCGCCCACTCATGCATCACCGGGTCAACATCATCGTAGACGGTGGGTACCAGTCCTTGGACAGTACTCGGCGCAAGCTGGTCGAGGGCCGCGGCCACTTTCTTTTCACGTTCGAGACGGTGGGCGATCAGGCGCCTGATCTCCTCCCGCGGTTGTTCAATCAAATCGCCATGCCCGGGGGCAACGTAGTCGATGTCATAGTTCAGCATCCGTTCGAGCGATTCAATGTAGTGTTTCATATTCCCGGCGGGCGGGACGATCACCACCGTGGAGCCGCCCATCATGTGATCGCCGGTCATCAGGACGCGGTCTTCTTGAACCAGGTAACACACGTGATTGCTCACGTGGCCGGGTGTCAACAGGGCGCGCAGGGTGAACTCAGGCGTCTCCAGCACGTCGTCCTGGCCAAGCGGTCGGGCATTCAGGAACGTGTCGTCCTGGAAACCGTCATTGTCGATGACGTTGCCGATCAACTCGGCGCCGGTTGCTTCGGCGAGGGGCAGGGCCGCCGGGGAATGGTCGCGATGCGTGTGTGTCACCAGGATCCAGCGGATGCGCCCTTCGCCGGCGCGAATGATGTTGTCGATGTGTGCTTCAAGCGGCGGGCCCGGGTCGATGACGGCAATCTCTTCGTTGCCGACAAGGTAGGTATTGGTACCAGGGCCGGTCATGCGCCCGGGGTTCTCCGCGGTAATTCGGCGTATCAGCGGCGCGACGGGTACCGCATGGTTGTGACTGATTTCTGGCATTTCGATTATTCCGGGTTTGATACGTGAACAGGGGGGCGCCGGTCAGACCACGGCCGAGCTTGTTCCAGTTGCGCGGCCAGACGCAGCAGTGTGGCTTCCTCGTAGATTTTCGCCGTGAACATCAAGCCGACCGGCAATTGCTCTTGGCTGGTCGCCAGGGGCAGCGAGATTGAGGGTTCGCCACTCATGTTGGCGACCATGGTCGAAACAACGAAGTCGAAATTGTTTTCCACCAGCTGCTCCAGCGTGTTGGTCCACTTGATGATGGGGCCCAGTGATATGCGACTGAGGACAGCGGTCAGCATCGCATCGATACCTTTTGGTTCGAAAACACCGAGCGGGGCCGGCGGCGTGGCGGTGGTCGGCGTCACCAGCACGTCATAGCCTGCCATGAAGCGTCCCAAATTTCGCATCTGACGCTCAATTTCCCGGTTGGCAAGGGTTAAATCGACGGCGTTAAACGAACGTCCGAGATTGGCGAAGGCGCGTGTCATGGCTTCGAATTCGTCATGTTTGGCGCGCCGTCCGAGAAGTGTTTCTGCTTCAGCAATTTCAGCGCCGGTGCAGGCGACCACCCGCATCAAAAAGGCACTGCCGAGGGCGAGTCGGTCGAGCCCAGGCCGCGCTTCTTCAACCTGGTGCCCGAGGTCCTCGAGCACCGCGGCGGTCTCCATCAGGCCAGCGACACATTCCGGGTCGAGTGCCCGCTCGCAGCACAGGGCATCCGGGCAAATCCCTATCTTCAGGCGTTCGGGCGGACGTTCGATTTCATCAGCGAAACGAAGACGCGGCGGGGGTGCGGTGTAGGGCATGCCGCAGTCGCCGCCGGCGGTGGCGTCGAGCATCACCGCGGTGTCCCGAACCGACTTGCTGATCACCCCGTCCTGAACCTGGCCGTACCAGCCTTCGCCCACGGACGGACCGCACGGATTGCGGCCGCGTGAGGGTTTGAGCCCGACCAGTCCGCAGCAGGCCGCCGGAATACGAATTGAGCCGCCACCATCGCTCGCACTCGCCATGGGTACGATGCCGGCGGCAACCGCCGCACCGGCGCCGCCGCTGGACCCGCCCGCTACGCGCTCAAGGTTCCAGGGGTTACGGGTCGGTCCGAAAAGCACCGGTTCGGTCGTACCGACAAGGCCCAGCTCGGGGGCGCTGGTTTTACCAAAGGTGATGCAGCCCGAGGCGTGGAAGCGCTGGACGATTTCGGCGTTGTAATCGGGTTTGAAATCCTTGAAGAATCTCGAGCCGTTGCGCAGAAATTCACCGGCAATGGCCTGCCCGAGATCCTTCATCAAAAACGGCACACCAGCAAAAGGGCCGGAGGGTGACGAACTGGCGACCTGCTCGCGGGCACGTTCATACAGGGGTTGGATGACGGCATTGATGTGGGGGTTAACGCGCTCGCAGCGTTCTATCGCCGCTTCCATGACTTCAGTAGCGCTGACCTCGCCAGTGGCCATCAGTTGCGCCAGCCCGCAGGCATCGTGCTGGTCATATTCTTTAAACGTGGGCATTGATTCGCGCATTATCTCGTGCGCCGACATTATGACCGATTGTGCAACGACGAGGCTCGTGCTGAGCCTGGCGGTGCTTGACCCCGTCATGGCGTATGATAATTTCCGAGCAGACTAGGAACACTTTAGGAAGGAGTTCGAGGATGAATGCAGCAGTAATGCAAATGCCGGAGGTCCGCGTTGCCGCGGGCATGAGCAGCGAACAGGACTGGGTCCAATGTGATGACGTATTTTCGATGAAAGTGTTGTCTGTTGACGAAGCACGTCACACGGTTGAGGTGTTGTTCAACATCAAGGGCGGGTATCGGTCTGGCAAGCACAAGCACACCTGCGAAACCCATGCCTTCGTGGTTGAAGGGGCAATCAGGAATCACACCATCGGCTGTACATTCGGCCCCGGTGACTACTGCTACCAGGGATTGGACGATGAGCATGACGAAGAATTCATCGGTGACACGGTGGTTTTCGCCAGCTACCGCGGCTATCAACCGACGCTGGTGGAGTTCTACGATGATGCAGGCAAGGTTTGCGGTGAGTTCAAAGTGCAGGATTTCGTTGATGGCATGAAGCGCTGAGTGCACGAAATCCAGACGGCGGCGCCGTGGTGTAAATCGGCCACGGCGCCTTTTTTTTGCGTGGCCGTTCGCGGTCGCTCGACCATTTCATTGGGAGTAGCAGGTTGATGTCAGCAAGCGTGCTCGACGGTAAGGCACTGGCCGCCAAATCTGAAGGTGAGCTTGCCCAGCGCGTTGAAGCGATCAAGATGAAAGCTGACGGCCGCGTGCCGATTCTCGCTACGATCCTGGTTGGCGACGACCCGGCCTCGGCGACCTATGTACGGATGAAGGGCAACGCCTGCGAGCGGGTCGGCATGGCTTCTAAAAAGGTCGAACTGGATAATGAAACCTCGACCGCTCAATTGTTAGAGGTGATTGATAATCTGAATAATGATGCCGACGTGCATGGCATCCTCCTACAACATCCGGTGCCCGCACAGATCGACGAACGGGCGTGTTTTGACCGTATTGCGCTGAACAAGGATGTTGACGGCGTGACCACCCAGGGCTTCGGGCTCATGGCGATGGGGGAGGCGGCGTGGGGGTCGGCGACGCCGGCCGGGATCATGCGCCTGTTATCACATTACCAAATCGAACTCGGCGGTCGTAACGCCGTGGTCGTGGGGCGCTCGCCGATTCTCGGCAAACCCATGGCGATGATGCTGCTGAACGCCAACGCCACGGTGACCGTCTGTCATTCACGTACCCGGAACTTGCCAGACATCATCGCCCGGGCCGAGGTCATCGTGGGCGCCGTCGGCAAGCCCGAGTTTATTCAGGCCGGGTGGGTTGCTGACGGCGCGGTGGTGGTTGATGCCGGTTATCATCCGGGTGGCGTTGGCGACATCGAACTGACGGGCCTGGTCGATCGTGTCGCGGCCTATACGCCGGTGCCCGGCGGCGTCGGGCCGATGACGATCAACACATTGATCGCGCAAACCGTCGCAGCGGCTGAGCATAGTTTGAGCATCACCTGATCACGCTTGTTTGAAGGGGGAAACTGATGAGTACAGCGAACGAGCATTTGTTGAGCGGACTCCGCATTCTTGATTTCACCCGGGCACTGGCCGGGCCTTCGTGTACCCGGATGTTTGCGGAGATGGGGGCGGAAGTGATCAAAATCGAATCCGCACCGCGTGGTGATCTGACCCGCGCGGTGTCAAAGTTCAATGGCGAACGTAGCCTCTACTACGTCCAGCAAAACCTGAACAAGAAGAGTGTTTGCATCGATCTGCGTTCGCCGGAAGGTATGGCGCTGATTAAGAGCCTGGTGCCAAAGTGCGACGTCGTGGTCGAGAATTTCAAGCCCGGCATCATGGATAAGATGGGACTCGGCTACGAAGCGATGAAAGCGTTACGCGAAGACATCGTAATGTGTTCGATCTCGGCGCTTGGACAAAAAGGACCCCTGTCGAGTAAACCGGGTTACGACTACATTGCGCAGGCTTACTCGGGTGTGACCTCGATGATCGGGGAAAAAGACGAGCCGCCGATGATCCCGCTGGTCGGGGTCGGCGATGTCAGCACCGGTGTTACGGCCGCATTCGCAGTCGCTGCGGCGCTATTGCACCGGGACCGTACGGGCAAGGGGCAGCATCTGGATATCGGTTTGCTTGACGTCTACTACCACTACCACGAAGTGAACGTGCATCAGCACTCAGCCAGCAATGGCGAGATCGAGCCAACGCGCGGCGGTCGGCATGTCAGCTACGTGTGCCCGGCCGGGGTTTACCGCGGGACTGGCGGCGAGGTGATGTTGATGGGCTTTCTCCACCATTGGCCGGACTTGTGTAAAGCGATGGCGCGGGAAGATCTGATCGAAGCCGAGGGTTGGGCAACCGACGCTGAGCGTGTCGCGCGAATGCCGACCGTCATCGCAGAGCTTGAATCGTGGCTGCAGACCTTTCCCGATATCGAATCGGCGATTGAAAAGCTGGAGTCGCACGGCGTGCCCTGTGCCCCCATCCTGAGCGTCGCGCAAACCGTCAATCATCCGCACATGGTTGATCGTGGCACGGTGCGGACAATCAACGATCCCGTATTCGGGGCGTTCCAGGCCCCGGGCATGCCGGTCAAGACGTCTGATTATCCGGACAATCCCGGTTATGTCGCGCCGACGCTCGGACAACACAACGCCGAAGTACTGAGCGACGTGTTGGATAAATCAGAGGCCGAGATTCAGGCGCTGGTCGATGCCGGCGTGCTGCAATCAGCGCCTCATTAACGTTTAACGCAGGCAGCGCTCAAACCGGCCTGAAGACAAAGCTATCGAATCGAAATTGCCGCGCTGAGGCGGGCCCCATCTTTCTATGTGGAGGACAACATGAGCAGTGAAGGACTGCTGACTGAAGAACGCCTGATGATTCGCGACACCGCGCGCGAATTCACAATGAACGAAGTATTGCCCGTTGCCAATGAGCTGGACCCGGTTCAGGGCGAAATTCCGATGTCACTCAGAGATAAACTCGCCGAGATGGGGTACTTCGGCATTCGCATCCCGGAGGAGTACGGCGGCAGCGGCCTTGGATGTTTTGAATATTGTTTGGTGACCGAGCAACTGGCGCGGGGCTGGATGAGCGTCGCGAGCATCGTCGCCCGCGGCAACGGCACCCTGACGATGGACCTGTTGAGCGACGAACAAAAAGCCGAGTTCATGCCCAAGGTCGTGAGCGGCGATTATCTTGGCGCCATGTCGTTGTCCGAGCCGGACACCGGTTCCGACCTGGCGTCTATCTCCTGTCGCGCAGAGCGGGAAGGCGATGGTTGGAAGATTACCGGTAACAAGTACTGGTGCACCTTTGCCGATGGTGCCGATTACATCGTGGTCTTTGCTCGCACCAGCGCGTCGCCGGATGAGAATCGAAGACACCTGGGCATCAGTGCGTTCGTTATTGACAAGCCGCGCGGGCAATTGCCGGAAGGCGTTCATGGTTCGCCAATCCCCAAGATTGGCTACTTCGGCTGGAAAACCTTTGAGCTTGCATTCGATGGTCTCAGGCTGCCCGGCAATGCCCTGATTGGCGAAGAGGGTAAGGCATTCTATGCGCTGGCGAAGGGGCTGGACGAAGCTCGTGCGCATACCGCGGCGCGTTCGATCGGGCTCGCACAAGGTGCGCTGGAAGACGCCATGGCCTACGCCGAGGAGCGCAAGCAGTTTGGCCGTCCGATCGCCGGGTTTCAGGATCTGCGTTTCAAGGTGGCCCGCATGGCCACCGATATTGAAGCCGCGCGACAGCTCTTGTACTTCGTGTGTGACCGTATCGACACTGGCGTGCGCTGCGACAAAGAGGCGTCGATGGTTAAATATTTCGCCAGCGAAATGGCTGAGCGGGTTACCTCTGACGGCCTGCAGATTCTCGGTGGCGCCGGTTACACCACTTTGCATGCGGCCGAACGCTATTGGCGTGATGCCCGGCTGACCAAGATTTTTGAAGGGACGTCTGAGATTCAACTCAGGATCATTTCTGACAACCTGCTGGGTAAGGCAGGGCGATGAGCCGACCCTCGTGAGTGCCGCTGAACGCCCGGGCGTCCTCAACGGTGTCGTCGTGCTGGACCTGACCCAGATGCTGGCCGGTCCTTATTGCACCATGATGCTCGCTGACCACGGCGCTGATGTCATCAAGGTTGAGCCGCCGCATGGCGACATGTCACGGGCGATGGGTCCGTTCCTGCCGGAAGACAGCAAACGCGCGGAAGGCGGCTACTTCCACAGCATCAATCGCAACAAGCGCAGCGTGGTGCTGGACTTCAAGAACGCGGACGACAAGCGCGTTTTTATGGAGCTTGTGGCGGAGGCCGATGTCGTGGTCGAAAACTTTCGGCTTGGCGTCATGGAACGCCTGGGTCTGGCCTATGAAACCCTGGCCGAAATCAATCCGGCGTTGGTCTACGCCAGCATCCGCGGTTTCGGTGACGCGCGCACCGGCGAAAGCCCCTACGCGGAATGGCCGGCATTCGACATCGTGGCGCAGGCCATGGGCGGTTTCATGAGCATGACCGGGCCGCCCGACCTGCCGATGAAAGCCGGTCCCGGGGTCGGCGATATCGTGCCCGGGATCATGGCGGCGTTCGGAGTCGTAGCCGCCGTGCGACACGCGGAGCGAACAGGCGAGGGGCAGTATGTTGATCTGGCGATGTATGACGCCATGCTGGCCTTGTGTGAGCGCATTGTTTACCGCTACTCCTTCACCGACGAAATTTCGCGCGGCGAAGGCAACGACCATCCGTTGGTCAACCCGTTTTCAGTTTACGCGGCCAGGGACGGTTGGTATGCCATTGGTTGCCCGCTCGATACGCAATTCGAAGATCTCGCCCGAATCATTGAGCCTGAACTGCTCGATGATGAACGATTTAAAGCTAACGGCTTAAGAGTGGCCAATGCCGATGCCTTGCGTCAGCGCATCACGGCGTGGACATCGCAATTCACCAAGCACGAATTGCAGGCGAGGCTCGGCGGCAAGGTGCCCAGCGGCCCGGTCAATAACGTGGCGGACATTTTCGACGACCCGCATGCGCAGGCGCGCGACCTGTTGCCCAAGATTGCACTCGAATCGGTTGATGCGAAGCCGAGCATCGCCGGGGTGCCGGTGCATTTCTCAAAAACTCCCGGGGGCGTTCATACGCCGGGTCCGGCACTTGGCGCGCATACCGAGGAAGTATTGCGGCAGTTCGGGGTGCATAAAGCCCAGGACCTCGGCGAATCATGACGAAAACCGACTGCGCTGGTTGCTACCAGCGTTGCGTGCGCCTTTTGCGGTGCTCACTTATTTAGCAAGAAGCTGCGCGCCTCGAAGGTCACGCGCTTTGGTCTCAGTCATCCGGAAACGGATCCTCCATCTCATCAGTGAGCGGAATATCAAACGCGTTCAAGGTGTGCGAGACAAGGCAGTAATAGCCAATGGTCACCACCAGTTCGATCAGCGGTGTTTCACCAAGGGCGGCGAGCGCTTCGCCGTAGAGCGCGTCTGGTAAACGGTGATCGGTTAAGAGTCCGCGGGCCACGCGCCAGGCGATATTTTCATCACCATCGAAGCCGGGGTCGTCACTGCAACGTAGTCGTTCCAGCTTGCGGTCGTCGACTCCGGCAGCAACTGCGAGTTTTCGGTGCGCTGCAAACTCGAATTTGGAACGATGGAACTGACCGACGGTGCAGATGGCGACTTCCTTGACGTTTTCTGCAAGTTCGGTTGAGAAGCGCACCTTGGCGCCCAGTGCCTGGGTCTCCAAACCGACCTGCGGCGCCCGTGCCCAGACGCCGAATGGTCCGATCAGGCCTTGCTTGTCGATGGGGATTTTGCGCGGGCTTGAAAGAATCAGGTCGGCGACTTTGCGTTGCTCGGGATTAAGTTCGTTCAGTGACAGGGTGGGTAGGCGCATGGTGAGCTCCATGTTTGAATCTGGCCGCCAAGCTTGAGCGACGAACGTATACGCGGCAACATCCCGTATTCTTCAAATGGAATGAATGTATTGGAGGATGACTGATGAAATTGGGTGTTTTTAGTTTTAATACCGAGTACTCGATTCGCGCGGACGAACTCGCGATCGCGTGTGAGGAGCGGGGTTTCGATTCGGTCTGGTTCCCCGAACACACCCATATTCCGGCCAGCCGAGAGACGGAGTGGCCGGCGGGCGGTGAGCTGCCGAAAGAATATGTGCACATGTCCGATCCGTTCGCGACCGCTGCCGCGGCGGCAGCGGTGACCAGCACCATCAAAATCGGCACGGGCATCTGTTTGGTGATTCAGCACGATCCCATCGCACTGGCGAAGACGGTGGCGACCGTCGATCAAATTTCCAATGGCCGCTTCCTGTTTGGGGTCGGCGCAGGCTGGAACAAGGAAGAAATGGAGAACCACGGCACGCCCTACGAGAAGCGCTGGAAGGTGTTAGAGGAGCGCGTGAAGGCAATGAAGGCCATCTGGACCGAAGAGGAAGCGAGCTTTCACGGCGACTGGGTCAATTTCGATCGCATCTGGTCTTATCCGAAGCCGGTCCAGCAACCGCATCCCCCCGTTATTCTGGGTACTTTTGGCTCAAAGTGGGGCCGTCAAAGGGTCGCTGAGTACGGCGATGGCTGGATTCCCATCGGCCTTATGCACGAGGACCTCATGGCTGATGTTGAGGACCTCAACCAGCGGCTGGAAGCCGAGGGTCGTGCGCCAAATTCCGTGCCGATTTCGATGTTCGACGTGTTCGAAACACCCGAGGAAACCCTGAAGGCCTACGCCGACATGGGGTGCATCGAACGGGCTATTCCGCGGTGTCCCACAGAGGATAAAGAGACTGTGTTACGCTGGCTCGATAAGTATGCCGAGATAGGTCAGCGCATCGGCGCGATATAGATTGGTGGCATATGAACACTCAGCCCCGATTTCGACTTTTGCCCCAACCGTTCGGGGTTCGTGACCATTCAAAGATGTGAACAGGAGGTCTCA
>CAXGUU010000068.1:0-12174 GCA_964012875.1 uncultured bacterium
GATCACCAGGCTCGCGCCCGACAACGGACCGGACTGCTGGTTGGCTATTTTGTGCTGGCAGTGCTGATGATCGCGCTGGCGCTGAACGTAGTCGTCTATTTTGCGGCCACCGGCGCGGCTGGTGAGCCGCTGCCGCTCGCTGACTGGTTGAACCAGCCTTATTGGCAATTGGTAAGCGTCGGTGTGGTCATCCTGATTGCGGGCGGTTCCATCGCCACCCTGCTGCGACTGAGCGGCGGTGGTCAGGCCCTGGCGGCCATGGTCGGCGCGCGCGAGCTGGATTTCGATACCAGAGACATCAAAGAGCGTCAGCTCATTAATGTAGTCGAGGAGATGTCGATCGCATCGGGAACGCCGGTGCCGGCGTTGTACGTGCTCGAAGACGAGCCCGGCATCAACGCCTTTGTCGCCGGTACCCGCCCGTCTGAAACCGTCATGGTGGTCACCCGTGGTGCGCTTGATCATTTCACCCGCGACGAACTGCAAGGTGTGGTGGCGCACGAATACAGTCACATTTTCAACAATGACATGAGTATCAATATCCGGCTCATGGGCGTGCTCGCTGGCATTCTGGTCATTGGACAGATTGGACGCTTCATGCTGCGTTCCGGTTCACACGGCCGCAACAAAAACTCCGGCCAGTTGATGGCAGCGGGTGTGGCGGTGCTGGTGATTGGTTACGTTGGTCTTTTTTTCGGTGCGCTCATTAAGGCGGCGATTTCGAGGCAGCGGGAATTCCTCGCTGATGCCTCAGCCGTGCAGTTCACACGTAATCCGGACGGCATCGCCGGTGCCTTAATGCGAATTCAGCAACACGTCGAAGGTTCGGCACTGAACAACTCGCACTCCGAGGACTTAAGCCATTTTTGTTTTGGCGAATCGGTCAGCTACTTTTTTGCCGGACTGATGGTTACCCATCCGCCACTCGAAGACCGGGTGAGGGCAATCGACCCCCATGCCGAACTGAAGGCGGAGTCTCTGGCAGCTGAGCAGGCGGGTGATGATCCGACAGCCGGTATTGCGACTGCCGGTGCAGCAGGGTTCGCCGGTGCAGCGGCGGCGCCCACGCCGGCCGGCGTCGCTGCGGCAGTTGCCGACTCGGTCGGCACGGTCAATGCTGCGCAGCTGGCACTCGCCGGCATACTTGAGCACGCGATTGAGCGCGACTTCGCTGACGTGCACACTGCTAATGGCGCGCAGCGGGCGCTGGTGGCGATGCTGACGCACGCGTCCCCTCAGGCAGCGCGTGGGCGCATTGACGAACTTGTGCAGCGCCACAGTGCAGTCCTTGCGGATGGATTGGAAGCCAGCATTGCAGCGGTCACCCGGCTCCCGGACCATGGCCGGTTTGCGCTATTGAATGTCCTGATGCGTACGCTGAAGTCCTTGTCACGTGAAGAGAAACCGCGGGTCCTCGCTCTGGTCAGGCAAATCATCGGCGCTGATGGCGAGTTCTCGATGTATGAATTCTGCGTGCACACGATTCTGGTCGATCAACTGCGCATTGATGCCGCCAGGCCGCCGCCGGTCACAATGACGATGATGTCAGCAGCGGAGCCAGCGGTAGCAAGCGTGCTGAGCGTACTTGCCGACGCCGGGACGGAAAACGCATCGGCCGCGGAGGCAGCTTTTGACGCCGCGGCCGACACCCTGGGTTTGCCGGCCCTGTCTAAGGTGTCGTCAGCAAAGATCGACACGGAACAACTGGTCGGCGCACTGACGGAACTGGCGGGGCTCTCACCCATTCTCAAGCATGATTTTATTCGTGCCTGTGCCGCCTGCGTGGTGCACGATGGCAGGGTTGCATCCGGGGAAGGCGAGGTGTTGCAGGTGATAGCGCTTAAGCTCGACTGTCCGATGCCACCGTTGATTGCTGCAGGTGGGGTTGTCTGAGTCCAGCTTCGACCAGACGCGGCATCACGTGTTCGCGAAAGACTGAAAAATCTTCCAGGTAGTTCGGCAGCGCCATGGCCATGCCGTCGACCCCGGCGTCCTTGAGATGGCAGAACAGGTCGCACACGGTGTCCGGATCGCCGATCACCGGCAAGGTTCCGTGACCACTCATCAGGCGGGCGAGAAATTCAGGGGCCTTTAGAACCTCCAGTGGTACCGACTTTATTTCTTCGTACGATTTGCGCATGTATTCGCCCGCCGCCCAATCGCCGTGCTTATGGATTAGGTGGTCATAGTAGGCTTGTGTTTCGGACTTCATTGGTCGGCAAATCACGTGTCCGCTGCAGAAAATTTTGATCTGTCTCGGTCCCATTTGCGCCCGGATCGACTGGATTTCATCAGCGATGGTCGTGGGGTCGGTGACGACCATGAACAGCGCATCGGCATCGTTGAGTGCGAATTTTCGGCCGGTGGGTGAAGACCCGGCACTGACCACAAGTGGCAACGCCGATCCGACCGGCTTCGGTTCGCTGATGACCTGTTTCAGTTTGAACCAGCGGCCTTCGTGGTCAAATGGTTCACGGTCCGTCCACATCCGTCTCACCAGGCTGAGCCATTCCTTCAAATAGTCGTAGCGCTCGTCGTGGTCGTGATAGGGCACGCCATGCATGTCGAACTCGGCAATGTTGTAGCCGGCAACGAGATTGAGACCGAGGCGTCCGCCGCCGATATGGTCGCAGGTCATCGCTTGCTTGGCCGCAAAAACGGGATTGAGGAACGGCACGTGAATGGTGGCGAAGACATGAATCCGCGAAGTAGCTGCCAGCAGACCCGCAGCCCAGGCCATGGTTTCATGGAAGTGTCCGTCGGTTTCAGCATCTCCGGCATGACCCGTCCAGCCGGCAAGCGGGAGCAAGAATTCCAGGCCGGAGGTTTCGGCCGCCGTGGCCAGCGCCTGCATATTGGGCCATGTCGCCTGCCAACGTTCGGGTGCTAGTGTGTTCGTCAGGCCGCCGTAGGTATTAAACGAAAAGAGTCCCAGCTGGAAGGCGTTGCAACCTGGAAAGCTGCGTTCGGAAACGGGCGTACTCACGACTCAGGCCAGGGCTTCCAGCGCGTCTGCCCGGTTATTCTCGAGGTGCCGAAACTGGACTGCTGCCAGCTTGGCGTAAAGACCGTCGGTAGCCATCAGCTCATCGTGCGTTCCCGCGGCGACAATCCGTCCCTGTTCCATCACGATGATGCGGTCAGCGTCGCGCACCGTCGACAGGCGATGGGCAATCACCAGAGTGGTGCAGGATTCCGACAGTTTGGCGAGCGCCGCCTGGACCAGCCGCTCGGATTCAGAATCCAGCGCACTGGTGGCCTCGTCTAGCAACAGCAGCGTCGGCTGCTTCAGCACGGCTCTGGCGATAGCGATACGCTGTTGCTGGCCGCCTGAAAGCCGCATGCCGCGTTCACCGAGTTCAGTATCGTAGCCTTCCGGCAGTGCCCGAATGAAGTTGTCGGCCGCCGCTGCGCGTGCGGCGGCATAGACCGCCTGATCATCTGCGTCGGGCCGACCGTAACGAATGTTTTCGCGAATCGTATCGGCGAACAACACCGTCTCCTGCGGTACGATGGCGATCGCTTTACGCACATCCTGTGGCAGAACGTCCGCAGTATCAACGCCATCAAAGGTGATGCTGCCGGATTGTGGTCGATAAAATGCGAGGGCGAGTTGCAGAACGGTCGTCTTACCGGCGCCCGATGGCCCTACCAGGGCCACTGTCTCGCCGGGTTCCAGGCGCAGGCTGAAGTCCGAGAGCGCTTTTTGCGTCGGGCGAGATGGGTAGTTGAAATCGATATGATCGAAAACCACAGCGCCTCGGCGTTCCGTCGGTAGCGACCGGGGCGCAGCGGGTGGCTCTTCTACCGGGGTGGCCGCAAGCAACTCGACGAGTCGCTCGGTTGCGCCTGCAGCCTGCTGTAGCGCGCCCCAGATCTCGGAAAGGCCGGCGGTGGAACCACCGACAAACACGGCATAGAGTAGGAACTGACCCAAATCGCCGCCGCTCATGTGGCCACTGGCGACATCCTGTGCGCCAATCCATACGACGGCGATGAGGCCGCCGAAAATCGTGATCATCGCGTAGGCAGTCAACAGTGCGCGGTGCCGGATCCGGAGTTTGGCGGCATTAAAAGAACGCGTGACAGCATCGTTGTAACGTTCGCTATGCAGTCGCTCAAGCGTAAATGCCTGCACGATTGAGATCGCATTCAGTACTTCGCCCGCTAGCGCCGAGGTGTCAGCGATCCGGTCCTGGCTGGCGCGTGACAGGCGGCGGACACGCCGGCCGATGAGAATGATTGGCACCACGACCAGCGGGATCAGCAGGCCGATCATCATTGCCAGGCGGGGACTCGTGACGACCAGCATCGTCATCGCACCGACCAGGGTGAGGCTGGAACGAAGGGCAATTGACAGCGAGCTGCCGACAACGGTCTGTATGAGTGTAGTGTCTGTGGTCAGGCGTGACAGAATCTCTCCACTTCTGGTGACTTCAAAAAAGTTCGGCGACAGTTGTAAGACGTGCTGGAATACCGCCTTGCGTAAGTCAGCGACTACCCGTTCACCGACCCAGGAGACCAGATAAAACCTGAGCGCGGCGAATGCCGCAGCCAGCGCGGCAAACGCAAATAAGGCGATGAAATTCCGATTGATGACATCCTGCTCAGAAGACAGGCCGGCATCGATAACATGCCCGATGGCGACCGGCATCGCGAGCAGGGCGGCCGCTGCAGCGACAAGCGATATGATGGCAGCCGCGATGCGGAATCTATAGGGACGCAGATAGGGCAGCAGACCTGAAAGAGACTGCAGATGGCGGCTGCGGCTGGGCGAATCTTGTGGTTCCGGATTCATGGAACGATGAACTGGTGACCGGTCTATCAATCAAGCGGGCGGCGACGATACCATATCGTCGTGGGCGATCCGTATATAAACGACAACCCCAGCCGGTTCCTGCGCGATCTTAGGGAAGCGCTGAATAAGTCTGGGTCGGATAGCACTTGTGCCAAATGCGCGAAGACAAGGCGCAAGGCGCACGTACAAAGCTTCCCTAGGTAACATGCCGGCAAAACCCTTCATCGCCGCGGCCGATAACAACAAGGCGCCGATTCTCGACGTACTGTCCGGGTTGTTTGCACGTTGTTCCGAGGTGCTGGAAATTGGTGCCAGCACCGGGCAGCATGCCACGCATTTCGCGGGGGCTATGCCGCATCTTCGATGGCAGGCGACTGATCTGGGGGATTACGTCGGCGGCATTAACTGCTGGATTTCTGATGCCGGACTCGCCAATCTTCCGCCAGCGCGGGCGCTTGATGTCAGCGAGGAGCAGTGGGTGTCGTCACCGGTTGATGCCATCTATTCCGCTAACACCGTCCACTACATGGCCTGGTCCGCAGTTGTGAGCTTTTTTGCTGGCGTACGACGACACCTTGAAGACACCGGATGTTTCGCGCTGTACGGGCCGTTTAACTACGGCGGGCGTTATATCAGTGAAGGCAATCGGCGCCTCGACGAGTGGCTGAAGCTACAGGACCCGCGTTACGCGATTCGGGATATTGACGCGTTAAAAGACTGTGCCGGCGACTTCAACCTCGAATTATCGGAAGATCACGGGATGCCGGCGAATAATCGTCTGTTGGTGTGGCGGCCTATTTAATCGAACTATCAAAATTTAATTGTCTGAGGAGAGTAGCGTGGCACGACTAAGTAAATTATCGCGCAGCATCGCGGGTAAAGTAGCACTCGTAACCGGAGCGGCAAGTGGCATGGGGCGTGCGACGGCACATCTGTTTGCCGACGAGGGCGCGTACGTTGCGGTCACCGACCTCGACCCGGATAAGGTTAATGTCGTCGTCAAGGAAATTCAGGATGCGGGTGGCAGCGCACGCGGTTGGGTGCTCGATGTCAGCGATGCCGATAATCGCCGCGATGTAGTCCGGGAAATAGTCGCCGAATGGAACGCACTCGATATCCTGGTGAACAACGCCGGCATCGTGGTCGAAGGCAGCATTGACGGCGACGACTACGAGGCCGGCTGGCACCGAACGATTGATGTTTTATTAACCGCTCAGGTGATGTTGATCAGGGAATGTCTGCCGCATCTCGAAGCGAGCGGGGGCGGACGCATCGTCAATATCGCATCTACAGAAGGCCTGGGCGCAACCAAAGGGGTAAGCCCGTATACAGCGGCCAAGACGGGCGTCATCGGGTTAACCCGTTCGCTCGCCGTCGAATTCGGCGCGCGCGGTATCACCGTCAACTGTATCTGCCCGGGGCCCATCAATACCGGGATGACCGCCGACATTCCCGACGAGCACAAGCAGGAGTTTGCACGACGTCGGGTGGCCCTGCGCCGTTACGCTGAACCAGAAGAAGTGGCCCACGGGACCTTGAATTTCGTACTACCTGCCTCGCAGTACATGACCGGGACGCACCTCGCCGTTGACGGAGGCCTTACCATTCGCAATGCCTGATTCCATCGCTGCGGCGCAGAGCGGGGCCCTCCAACGATTACATTACGCGGCGGCGTCCACCGCGGCGATGGGGCCTCAGTCGCTGACGACGATGTCGCTGATGCCTTTAGGGCTCAGAATCTCGATCCAGTAGCCGTCGGGGTCCTTTATGAAGGCTATCCCTTTCATTTTGCCGTCGTCAGGGCGCTTGACGAACTCGATGCCGAGTTCTTCGAACCGCTCGCAGGCCGCGTAGACGTCAGGTACTGACAGGCCGATGTGACCGAAACCCTGGGGTTCGGCATTACCGTCGTGGTAGCCCTTGAAATCGGCGTCCGATTCTGTGCCCCAGTTGTGTGTCAGCTCCACCAGTGCGGGGCGGGCGAACAACCATTCGGCGCGTTCGCGCTCCCCTTCGGGCATGGTTTCGCCCGGCGCCAGATAGCCCATGAAATAAAGCGAGAATTGCATGCTCTCAAAGTCGAAGCGGCCAAGCTGGGTCATGCCCAGTACATCGCTGTAGAACTTGACGGAAACCTCCGGGTCGCGGATGCGCATCATGGTCTGGTTCATGACGAACCCGGCTGTGGCTGAATTCTCGGACATGGTGATCTCCTAATAAGGGCGAGATGAGCGCCAGGCGGCGCAACTTGCGCTCGGCCGGACAATATACCGGCTTGAGCGGCGCGATGGATCCCTTCTGGCGGGTTTTTCGTGTCTTCGGGATGGATGTTGTAACGTGGGTACCGCTCGCAAAGATGTGGCGACGACGACCGCGGCTTTCTCCATCGATGGTTTGAAAGCGCGGCGTGCCCGTTCGCGATTCGGCATGGCGGTTTGTAGAACTCGCACGGGGTTCACCGTGAGGCACAGATCAAGCCCGTGGTGGTGCGGCCGCACTCACAGATCAGGGGGCGAGGCAACCGCTTCTACCGGGGTGGTATCTTCGGCATGTGCCATAGCAGCGGTTTCGCGCTGATGTTCATCACCGAGCCGCGCCGGTGGCGCGGCCGTGGGCTGGTAGCCTTCGCTGCCGGCATCCGGGGCACTCGTGATGTCAGAAGCTGCCGCCGGCAGACAAGCGGTGTGTGCCTACTGGCGTGCTTCGGCGCAGTTAAGACACAGCGGATTCGCGGGTGCAAAATCCAGTCGCTGTGTGTCTATTTTTTCTTCGCACTGCGCGCATAGCCCGAAGGTGTCCGCATCGATTCTGGCTAAGGCGGCATCGATTTGCCTGACTTCCAGCTGTCGTCGCCGGTCAGCCGCCTGCGACATCGCCTGCTGCTGCAAGGCATCCATGCGGCTGACGCGGCCCACACGCGTTTGATCGAGTTCCACGGGTGCTGAGGCGGCGCTCGCGGCTTCGAGATCTGCGAGCAGCTGCGCGCGCATGCCTTCGAGCCTCGCTCGCCACGGATGTTCCGATGGCACGGATCTACCCGGCTTTGAAAACGTCGTCGACTTCGACCTGCAGCGTGTTGACCAGCCCGTTCGTCTGGTGCGCCAGCCCGATAACGGCCAGGAGTTCGGCATGCTGGGCGTCGGTCATGCCTTTCGCGCGGGCCGCGGCGGTGTGCGAATGGATGCAGTACTCACAGGAGTTAGCCACTGATACAGCGATATAGATCAGCTCCTTGGTCAGTGGGTCGAGTGCGCCGTCGGCCATGACGACTTTAATCGTCTCCCATGTCCGGTGTAACTGTTCGGGGTTGTGCGCAAGGGCTTTCCAGAAATTGTTGATGTAGTCGGTTCCGCGGCTCGCCCGAATGTCGTCGTAGACTGCGCGCACATCGTCGTTTGCATCCTCGTACTCGATCAGCGATACGGTAGCCAAGTCAACTCTCCTATTGCGGCGCCAGAGCTATCCGGCGCTATGAATGCGTTCGGGGATTTCGATGTGGTGGGTCCAGTGATAAGGGTCGTCGCGCTCGCCGTACTGCAGTGCGGTCAACTCTGAATAAAGCCGCGTTGCAACCGGTCCCGGCGTGCCATCTCGAATCACCAGTTCCTTGCCATTAACCTGCATGCGGCCGACAGGGGCAATGACTGCACCGGTTCCCATGCCGAAGATCTCGGTGATGGCGCCGCTGGCGAGCCCCGCGAGAACTTCATCCATGGCGATGCGACGTTCTTCGACGGTATAACCCAGATCAGGTGCCAGGCTCAGCAGGGATCGCCGGGTAATGCCGCGGAGTATTGCACCGGATAATTCAGGTGTAACGATGTGTTTGTTATCGAAGACGAAGGCAATGTTCATCGCGCCGACTTCATCGACGTATTTGCGCTCAACGCCGTCCAGCCACAATACCTGTTGATAGCCTTTCTTGATGGCGATCTCGGTGGCCGCGATCGACCCCGCGTAATTTCCTGGCGTTTTCGCCTCGCCGGTGCCGCCACGGACGGCGCGTACGAAATCGTCCGAAACATAGACAGAGACCGGGGCGAAACCCTCGGCGAAGTAGGGTGCGACGGGCGTCACGATGATGTAGTGCAGGTATTCTCTGCTGGCCCTGACTTCCAGTGTCTTTTCGATGGCAATCATGACAGGGCGGATGTAAAGCGCGGTACCGGGTCGATCCGGTACCCATCGATGTTCTAGCTGGACCAATCGCTCCATGGCCTGTACATGGCTTTCGGCATCAACAGTGGGCATGCCCATGCGTTCGGCAGACAGGTTGAAGCGCTCGGCGTTCAGTTCCGGCCGAAACAGGTTGATGTCACCATCTGCGCGACGATAGGCCTTGGTGCCATCAAAGATCATCTGGCCGTTGTGATACGCGGTGGTCGCCGGGTCCAGCGTGATTGGCTGGTAGGCCCCGATGGTTGTGTCATACCAGCCGCGGTCGGCGTGGTAGCGCTGAGAGAACATGCGGTCAGTGAATATCCGGCCGAACCCGAGACTTTCGGGTAGTGCCACCGGATTCGTTTCGGCGACCGGTTCAATGCGAATGGGCTCGCTCATAGCTCGTTTGGTGCTCGTCAGGTCTGCGTGCGTGAACGCAGGCGATGGAAATCAGATGCCATTATCCGGGTAATCGACCGCCGTTGACCACTCATCGAACGCATGAGCGTCCCAGTAAGCCTTTCGAATCGCGGTTGCGAACGGGCCCGGTCTGCCGTCGCCGAGCGGCTGTTTTTCAATATGAGTCACGGGCATGACGCCCCCCGCGGTACTGGTGAGGAAAATCTCGTCGGCGTCCAGCAGGACGGATTCGTCAAAATCAGTAATGCGGACTTCGGTGCCCTGCTGTTCGGCGAGTTGAATGACGGTTTTGCGCGTAATACCCAGTAATACGCCACTGGCCGGCGTGTGCAGTACGCCATCTTTCAGTGCGAATACATTGAAACCGGGCCCTTCGGTAATCGCGCCCTCATCGTTCACCAGTACGACGTGCTGCGCCGCCCGATCGTTGGCTTCAAACAAGGCGCGGTTGAAATCGCCCCAATGGAAATTCTTCATGGTTGGGTCGACCGATGTCGGCGCGATACGGCGTGACTGACGGGCAACAACAAGATCGAGGCCCTCGGTCTGTTGTTCGGGTGTGGCGACCCAAACATAAGGAATTGCAAAGGCGTAAAAGCGGTTCTGGAAATTTTTGGGGTTTCGTTCTCCAGCCGGGGGGACGCCGCGCGTGACAATCATTTCTACGTAGGCATCGCGCAAGCTAGCGTGTCTGACGCAGTCCATGAGCACGACCCGTATCTCCGGACGCTTTAGCGGCGGTGCAAAGCGGCCTTTATCGCAGGCCTTGGCGAAGCGTTCCAGGTGGTCGTCGAGGCGAAAAAAACGGCCGTTCCATACCGACACCACGTCGTAGGTGCAGTCAGAGCGGGTAAAGCCCGTGTCGTTGATTGGAATGCGTGCCTCGCCAATCGGCAGGTACTGTCCTTCGATCCAGGCGCAGCCATCGGCGTACGCGTTCGACGCATTGGTGTTGCTATGGGAGGAAGGTGTGGTCATCCGCATGCTCCCTAAAAAGTACAGGAGAGGAAAGTCTGAATCACGGCAAAGTTCTCGTTGCCGAAAACTTCTTCAGCGGCCCGATTTGGCATTGACCAGGCGATGCCAGCGTAACCGTAAAAGCGTGTGTCGATAAAGTGCTCTACGCCGAAATTGAGTTCGTCGGCCCAGTTCTCGTCGCTCACGGGTGTGCCAAAATAATGTGGTTCTTCCAGTTTGTGATGGTAGTAGTAAAAGGTCAGGGCCCATCGAGGGTGGGGAAAAGCCTTGAGCTTGAACATCTGTGTGATCTGGTTTTGATTAAACAGGTGATACTCACCTGCGACTTCGCCCTGGTACCACGTATCCCAGTCCCGCTTGAAGATGGTGAAGAACAATCCGCGATACTCCTCGTATTCGGGTGTGTCCAGTTCGTCGCCGGAGAAGCGCGCGTAACGATAGCTGATACGTGGCTGCCACGGCACGGTGGCGAAGGTATATTTAGCCTCTGCATACCAGCCGACAGCATCGTTGTCGCGGCCACCGCCGCGCTTGTCTTCGCCAATTTCGCGCACCCACTCGCCGAACAGCGCCAATTGTTCAATCCCCGGGATTTTGAGGTGGTTGGCGCGGATGTTCCATACATTCATGCCTTCAAAATTAAAGGCATGTCCCTGGAAAATTTCAAAATACATCAGACCCAGAGTTCCGTACTGCCACTCATTGGTTTCAATGTGCATGCCGGCGACGCGTGCGTCGCCGAGGTCGTCGTCGCTGCGCAGCCAGAACGCCGCACCTCGAACAGGCTGCAGGTTGAGTTTGAGAATGGCCGAATTGCGCCATGCCAGAAAGGAACCGGTCCAGTACTGACCGTTTTCGCCGCCCTGGTTGAAGTTACCGTCGCCGATGACCAGGCCATCGCCAACGGCAAATTCCTGGCCACCAAACGAGATGTCGACGACATCGTTGCGCCAGCCCACGTAGGCATGATCAGTGTCGAATGCCTGATCGCCGCTGCGTGCGACCTGACCGGACAACTCGCCGTCGAGCGTGGTCGTCGCCGCGACGAAAGAAAACCCGCCGTAGAATTCACCGCGTTCGCTAGCAAACCGTGTGTGAAATTCGGGCTTGAACGAGAGGTAAAGCGTCGAGCGCTCGGTCTCGCCGATATCGTCCAGCGCGCCGAGACCGTAGTTGATGTTGTCGCCGTACTGCAGACCGAGCCTCGCGGTGAGCATCGGCTCCACCGTCAGTGAACCCCACTCGATGGCTTCAAACGCCGACGCCGATGCCGCACTTAGCAAACATGCTGCGAAGATCGCGATTCGCCAAAGCGGCTTACTAAATCGACCCTCTCTCAATGCTCCGCGCGCTGAGCTGAACAAGAACCTTTGCCTCTAGTCGCCCAGCAACTCGCGGATGGCATCATCTATGAACGCGTTGTCGGCCGGGTCAATGCCAAAACCGGCACCGTGGCCCCATTGGGAGTTGATCGGGCGCAGCTCGGCGTTTGGCATCGGGCGCACCTCGCGCTCATTGTCCGGAACCCTGAAATAAAGATCGGTATCACCCGGCATGACGATGGCGCGGCAGGTAATGGCTTTAAGCGCTTTGTCGAAATGGCCTTCAAAAACCGGGTTCGCGCTGATATCAGCAGCCATCCAGGTATTCGCCATCGCGATCAGGTCGTTGGCGTCGTTGCTCAGGAAGTAGTTTTGGGTAAAGCGGACAACATCTTCGCGGGAGGCAAGACCCAGTTGTTCATAGAGACGCTCGCGAAAGAAATCCTGTGAAAACAACCAGGCCGCGTAGACATGCCCGAATGCCAGGAGGCCCCG
>CAXGUU010000069.1:0-12137 GCA_964012875.1 uncultured bacterium
ACGAAGGATTCAAATTCGACAATCCCAACGTCGCCCAGACATGCGGGTGCGGCGAAAGCTTCAGTTTATAAATCGGCGAACCAGAGAATTCTAATGTCAGCCAAAGCCCAGGATGTCGATGCGTTTGTCGATAAAAAGTATGACGCAGGCTTCATTACAGATATCGAACAGGACACCGCGCCGCCCGGATTAAACGAAGACATCATCCGGCTCATTTCTTCCAAGAAGGAAGAGCCTGAGTGGATGCTTGAATGGCGATTGAAGGCTTACCAGCGTTTTTTGTCGATGCGGGAACCGAATTGGGCACATGTCGACTATTCACCTATCGACTTTCAGGCCATCTCGTACTATGCGGCCCCGAAATCGGACAAAGACAGACCACAAAGTCTCGACGAGGTCGATCCCAAGCTCCTTGAAACCTATGAAAAGCTCGGCATCCCACTCGAAGAGCAAAAAATGCTGGCCGGCGTTGCCGTCGATGCCGTGTTTGACAGCGTTTCGGTCCACACGACGTTCCGCGACAAGCTGGCCGAAGCAGGGGTAATTTTTTGCTCTTTTTCTGAAGCTGTAAAAGAACACCCGGACCTGATCAAAAAATACTTAGGTACGGTCGTTCCAACGACAGACAATTTTTACGCGGCGCTCAACTCTGCCGTTTTTTCCGACGGCTCGTTTGTCTACATCCCCAAGAACACTCGCTGCCCGATGGAGCTATCGACCTACTTTCGGATCAACGCGATGAATACCGGGCAATTCGAGCGCACACTGGTGATTGCGGACGAAGGCAGTTACGTCAGCTACCTGGAGGGCTGCACGGCGCCGATGCGGGACGAAAACCAGCTGCACGCGGCGGTCGTTGAACTGGTTGCGCTCGAAGATGCCGAAATCAAGTATTCCACCGTTCAAAACTGGTATCCAGGTGATGAAGACGGCGTTGGTGGCATTTACAACTTTGTTACCAAGCGCGGAGATTGTCGCGGCGCCCGCTCCAAGATCTCCTGGACCCAGGTCGAAACGGGCTCGGCAATTACCTGGAAGTACCCGAGTTGCCTGCTCAAAGGAGAGGACTCGGTCGGAGAATTTTATTCAGTCGCTCTGACCAATAACCTCCAGCAGGCCGACACTGGCACAAAAATGATTCACCTCGGCCGTAATACGCGGTCAACGATCATCTCCAAAGGCATTTCCGCCGGTCGCAGCCAGAATGCATATCGCGGACTGGTGCGCATCGGTGGCAGCGCTGAAGGCGCTCGGAACTACACCCAATGCGATTCACTGTTAATCGGCGCACGCAGCGGAGCCCATACCTTTCCCTACATCGAATGCAAGAATCCCACTGCCCAGGTCGAGCACGAAGCTTCGACTTCGAAAATCAGCGATGACCAGTTGTTTTATCTGCGCAGTCGAGGCATTGACACTGAAGACGCGGTCAACATGATCGTCAACGGCTTCTGTAAGGAAGTATTCAAAGAACTGCCAATGGAATTCGCCGTCGAAGCGCAAAAGCTTCTCGGCATCAGCCTCGAGGGCGCGGTCGGATGATGGCCGCCTTCATGGCACAGGAACAGATATAACAATGCTGAAAATCAGGAATCTGCACGTCGCCGCCGCCGGTACGGAAATCCTCAAGGGGATCAACCTCGATGTAAATCCGGGCGAAACCCACGCCGTGATGGGACCTAACGGCTCCGGCAAAAGCACGCTGTCACACGTTCTCGCCGGGCGCGAAGGCTATGAAGTCACCGCCGGCTCGATTGAATTCAACGGCAAACCGTTGCTCGATCTCGAACCCGAAGAACGGGCAGGTGAAGGTGTCTTCCTCGCGTTTCAATACCCAGTAGAGATCGCTGGCGTAAACAACGTTTACATGCTGAAAGCCGCACTCAATGGCATTCGTGCCTATCGCGGTGAAGAACCCTTAAGTGCCGCCGCATTTTTGAAGCTGGTCAAAACCCGCGTCAAGGACATTGGCCTCAATGAAGGTTTATTGAACCGACCTGTCAACGCCGGCTTCTCGGGTGGCGAAAAGAAGCGCAACGAGGTGTTTCAGATGAGCGTCCTCGAACCGAAACTCGCAATCCTCGACGAAACAGACTCTGGACTCGACATCGATGCCCTGAAAGCGGTCGCCGATGGCGTCAATGCGCTACGCAATGAGGCACGCTCGTTCATTGTGGTGACACACTACCAGCGCCTGCTCGATTACATCGTCCCCGACCATGTTCACGTGCTGGCCGGCGGCACAATCATCAAAAGCGGTGACAAGAACCTTGCTCTTGAACTCGAAGCTCGGGGCTACGACTGGGTGCTGGAAGAGGCCGCCGCCTGATGGACCTTGAGCCCTTGCTAAATGCCAGCGAACGCGCCGCCGGTGAGGAACAGGCGTGGCTGAAAGGCTGGCGCCTAGAGGCTGCGGAATCTGCCCGTAGCACCGGTTTACCAACGCTGAAAACTGAAGATTGGAAGTACACGAGTCTTGACGCTCTCTCGAAAAAATCTGTGCGCGCCACCGTCGCCGACGATCTACCTCGCGCTGACCTGACCCGCATCAGAGACTTGTTACCACCGCTGGTCACGCCGAGACGGCTAGTGTTTGTAAATGGCGTTCTGAGTGAACAGACTTCCGACCTTCCGGCTGACCGCAACCTCACCATTACCCGGTTCGCGGATTTATCCGAAACTCAGCAACGCGCTGTTAAAAACGCCACGCAGAACGACGATGCCGTTTTTTCTCAACTCAACGCAGCCACGTTGTCTGAAGGCGTATACATCGAAATCGCCGACGACGTTGCGGAAGTCCTCGAGTTGTCAATCGTCTTCCTCGCCTTGCATGAGGAGGGCCTATTGCGCGCACCGCGGCTCGCGGTCTTCACTGGCCGCAATTCGCGTGTTCGTATCACCGAGGAGTATATCTCGGCACAACATGATCCAGGCATTACGAATGCCGTGACTGATCTCCACCTGGAAGATGGTGCAGAGGTCTGGCATCACCGCATTCAGGAGGAAGCGCTCGACAGTGCCCAGATTGGCCGAATTAATGCGGTCGTCGGCCGCGACGCGCATTTTCATTCGGACTCAGTGGTCTTCGGTGGGGCCCTGACGCGCGTCGATATCGCAGTCAAACTTGCAGAGCGCGGCGCCGAGTGCACTTTGAACGGTTTATTCGCTGTCGAGGGATCACAGCATGTTGATCACCACACCGTTATAGAACACTGCGTCGGAGACACACACAGTCGGGAACTCTATCGCGGAATACTCGACGAGCAGAGCCGAGGCGTGTTCAACGGTAAAGTCGTCGTGAGACAAGACGCACAACGTATCACCGCTGAGCAGGCGAGCAACAACCTGCTATTGTCCAGAGAAGCTGAAATCGACACCAAACCCGAACTCGAAATCTATGCTGATGACGTAAGCTGCGCCCATGGCGCCACGGTCGGAGAGCTGGACCAAGACGCACTCTTTTACCTGCGCTCGCGCGGTATGAGCATGGCCGAATCTCGCGCGTTATTGATTTACGCCTTTGCCGAAAAAGTGATTGAAGCGATCCCCCTCGATCACGTACGAAATCATATTGAGCAACGTTTTATCGGCCACCAAGACCTTTCCGAAACCCTTCGTCAATTTTGAGATGGTTACTTCAGCGCCCTATACCCGCACAGCGGCCGATGACTTCGATGTCGACGTAATCCGCCGGGACTTCCCACTCCTTGACCGCGAAGTGCACGGGCACCCACTGGTGTATGCGGATAACGCGGCGACGACACAAAAGCCTCGGCAGGTGATCGAGCGGATAAGCGCCTACTACAGCCGCGAGAACGCCAATATTCACCGCGGCGTTCACACCTTGAGCGAAGAAGGCAGCGAGGCGTATGAAAATTCGCGACGCACCGTTCAGCACTATCTCAACGCTGCACACGAGCATGAGATTATCTTCACCCGCGGGACCACTGAAGCCATCAATCTGGTCGCCCAGAGCTACGGTCGCAGTCGCCTAGCAAGCGGCGACGAAATCCTTATCAGTGAACTCGAACACCACTCTAACATTGTGCCGTGGCAGATGTTGTGCGAAACAACCGGGGCTAGGCTGAAAGTCGCACGCATGAATGACCTCGGCGAAGTCAACGTGCAGGCGTTCACCGATCAACTCTCTGAACGCACACGCATCGTCGCGTGTGGACACATCTCCAACGCGCTCGGCACAATTAATCCCATCGCGGATATAATCGAGCGGGCCCATTCGGTCGGCGCGGTTGTTTTGATCGACGGCGCTCAGGCCAGCATCCACGCAGACATCGACGTGCAAACCCTGGATTGCGATTTTTATGCGTTTTCCGGACACAAGGCCCTCGGACCGACCGGAATCGGCGTGCTTTATGGCAAGAGCAGTCTGCTGGACGCTATGCCACCTTGGCAAGGCGGCGGCGACATGATAAGGGTCGTCACATTTGATCACACCGAATACAACGTTCTGCCGTATAAATTTGAAGCCGGAACGCCGAACATAGCCGGTGGCCTCGGCCTCGCAACCGCTCTGGACTACTTTCTAAGCCTGAATTTTGAAGGCGTGATCGCCCACGAGAACGCACTGCTCGAGCGCGCGACCGAACGAGCTAACTCCATCAAGGGGCTGGATATCATTGGCCGCGCGCGCCACAAGTCGGCAGTTGTATCGTTTAACGTTGCCGGAGTGCACCCTCATGACCTCGGTACCTTGTTGGATCATCAGGGCGTCGCTATCCGCACCGGCCACCATTGCGCGATGCCTGTCATGCAGCGCTTTGGTCTGAGCGGAACGGCGAGAGTGTCGTTCGCACTCTACAATACCCTGGCCGAGGTTGATTTCGTTTTTGACGCAATCGAAAAAGTGCTGCCGATGCTCCGGGACTAACGAAGAAATGAACTATCCCCACTACGCTGAACCGGTTCTCGTTGCCCGAGATTGCGAGGCGGTACTGATCCCCGAGGGCAGCCCGATCACGCTGAAAGCCGGCTCCGAAGTCTTTGTGACGCAGGCGCTGGGCGGTTCGGTAACCGTCAATATCAATGGTAACCTGGCCCGTGTCGCACACAACGATGTCGACGCGCTCGGCATGGAAGTCACCGAATTGCCAGCCGATAGCGCCGCCGCGAACAGTGACGGCAGCGTCGACGACGACCTTCTGTGGGAGCAGATGAGCACCTGCTATGACCCCGAGATTCCAATCAACATCGTTGAGCTGGGCCTCATCTATCGCTGCGAGGTGCTACCTGCGGATAACGGCAACCGGGTAGAGGTGGACATGACTCTCACTGCCCCCGGCTGTGGCATGGGACCGTTCCTGGTCGAGGACGTAAAGGCAAAACTTCAGTTGGTGCCGAACGTCGCCGAGGTCATCGTCGACCTCGTTTTCGACCCGCCCTGGAACCCCGAGATGATGTCAGAGGCCGCGCGGCTCGAAACCGGGCTTTATTAGCCCCCGTTTCCCGGAAACTGTCATGTGACGCTGCACTCCGGCGTCGCCACGATATACGCTACCCCGAATTTAGTCATTTTTTCAATCAGTTAGAGGGAAATTAATACAATGGCCGTAGAACGCACACTTTCCATAATCAAACCGAGTGCGGTGCGTGATAATCACATTGGTGGTATTTATGCCAAATTCGAAGGCGCCGGCCTGAAAATTGTTGCCGCAAAAATGTTGTGTTTAAGCCAGGCGCGGGCCGAAAAATTCTATGCCGTGCATAGCCAGCGCCCCTTCTTTGGTGAATTGGTGGAGTTCATGAGTTCCGGCCCCGTCATGGTCCAGGTACTGGAAGGTGAAAATGCAGTTCAGGTAAACCGAGACGTCATGGGGGCAACCAACCCTGCAGAAGCTGCCGCAGGTACGATTCGAGCGGAATTCGCCATCAGCATGACGGAAAATGCTGTTCATGGGTCTGACGCCGCGGAGACTGCGCGCGAAGAGATCCAGTTCTTTTTCGAGGAAGCAGAGATTCATTCGGCCGGCTGAAATATGAAGGTGCTCACCCAAGTCAACCTGCTGAATCTCGACGAATCGGGCCTCGTCCGATTCTTTGAATCCCGGGGTGAACGCAGGTTCCGCGCGCAGCAGATCATCAAGTGGGTTCATCAACAGGGCGTCACCGACTTCGATGCGATGACGAACCTGAGTAAAAACCTGCGTGACAGTCTCTCCAGCGATACCGAGATTCGACCGCCTGAAATCGTGTCCACACAGCTTTCCACCGACGGCACGCGCAAGTGGCTGATGCGGGTCGACAATGGCAACTGCGTTGAAACGGTCTTCATACCCGAGGGTGAGCGCGGCACGCTATGTGTGTCGTCTCAGGTTGGCTGCCCGCTCGACTGCCGCTTCTGCGCCACCGCGCGGCAGGGTTTTAATCGCAACCTGTCGGTGGCAGAAATCATCGGCCAGGTGTGGTTGGCCGCGCGCGAGCTCGGTCAGAACCCGAAAGTAGGTCGCTATATCACCAATGTTGTCATGATGGGTATGGGTGAGCCCCTGCTTAATTTCAACAATGTGGTTTCAGCGATGAAACTGATGATGGACGACAACGCCTACAACCTCGGGCGCAAGCGGGTCACCCTGAGCACAGCAGGCGTCGTACCCGGCATTCGTAAGCTGGCAACTACCTGCCCGGTCAGCCTTGCAATCTCGCTACATGCGACTGACGACGATCTTCGAGACGTCCTTGTGCCGATCAACCGCAAATATCAGATTGCCGAACTCCTGGCCGCTTGCCAGGATTACGTGACCAGCAATCCGCACGGAGAAATAACCTTCGAATACGTCATGCTGCGGGGCGTCAACGACAGTGTCGCCCAGGCCCGCGACCTGGTTCGGCTGTTGAACGGATTACCTGCCAAAGTGAACCTGATTCCGTTCAACCCGTTCGAGGGCGCCGAATACGAGTGCCCGGACCTGACGGTCATCAATGCTTTCAGGGAAAGACTGGTACGTTCCGGCATCGTCACCGTAACCCGTAAAACTCGTGGCGACGACATCGATGCTGCCTGCGGCCAGCTGGTCGGCCAGGTAAACGCCAAGGCGCGCCGTCATCGTGAACGACAGCTACACTAACGAATCGTACGTAGGCTACCTGGAGATAGCTGCATGTCGAATTACCTTACCGGTCTGCTCGCCGCGATCCTTTTTCTGGGACTCGCGGGCTGTGCCAGCCGTCAAGCCAAAACTGAACATGCGGTCGATCGTGAAAAACTCGCTTCGGCAAATACCAAGCTCGCGTTTCAGTACATGCGCGATAAAGAATATGAGATTGCACTTAAAAAGCTGGAAAAAGCACTGTCAGCTGATCCCAACTATGTTGATGCTCACAACGCCATGGGCCTGCTCAACAGCCAGCTAGGACGCTTAGATGATGCCGAGCGCAGTTTCAAAAAAGCCTTGAGAATGGATGCCGACAATTCTTCTACGCTGAACAACTATGGCCAGTTTCTGTGCCAGCGTGGCCGCTATGAAGAAGGAGAAACGCGTTTTTTGGAAGCGGTCGCAAACCCGTTATACAAACGCCCGGGCCTGGCCCTGAGCAACGCTGGCACCTGCGCCATGGACGCCGGCCGCATTGATGCCGCCGAAACACATTTCAGGGCCGCGCTCGAAAAAGAAGAAAGGCTCGCACCGGCGTTGATTCAAATGGCCGACATAAGCCTGCGCCTTGAACGACATTTGGCGGCCCGCGGTTACCTGCAACGCTATCAGGAGGTTTCACCGCACACCGCCAAATCACTGTGGCTTGGCATACGGATCGAACGCCTGCTCGACGATCGCGACACCGTTTCCAGTTATGCGCTGCTGCTGAAAAAGGCCTATCCGGACTCAGACGAACTGCGCCAATATCTCGAATCCAAGCCGCAGTGAGCAGTCACGACAACGAGCGATCCACGGTGCCCGGAGGCGACGGAGATCAGGCGAACTTCGGTGAGATGCTGCGGCATGCACGCGAATTTCGAGAATTAAATGCCGATGCTCTCGCGCGCTGCCTGCGTCTCGAGCCGCAGGTTATCCGTGCGCTTGAGGAAAACGCATTCGACCAGCTTCCTGCACCGGCTTACATTAGGGGATACGTCCGCTCGATTGCCAAAGAACTCGGCGTGCAGAGTGAACCTTTGATCAGCGCCCTTGATGCGCAGTTATCGCGTGACGCGCCCGCTATTGCCGACTTCGAGAGCCGCCCGCCGCGGCAGATTACGAGCGAAACGGCAATCATCCGCTACACAACGGCCGCGGTTGTCACGATTACGCTGGTACTCATTATGCTGTGGTGGCGAGGCGAAATAGAAAGCAACCATGATGCAATCGAAGAATCCGCCAGCATGCCCGCTGACATCGTTCTGGAACCAAAGAGTACGGCGCTCGAATACCCGTTTGATGCGATCGGGCGCGATGAAATACTGCCCACACTTGAAACGCCGGTGAGCGGCGACAAATCCGGACTACCCGTCACCGAAACCTTCACTCCAGCGGGCGCAGCGACAACCGACGTCAATGAACCTACGGCGGGTCTGTCACCTGAGATCGCACCCGACCAGGCCGATATCCTTATCTCTACATCTGCCGATGCCTGGGTCGAAATACGCAATTCCGCGGGTGAACGACTGCTGTACGATTTGGTGCGGCCCGGGCAGGACGTAGAGGTCAATGGCTTGGCACCTTTTGAAGCCATCATCGGCAACACGCCGGCAGTTGAGATCTACTACCGGGGCAAGCGTTTTGATCTCGAACCGTATAGTACCGACGGTGTGGCGCGCGTAAGCCTGCCGGCGACAGAATGATTCTCGGCCGTTGCACCGATTACCAGTGCAATCGACAGATTTAAGAACAAAGAGGTAGTTCGTGAGTAAGGGTCTGAAAGCTGTTCGTGGTATGAACGACATCGTGCCGTCTGACTCGGCACGCTGGCGCGATCTCGAGTCGACGATCACCGCGACCTTGAGCGAGTACGGCTATGGCGAAATTCGGTTGCCGATCGTTGAGCAGACTGCCGTTTTCCATCGTTCTATTGGCGATGCGACTGACATCGTCCAAAAAGAGATGTACACCTTCGAAGATCGCAACGGCGATTCACTGAGCCTCAGACCCGAAGGTACCGCGAGCTGCGTACGCGCAGTGCTTGAACATAATTTGCTGCAACAAGTTCCGCGGCGCATGTGGTACCAGGGCCCAATGTTCCGACACGAGCGACCGCAACGCGGCCGTCAAAGGCAATTTCACCAGATCGGTGTAGAAGCATTCGGTGCGGCTGGTCCCGATATCGACAGCGAGCTGATTCTGCTTGGCGCGCGCTTATGGAACAGACTCGGGCTCAGCAATTTGAGATTGGAGATCAATTCGCTGGGTGAAGTCGAGGCCCGCTCGGCCTACAGACACGCGCTGGTGGATTATTTCCGCTCGCACGAGGGCGCGCTCGATGACGACAGTATGCGCCGTCTTGATACCAACCCGTTGCGTATTCTGGACAGTAAAAACCCGGCCATGGCTGACCTCATCACAGCTGCGCCAAGCCTGGGCGACTACCTGGACGACAGTTCAGCCGATCACTTCGAGGCCGTCAAAGACACGCTGCGCGCCGCAAGCGTCGAATTCAGTGTCAACCCGCGACTGGTACGTGGGCTCGACTACTATTCCAAAACTGTATTCGAATGGGTAACCGATGAACTTGGCGCCCAGGGCACCGTCTGTGCTGGTGGCCGCTATGACGGGCTGATCGAACTTATGGGCGGAAAACCGACCCCGGCCATCGGAATGGCCATGGGGCTGGAACGATTGCTCGAGCTACGGGATATTCAACGAAGCCAGTCCGCTGCCACAGCTTGTGACGTCTATGTCCTGGCAACCGACGGCGAACTGGAAGCTTATGCGCTGGAACTTTCGGAGTCCATACGAGACAAAAACAGCGGCTGGCGAGTTGTGCTGCACGTCGGCGGCGGCAGCATGAAATCGCGACTAAAAAAAGCCGACAGGAGTGGCGCGGAACTCGCGTTAATCGTAGGCCAGGAGGAAGTTCTAAACGGCACAGTAAGTATCAAACCCTTGCGCAGCACTGACCCGCAGACGGCAGTGGCGCGCGATGCTCTGGCCGACGAACTGAAATCCCGCCTCTCGACCTGACCCTGACGCCCTGATTTCCAGCGCCGTGAAAACGGCGAATCAGCATAAGATCTAGAAGCGGTCTCAAAAATAATCGCGGTAGAGTTAGGCCTGAAGATCACCGATACAACGCATGGTGCGCGGGGAATAGTGGTTCTATTTCCAAGCGCCGCAACACAGTAGATGGGGTTTTCAGGGCCAATCCCAAAAAACAATGGGCCGATGCCTGTTTTCGCGCATTTCGGTGTTGCTCGTCACTCATTTACCGGAACTAAACCGCGCTCCTCGCGGCTTGAACTGCACAAAAACAGACATCAGCTCTACCACGATTATTTTTGAGACCGCTTCTACTATAATCTTCGGTTTTTCCGGTCGTTACGGAACAGATTCAACGGAGATCCGCACCGTGGAGCCATATGCGTCGGAAGACGAGCAAATTGAACAGATCAAGCGCTGGTGGAAAGAGAACGGCAGGTCGCTGGTATTCGGGCTGGTCGTAGGCATTGGCGGCCTCGCCGGCTATCGATACTGGGACGCGGCAGAAACCGCCCGCGCCGAGAGCGCCTCAGTAAACTACGACTTATTGCTCCAACTGATCACCGACCAGCGTCTCGAAGATGCCGAACAGGCCGGCCAGACCATTATCGACAGCGATCCCCAATCGTCCTATTCGCGCCTGAGCACTTTATTGCTGGCCAAGCTCGCCGTTGAGCGGGATGACTATGACCGCGCCAAGGCGTTGCTGCAGGGTCTGGTTGAGGGGTCAACAGACAGCGAAATTTCACTCATCGCCCGTGCGCGTCTCGCGCGCCTGATGTTGGCGGGAAACGATGCTGACGGCGCGGCTGAACAGCTGGACGCTGTTGCCGATTTACCCGACCGCAAACATTTCACGGAGCTGCGCGCCGACGTGTTATCCGCCCAGGGGAATCAAGATGAAGCTCGAAAACTGTATCTCGATGCCCTCAAGCACGCGGAGGAGCTGGGACTCGAACGCGGTGCGATTCAACTGAAACTGGACAACCTCGCCGGATCTTGATGGCTGCACTAAGACACCTAACGCTAATTCTGATTCTTGCCGTTGGCCTCACCGCCTGTAACTCGATGGGTCCGGTCGGACGTACGATCAAAAAGCTTGTCAGAGAAGACATCAGCAACGCCATTGATCCTACTGTCTTGGACGAGGAATTCGAGAACAAGCTAGCGGTCACTGAGGTGTGGTCAAAGCGCATCGGAAAGGGTGCTCAGGAACTCTACCTCAAGTTCACGCCAGCAAGCATCGGTCAATTCCTATTTGTGGCCGATCGCTACGGCCAACTCGCCGCGACCGACTTGAAAAGCGGTGAGGTTGTCTGGGAAATCAACGACAAGAACGTGCACTACAGTAGCGGCCCTGGCGGCGGCGAGGGCGTCGTGCTGATCGGCACCGGTGACGCTCGCGTGATCGCGCGCGATGCACTCACCGGGAAATTGCGCTGGGTTGCGAAAGTATCAAGCGAAGTACTGGCGGCGCCTCAGGTCGGCAAGGGTGTTGCGGTCATCCGTACCGGCGACGGCAATTTGTTCGGGCTGAATATAGAAACCGGGTCCGAAATGTGGAACTACGACAGGACCGTGCCGTCGCTCACACTTCGTGGCAACGCACCGCCGGTGATCGACGACGACATCGTTCTCGCCGGCTTTGACAACGGCCGCCTGGTAGCACTGAATCTGCTGACGGGGAAACCATTATGGGATAACCCGCTGGCGATACCGAGCGGTCGGTCAGATCTTGAACGAATGGTTGATGTCGACGCCGAACCCTCGGTGTTCGGCACCACCGTTTTCGTCGCGAGCTTCCATGGCGGCGTCTCTGCGATGTCTTTGATCGATGGTCGCATCGAATGGACGCGGGAAATATCGTCCTACGCCGGCGTCGACGTCGGCCTGGACCTCGGTCTTGACGTCCTCGGGGATGGCGCCCTCGTCGTCCTTGATCAGCTTCTCCACCGAGTACGCGGCCTGCTCCGCGTTGTTGCGGCGGTCCGC
>CAXGUU010000070.1:0-12135 GCA_964012875.1 uncultured bacterium
GGCGCCGAGGGCCTGCGTGAAATCCGGCAAATCGAGATGTTGGACGATATGTTTCCCGGCGGTCATAGTGAGGTCGAGCTTGAAAATGTGCGGGTGACGCCCGACCGCATCCTCGGCGAGGTCGGCAAGGGCTTCCGCTATGCCCAGGTACGCCTCTGCCCTGCCCGGCTGACGCATTGCATGCGCTGGCTCGGGGCGGCAGAACGTTGCCACGACGTCGCCGTAAAACATGCCGGCTGGCGTACTGCGTTTGGTAAGCCAATTGGGCGCCATCAGGGTGTGAGCTTTCAACTTGCGGACAACATGATGGATCTGCATCACTGCCGGCTAGCCGTGCGCCACGCAGCCTGGCTGCTCGACCAGGGCGAGGAAGCCCGCGACGAGTCCAGCATGTGCAAGGTCTATTGCTCTGAAAAACTAGGTGACGTCGTGGACCGGTCATTACAGATCCTGGGCGGCATGGGCACCAGTGATGATTTCCCGGTGATGCGCATCTACAAGAACATTCGCGCTTTCCGACTCTACGATGGCCCGTCAGAAGTTCACCGCTGGGCGCTGTCGCGCAACCTGCTAAAAACACAGAGATAGGAACATGGAAGTCGCAGCAGTACGCGAAGGTCTTGAGCCTTTCATCACCGATACGTTTGGCAGTAATGCCCGAATCGAAAATCTGACCGAATCGGACGGCCACGCCGGGCTGACGTTTTTATTTGAACTCGCAACCGGCGCGGGCTCGGCACCGTACGTCATCAAACTGCCTCCCAAAGGGGTGACCCGAAAAGGCAACACTGACGTCTATCGTCAGGCGCCGCTGCTACGAGCGCTGTACGACGCGGGGCTGCCAGTACCGAATGTGCCCTGGGCCTATGACGAGAATGACTGGTTCGAGATCCCGTTCATCGTTATGGAGCGCCTGGCCGGCAAAACGTTTTTCGTGTGGGACCCCGCCCCCGGCTTACCCAGGGATACGGCAACCGCACGCCGCTACTACGAGCAATGTGCGGTGTGGCTGGCCCGCGTCCACCACTTCGACTGGAAACAGAGCCTCGCCGACTGGGAAACGCCGATCGATCTTGAGAAGGATATTGCTCGCTGGGAACGCGTCTACCGCCAGGCGCCGGAAGCAGACTGGATTAGAAGGGTGGAACATTTACGCGCGCACCTCATTGATTCGCGCCCCGAACCCATTGACATCGGTTTGTTCCACGGCGACTACCAACCCGGCAACTGCCTGTACGTTGACCAGACTCTGACCGGCATCATCGACTGGGAGCTGTCGGGTATCGGTCCACAGTTAATCGATGTCGGCTGGCTATGCATGGTCGCCGACAGCGCCACCTGGGCCGACGGCTGGAAGCCGCATGGCGCGCCGCCGATCAATGAACTGCTCGCGATTTACCGGTCAGAAAGCGGGCGTAACATCGATAACGTTGGCTGGTACCACGCCTACTGCGCATACCGGCTCGCCGCCATCACCTGCCTGAACGTGAAACTGCATCGCTCCGGGCAACGTCACGATCCCATCTGGGAACACAATGGCCGTAGCCTCGTACCTATGTGCGAAAGCGCGGAGCGTCACCTGGACGCTTAATTCGACGATTAAAGTCGCACCCGCTCGCACACGCGAAGTAACCGGAGCGTTGAAGTAAACCTGCAGACCGCTAGGGGCGTTCCTCACGCAGCCAACCGATCAACAGTGCGCGCACGTATACTGCCGCAACTTTATTTATCGATTCAGATCCACCGCCATGAAGCTTTTGAATTCAATGGGCCCCAACCCCCGCATCGTCAGGATGTTTTTGTTGGAGAAAGGGCTGGATATACCGTTCGAAGAAGTTGACATCCTGGAAGCGGAAAACCGGGACGACGAATACACTAAACAAAATCCCGCAGGCCAACTGCCAGGCCTGCTGCTCGATGATGGCAATTGCATCGCCGAGACCGTAGCGATTTGCGAATACCTCGAGGATTTGCATCCTGACCCCGCATTGATTGGCACAACGCCGCTCGAGAAAGCCGAGCATCGCATGTGGCAGCGGCGCATTGAGCTCAATATCACCGAAAATCTATACAACGCGTTTCGCTATTCAGTCGGTCTGGAAATTTTCAAACGACGCATTCACTGCCTGCCCGAAGCAGCGGCCGGTCTTAAAGATCTGACCGCTAAAAACCTGCGCTGGCTCGATGGCCTGATGGGCCGCCGCTCGTTCATCTGTGGTGAACGCCTCACGCTCGCCGATATCATCCTGTTCTGCGCGCTGGATTTCGGCGAAGGCGTAGAACAGCCGTTGGACACCAGTCTGCTAAACATCAATGCCTGGTTCGCGCGCATGATGACACGGGACAGTGCGCACCGGAGTTTGCATCCCGACGGTGCCGATGGCGGCCGTCGCGGCGTATAGCAGACTGCTGAAAAACTATTGCGGAGGCCATCTGCGGCGTCGCGTGCTCGCCTATCAGCCAGATATGGCCGCTCGCTGCGTGGCTCCTTGCAGCTGGCCTTCCTCGCTACGTTTTGCAGCACACCGCACCTAAACCGTGGAGAACACCGTGCATCGATGCACAGAAGCTAGTCGATTTGTGCGATCAATCGGTGGTGATCGCGGCGCCCAGGGCTTTCTGCTTATCCGAACTGCCCGCGGGCGGCGGCACCTCAATGCCGCGTTGAACGGCTGGTCGTTCGGCGATGGCGTCAATCCAGCGTTGCAGGTGGTCGAGACCGTCCACCGGTATGCGCGCCCAGCGGTGGGTTTTTACCCAGCACCAGTTGGCGATGTCGGCAATTGAGTAATCGCCAGCGAGGTATTCGGCTTCCGCCAGACGTGTGTTCAGCACTTCGTAGAGTCGCCGCGTTTCGTTTTTGTAGCGCTTTCTGGCTGCCGGCACGTCTTCATCGAAATAACGTTCGAACACAACGGCCTGGCCCTGCATCGGGCCGATGCCGCCCATTTGAAACATCAGCCATTGAATGGTGCACCAGCGACCGGTCTGATCCTGCGGGATCAGCTGCGTCGTCTTGTCGGCGAGGTAAAGCATCAATGCGCCGGACTCGAAAATGGTCATCCCCGTGTCGTGATCAGTGATAACCGGGATGCGGCCATTAGGATTGAGTTTGCGAAACCAATCCTCATGCTGCACACCGCCCGGCAGATCGATCGCATGCAGTTCGTAAGGCAATTCAAGTTCTTCGAGCACGATGCTCGCTTTCCAGCCGTTTGGGGTTGCTGCTGTGTATAAATCAATCATTACTTGTTTCCGTTAGTGCAGTTGAATCGCCTTAGCGCTAGTACGATTTTGGCAAATTTCCTGTGAGCGCGTGTGAGTCAACGGGCAAGCGTCAAAAGGTTCGTGGGCGCAGGCAAGACCAGGCGAGTCCCGTTGGGACAGCACAGTCTACACGCAAGTAAATGAGCATTTTTCGACGGGATTCAACGCAGTATTGGCGAGCACACGAAGCTTCCGCACCACTAAAAATCGTAGGGCCCAGCACGTTGCACGTCTTCCGGCAGCCAAGCCTCGTGTATATTCAGCCACTTTAAGCGACTTCACTGATCCTCGAAGGACACCGTTGCCAGGCGTCCATTCTCCGGCGGATTCGAGGCCCGTACACAACGCTGCCATTCTTCGTAAGTTGCGACGACCTTGTCGTCGAAAACCCGTCTCACAGTGACATTACGAATCGCAATCCGGAACTCGGGATTGGTGTCATGGTCGTCCCTAATGGCGGCGGTGAACTGCCCCATATTGAGAATCAGTCCGGCTGGCGGAATAAGCAGGCACTCCGGACTAAAGCGAACGCTAAAGCCCTGTTCAAACTTTGATTCATCGAGACAACCGGAAAACCAATCAACAAAAACTCGTTCAGGCCTTCTATCTCGACCTGTACGCGGGTCAGCAATTGGTCGTTCATACCCGCTCCGCGATCGCGATTTGGGCACGAGAGCTTAGCAACCCAACCGCCCTCGGGGTAACACAGGCGGCCCGCCCCGGATGCTCTCGAACGCTGTAAGCAATTGAGCCGCTGCTGCAAAAATTTCAATCACAGCAGCTATTTATGCTAGATTTCGGGGACTTTTTACGGTTGCCCCAGCCTATCGGTAGGTTACTTCGCCGGGGTGATAATCGAGATCGAGGCCTGTCGCATGAATGCAGAACTGAACGTCAAACCGAACCCCGCCACGGATAAGCCCATTAAGCGCCAGCCGCGCGTCGTCATCATCGGCGCCGGTATGTCCGGGATCCTGTCCGCCATTAAGGTCAGGGAAGCCGGGTGTACCGACATCACCGTCCTGGAAAAAGCCGACAAGGTTGGTGGCACCTGGCGCGAGAACAGTTACCCCGGTCTCTCCTGCGATGTCCCCGCACATATGTATACCTACACCTTCGAGGGCAACCCGGAATACAGCAAACGCTTTGCGATGGGTCCAGAAATTTTTGATTACTTCCAGCGTGTATCCCGCAAATATGGCATCGAGGACATGATTACGTTCAATACCGAAATCAAGGAATCGGTGTACGAAGACGGCTGCTGGACCCTCACCGATCAAAACGGTAAAACCTACAAAGCAGATATCGTGCTCTGCGCCACGGGCGTACTGCACCATCCGCGCTGGCCCGACATTGAAGGGCTCGACACCTTCGAAGGCCCCATGTGGCACACCGCCCAATGGGATCATAGCGTCGACTATGCCGGCAAACGTGTTGGCATCATCGGCACCGGTTCGACCTCGGTGCAAATTGTCTCCGCCATTACCGACAAGGTTGAAAAACTGTCACTGTTTCAGCGCACGGCGCAGTGGGTCTACCCGCTGTTTGATCGCGAGTACAACGATAAGATTAAGGAGAACATGCGCAAAGATCCGACCATCGGACAAAAAGTGCACCGCCGTTATACCGCGTTGTTCAACTCCACCTTCCCAAAACTGGTCGCCGGCAACAAGATTGCCCAGTCCATTGTGTCATGGTTGTGCAAACACAACCTCGAATCGAAAGTTAAAGATCCAGTCCTGCGCGAGAAACTACGCCCCGACTACCAGGCCGCGTGCAAACGACTGATCATCGCCAACGGCTTCTACGAAGCCATTACGCGTGACAATGCGGAACTTGTCACCGAAGGGATCGAGTGTGTCGAATCCAAGGGCATTCGCACCAGCGACGGCCGCTTGCACGAACTCGACATACTGGTCATTGCGACCGGGTTTCATGCCCACAATTTCATGCGCCCCATGGAAATGACGGGCATCGACGGCGTCACTTTGAAACAATCGTGGTCGGCAGGCGCATTCGCGCACAAAACGCTGACCGTGCCAGGATTTCCGAACATGTTCATGCTAACTGGGCCCAACAGCCCAATTGGTAATTTTTCGCTGATCAATATCAACGAGCACCAGATCAACTACATCACGCAGCTGATTCGCATGTGGATGGCCAACGAGGTCGACGAATTCGAGCCCAAGGCTGAGCTGACGAAGCAATACAACGAAGAACTACAGGCCTCGATGACCGGCACCGTGTGGATGGCCGGCTGCAAGAGCTGGTATTTCGACGAATTCGGCAAGCTTGCGATGTGGCCTTGGCCGATGGAAAAATTCTGGGACGAGATGGCAGCGCCGAAAACTGAAGAGTTTCACATGCGCAAGCTTGACGTCATCGAAGACCAGGCTGCCTGAGCCAGAACGCCACGAAAAAAACCGCCCGTAAGCGCGGTTTTTCCGGCCTTTCAGGTCCCTCCAAGTTTCCAGCGGAAATCGCAGGGTTTATTCTGGCTCATCAGAGTTTGCGAGCGCTCGAGCGTGAGGCGTTGGTCTATCCCCGACGTCATCGGCGGATCGATTTCGCAGGTCACCATGGCACCAAACTCGGGCTCACCGATGCTTTTGAAATGTTCCGCGTATCCGCAGCGCTTAACGTTGATAGAGAATTCCTCAGTGTTGTCGGCCAGCGGCTCGACATCAAGCGCATCGTCGGCCGCGAATGCCGGCATCAAGGTCTTGAGTTTTTCCAGCGACGTCCCCGATGCTGTTGCGGCAGTCGCCTCGCCCAGTTGAGTCGCATATTCCGTGACTGATTCGCGCAACAGTTCGTTGGTTCTTTCACGTCCAAGTTCGTCACGCAGGCGCCGATAGAGGGGCAGCAGGATCTCTGACTGAATCTTGACACGTTCTAGGTAGGGCAATGTATCCATGACTTGTCTCCCGCAATCAGAAGGTCATTTTTATAGGGCTTCGTAGTGTTCCACCGTCGGGAACGGATCGTATCAATGGAGCAACAGGACGTCCCTCGGTTGGTCCGCCGGCGCTTTACGGCATCCCACTGCTAGCAGCGGGCAATGTTTGCCGTGCTCGATACAGCGTTTAATGTCGTGAGCGATGGAGCCTGGCTCAGCGCTGGAGATTTTGTCTTCGGTCCCGAAATCGCACTCAAATTCTTTCATTAGGTCCGGCTTCAGCGTCCCATCGTCCCGACTGCAGTCCGGAATTATTCAGAACGACGCGCGTACGATTACGGCGCCGAGTTGATGGCCATCGCTCTAAATCACGTTGCGTTCGGACAGCGCGTAAATTTCCTGCTCGGACAAACCGATCTCCTTCAATACGTCGCTCGTATCCTTGCCGAGTGGTGGGGCGGGCGTACGAATCTTTGTCGGCGTCCGCGAAAACTTGGCCGCCGGACCTACCAGCGGCACGGTCGAACCGTCTGACAACACAGTCTCCTGCAACATATCGCGGGCCTGGGTATGTGGCAGCTTGGCTGCTTCGGTAAAGGTATTGACGCGCGTTGCCGGCAGACCTGCCTCTTCAAAAATTGACTCTACTTCACCTGCCGTACGCTTGGCGCACCACTCTGCCACGAACCGATCAACGTCTTCCCGGTTGCCGGGCTGCACACGTGCCAGGTTGGTTGCGTAGCGGTCATCGGTCTTGAGATCCGGGCGTTCCAGGATGTCGGCAAGTCGCTGCCAATGCGTATCGAGCAAGACGCCGGCATAGACGTGGCCGTCGGTACAGGCATAACGGTTAACCGGCGCGGCAATCTCAAACTGGCTGCCCCAGCGATTGATGCTCATGTCGAGGGCGCCTGCGGTGAGATAGCCGTCACTTTGAAACTGGATCGCGTCGACCAGCGCGACATCAACGTGCTGCCCCTCCCCGGTCGCTTTTGCGTGATGCAGCGCGGCCAGCGCACTGAGCGCGCCATGTACGCCGGCAAGGTCGTCACACAGGAATGTGCCCGCCTTGACCGGCAACCCTTCTCGTTCACCGTTTTGTGCGGCCCAACCGGAATAAAACTGCGCGATCGGATCATAGCCGACACGCTCCGATAGCGGCCCGAACTGTCCGTAGCCACTGACCGATACGTAAACCGCTTTAGGGTTACGTGCGCTTACTGCGGCGTAGCCCACGCCCCAGGCATCCATGGTGCCGGGACGAAAGTTCTCGACCACGATGTCAGCCGAGTCCGTCAATTTCAGAAAGAGTTCCACACCCTCAGGCTTATGAAAATCGATCGTCACGTTCTGTTTGTTTCGATTGACCATTTCATTGCCGACAAACAATTTGCTGTCCGGCAGCATCGGTGGCAGACGGCGAATAACCTCGCCCGCTGGGTGTTCAACCTTGATCACCGTTGCGCCGTGGTCTGCCAGCATGCAACCGACCATCGGGCCGGCCCAGGTCGTGGTCGCCTCAACGACCCGAACACCATGCAGCGGGCCGGTCATGTCCTTACGGGCATTTTTATAAAATTCTGACTTTTCCATCGGTTACCTCGGTTATCTGAATGGCCTGCAAAGGCAACGCCCCCGAATTCTCGGACCGGGTGCGGCCCGGTCGCGCGTTACCGATCTGCGGTTATTGTCTGAATGCCCTTCCGAGTCGCGGCTCAGGCTTGTAGCGCAGCCACCTGGCGTTCGAAATCAGCCATGTCGAAGTAGTCGCGCCACTTCGAAATCTTACCGCCCACCAATTCGAACGTTCCCATCACTGGGAGGGACACAGTTTTATCGCCGAACAGGAACGCGTCCACGCGCTCCGTCAATACCGCCCCATCGCTGTTTTCTGCGATGCACAACACCTCCCATCTCACCTCGGTGACAGGTTCAATAAAAGGTTCGATAAACTTTCGAATCGCGTCCTTGCTGGTCAACGGATCCATCGGGATGTTGTGGTAGAAGGGATCGTCGGTGAATGCATCGATAATGGCATCAACATTCTTCGACTCCCAGTGACCGATAAACGCTCGCACAATGTCAGTGTTGGACATGCAACTCCCCTCGCTTTGTTCAGGATCTCAATATACACAAAGGCCAGGCCTTTGAGCGCTCTATTGCCCTAAGAGATTCGGTTCTCCGTCAGTACGCAACGCGGATGCGGCCGTGCTGGGTCGGGTCGCAACCGCGTCGTACCAGCGCCTAAGGTTGGCATAATCCGCAGGGACTTCAATGCCCGCCATGGCCGCGAAATCCATTACGGTGAATGCGGTTATGTCAGCCACTGTGTAGCGGTCACTCGCGATGAATTCGCGCCCCGCGAGCCGGACATCGAACTTGGCGAAGAACAACCCCACATTAGTGCGACCACGTTCAACGAGTGCCTCGATCTGCGGCAAGGGCACGTGTCGACCCGCCAGCGACCGGTCGGCAAAATCGGGCGCCGTATTCCGAAATACATCAGAGCACGGCATCATGCCCTGCTCCCAGGCGCGGCGTTCCCACATGTCGATCATGGCCGCATCTTCAGCATCCAGCCCCATCATAGGCTTGTCCGGATACCTCGACTCTAGGTATCGGCATATCGCCATCGCTTCACCGATCTGTGTGCCGTCGTCCAGTTCGAGCATTGGTACCATCGCTTCGGGATAGCGTACCTTGTAGTCCGCGCTCAGCTGGAAGTTTTCACCGGCAACATCTTCGATTGGAATATCAATCCCCTTTTCGAGCAGAAAAATCCGTACGCGGCGCGGATTTGGAGCAGGCGCCCAGTCATAGAGTTTCATCGGATCGCGACTCTTGTGTTCATATCAACAGGTGATAGGTTAACGCCTATGCTCTCCTACGATAAAGACACGCGCATAAATGAAAATGAACGCGAGAATCGCGACTGCCTTACTTGGGCTTTCCTACACCCTGACCGCCAACGCCGAAGTAGGATTTTCCCGCGCCGGCCACTTGACTGAACTTTCGTCAGATCACGTCCTCGCGGCATCGCAGCTTATTACGAGCGGCAAGGTGTATTCGCTGGCTATCGTCACCGGCCCCGACACCCCTGCATTTGGTCATCGCAACTACCAGATGCTGACTGACAACATCTATGTCGGCGATAGCAAGTCGGCCGGCAGCAACAAGCTCGAAGGCTACGACGATCTCGCGGTCACATGGCTCGGCATCGGCACGCAGATCGATGGCTTCGGGCACGTGGCGCTCGACGGCAAGCATTATGGCGATATTCCCAGCAGCGAGGTCATCCGACCAGACGGGGCGATTCGCTACAGTATCGATACCGTGCCGCCCATTATCGGGCGCGGCATTCTGCTTGATGTTGCCGCGGCGGCCGGCGTCGGGCAACTGAGCGACGGCACCGAGGTCAAGATCAAGGATCTGCGGGCCGCGCTGACCAGGCAGAACACGAGCATTAAAGCCGGCGACGTGGTTTTGATCCATACCGGCTGGCTATCAGTCGCGAACGAAAACGCGCAACGGTTTCTCGAACAAACACCGGGATTACACTCGTCAGCGGCGGCTTGGCTGGCAGATCAGAAGGTCGTAGCCATTGGCGCTGATTTATGGGCGCTAGAACCCTGGCCTGGCAATGACGACAAGCCCGATCAGTTTTTGCCGGCTCATGGTTTACTGCTGGTCGAACGTGGCGTGCACATCCTCGAAAACATCAATACCGCCGACCTCGCGAAGGACCAGACGTATGAATTTTTTTTCATGCTCGCTGCCCCCCGCCTTAAGGGTGCACTGCAAAGCCCGGTCCACCCGGTCGCCATCCGCTGAACGATCACAAACCACTCATACATCCATTGCCATCATGGTTGTGACCATGTGCGCGAACAGTTTCTCCTTGCCGTCATTGTCCGCGTAGACATTCGCATCACAGACAAACAGGGTACGCCCGGCACGAATAACCTTGCCGCGGGCAATCATGCGCTGTCCGATTCCAGGCGCCATGAAATTGATTTTTGACTCGACTGTCACAATATTCTGCTCCAGCCCAAGCAGCGTTTGCGCAGCATAACCAGCAGCGCTGTCCGCTAGGGCATGAGCAATTGCGCCATGCACATTGCCAAACGGTTGTAGCATGTCGTCTTTGACCTGGAGAGAAATCTCAACATGGCCGGGCTTAACGTCGTCCACGACCACCCCGAACATCACGCTCATTAGCCGCTGCTCGCGGATGCTCTGATGCACCCGCTCCACATAGCCGTCGTGCCTGGCCTCAAATTTCATTAGCTACCCACTCCTGACTATCCTTGCCTGTCCCCGGGGAATGTCCGCTCCTGTCCCAGCTGCGGTCGCGGCTAGTCTTCAGCAGCGGCATCATCTTCAGGCTCGTCTAAAAACACCACCGCGGCGCCGGAACCGGTCACCTGAACGCATTCGTCATTCTCCCTGGGGCACTTGAATTCAGTCGGACCAAAATGCATCAGGGGTAAAGGGACGGCATTATTGAAACTGGCTTCCCGCAACAAGATGCGCCCGCCGGTAATCTGGCTCGGAAACTGGTTGAGCACCGTGGTCAGCCCGGGTTTCATGCTCTTGAGATCCAACCGCCGCGTTGAACGCACGGCCGGACCATCGCTCTGATCACTTGGCCGCTCAACCACCATCGCCCGTTCAAAAGACATCACCAGCTCGCCCACGGCTATTGAACTCAGAATTGAACCTTTCAGGTCAATCGATCGACGCATTTAGCCTGAGCCGCCTTCGAGCCACGCCGGGATGCCCGGAATTTCTTCCGGTACATTCACCCATCTGTGTTTGCTGCGCTCAAACAAAGAGATTTTCGCGATGGGAAAATCGGGGTCCGCGAAGCATCCGACCGGGATGCCCACGCGCTCACTGAGCAGTTCAGGTGCGCCGTAGATTACCGTCGTCCCGCATTCAGGGCAGAACCTGAAATACAATTCCGCACCCGTGTCTCCCACCCTGCGATACTCCCGAGCTTCTCCGGTGACAACAACGTCTGACTGCGAATACCACGCCCCGATGTGAAACGCCGACCCACTGCGCCGCTGACACATCTCGCAGTGGCACATGAATACCTGGTCCGTATCACCAATGACTTCGGCGCTCAGCTGGCCGCACTGGCATTGTGCGATTCGCTTTTTCGTCATTCCCAACCCCGCTATCCGTAGTGCTAACGGTAGCATGCCCGGCGCTGATCAGGATGACCGTAACCGCCCACCCGTCGAATATTGTTCCAGGTCGCCTAGTTAATCACTTTTATCAAAGCTGAGATGTCCTCTTCGCCCAGTCCGCCGGCCAGCGCACGCTCAAACAACGCCTTTAAGAATTCGAGGAACGCTGCGTTGGCGCCGCTTTCACGTGCCTGGTGGATGACGTGATCCAAGCCAGCGGCCCAAACGCTCACCGTATTCACCGGCGTGTCGTACGACGCCTGCTGGACAACGCGTGCCAGCTGAGCGGTTCGCGCGTCTGCGGCCACCATTGCGGCGAATGTTTCCGCATCTAGGCCACCTGCCTGACACAGTAAGACCCCTTGCAGCGCCCCAACAAACGTCCCCATACGCTGGCTGAGCCACGCCAAATCGAGCAACTTGGCCGCGTCAATTTGTACGCCTGTGAACCTGATGTCGCCGGCCAGGCAACCCAGCGTCGGTTGGCTCGCCACCCATACGGCTTCGTCGCCCGCAATCAGGATCAATCCCTGGTCAGTGCCTATCATCTGTGGTGGGCCGAGCAGCGCACCATCGAGGTAGTGTGCGTTGCGACTTTGAAAGAAATCGGCAGCCATGCGAGCTTCCTCCGGCGTGCCGGTGCCGAGTTGCACCACGGTGCGCCCGCTGAAGTTCGTCTGGTCGCCTTCGAACAGCTGCGTAGTTGTTGAATAGTTATTGAGGCACACAACAACCAGCGGGCTCGCTTCAACAGCATCGGCGGGCGAATCTGCT
>CAXGUU010000071.1:0-12128 GCA_964012875.1 uncultured bacterium
TGGCCGGGCTTACCAGGACGTCGATGCCGGACAGCAGTTCATCGATCAAGGCGCGCGTCGACTGTCGTTGTCGCGACGCGCGGGCGTAGGTTTCGGCGTCTATGCTCTTTCCATGTTCAAGCAGCGAGTGGAAGACCGGTCCGTAGTCGTCCGCCCGTTCGGGAAACAGGCCATGGTGGCCGAGTAGCGCATCGACACTGCACACCGCCATCCAGTGATCGGCGGCGTCAGCGATTTCCGGCGAGTTGAGTTCAACGACTTCAGCGCCTTCGGCCTGCATTAACTCAAGGGCACTGAAGGTCGCCTCGGACATCTGCGGGTCGGTGTCAGTCGTGCAGTAAGTTCGATCAATGCCGATTCGCAGTCCGCTAGAACCACGCTTCATTGCTTCCATGTAGTCAACCACCGGGTCAGTGCGCGTGGAGCCGTCACGCGGATCGCGGCCTTCGAGCGCAGCAAGGACGATGGCGCAATCGTGAACCGAGCGGGCCATGGGGCCGACGTGGTCGAGGGTATCGGCCAACGGAAAAATCCCGAAGCGGCTGATTTTGCCGAAGGTCGGTTTCAGACCGGTAACGCCGCACGCGGCAGAAGGAAAGCGAATTGATCCGCCCGTGTCGGTGCCCAGGCAGGCAAAACACAGCGACGCTGCGGTTGCGGCACCAGAGCCTGACGACGACACGCCGGCCCAGTAGTCAAGATCCCACGGGTTCGCTGGTGGTTCGAATTCCGGGTGGTAGCCATAGAGCGCGAATTCGGTGAGGTTCAGTTTGCCGAGGGTAATGGCGCCCGCCGCATTGAATCGCTCGACCACTGCCGCGTCGTAGGCGGGTACGAAATCGCGCAATATGACCGAGGCACAGGTCGTCGCGATACCTTCGGTGTTGATGAGATCTTTCAACGCGATGGGTACGCCGTGCAGCGGCCCACGATAATCGCCGGCGGCAATTTCTTCGGTCGCCGTCGCCGCCTGCTCGAGCGCGAGCGCCTCGGTGATCAGCAGGTAGCTGCCGATTTTCGGATCGATGGCCTTGATGCGCGCGATCATGGCCTCGGTCAGTTCAAGTGGCGAAACTTCCCCTTTTTCGATCAACGGTGCAATCTCGAAGATGGTTTGTTCGACCAGTGATTCAGCGCTCATCGTGAGTTTCCTCTTCCCGCATTCGGAACCAGTACCAGTAAATGTTGGAATCGTCGTAGATGGTGGGTTGATAGCGCTGATCTTCGGCCAGGAACTGACAGGTTTCGACCGCGCCGTCGCGAATTAATTTTTCGAGTACAACGCGTATCTCCCGGCTGGTAACGTCCAGCCCTTCAGATTGCGCACGGGCCAGCAATTCGTCATTCAGGCGCTCGAAGTTAACGTATCCGCGGTCCACGCGTTCAGCTATCCATTGTCGAACCAGCATGAGCTTGTCCAGAAACCTCAGTCAGCGACGATTTGATCAATCTCGGCATCAGTCGGAAAGCGGCCGAGTGCTTTTTTCGAAAATGCGGATTGTCCGTCGATGCGGATTTCAAATATGCCGCCACCGCCTTCCACCAGTGTGACCCTTGCGGCACCAGTCGCCTGCAGTCGAGCCCTCGCACGGAGGGCTTCCGGTTCGTAGTTTCACATTACGCAGTATTCGATTTCCATCCTGAAATCCTCATCAGCATCGCTACCCGTACAGCTTAAATGGGCTCGAGTCGCAGGCGCAGCGCGTTCATCAGGCTGATTACCGAAAATTGGCGCACGCGCTCGCGATCGCCGGGCAATCGAACACGCTCGACCACCGTCGCCATATCGTCTGCAATGCCTAAAAAGGTTTGGCCACGGGTTCCGCCTTCACCGCGGTCGTGTTCACCGGTGATCGCGAGGCCAATATCACAGGCGAACAGGCGCCTCGCCGCTTCGGCCAGCGTCTTGGCGGCCTCCGGGGTACTCAATATGTCGGGGTCGACGCCGAGTATCTGTTGTCGTACGCCACCGGCCGGGGGCACGATACTGCCGCGGAAGACATCGCCCGTTGGATCAAGTCCGCTCAGGCGCACACTGGCGATGCCGCCGCTGGTGACTTCGCACAGACCCATGGTGAGCCCGCGCGCCCGCAACAGGTCGAGTACGACGGATTCCATCGTTTGTTCGTCAACCCCGAATACCGTGTCGCCGAGGAGCGCTCTCACCAGGCGCTCCTCCTCGTCGAGGATCTGCACAACCTCCAGGTCGTTGTCACCCTTTGCGGTAACGCGGACTTTGAGGCCTTCGATACCGCTGGCGAGAAAAGCCAGAGTCGGATTGCCATGGCTGTCCAACTCCTCGATCCGTTCAGCCAGCAGTTCTGCCAGTCTCGATTCGCTGTGGCCCCAGGTCCTGAGCACGCGGCTTTTGATGACGGACTTAATGCCAGCACGGCGAATCAGGTCGGGCAGTATCGCGGTTTCCATCATCTGATGCATTTCATAGGGCACACCCGGCACGGCATAGATGACCTTTTCGCCTACCGGGCAGATCAGGCCAGGTGCGGTCCCAGGCTGATCCGGAATCGGACTCGCGCCAAGCGGGACCTCTGCCTGACGCAAGTTATTCTCAGGCATCGTGCGGCCGCGCGATTCGAAGATATGGCGGATGTGGTCGGCGATGTCCTGGTGCATTTCAAGCCCGACGCCCATGACCTCGGCAATGGCGTTGCGGGTGATGTCATCCTGGGTTGGACCCAGACCACCGCAACAAATTACTGCGTCGCTGCGGTCCAATGCCTGGCGCAAGGAAAACAGGATGCGTTCATGATTGTCGCCGACCTTGGTTTGGTACAAGGAATCGATACCATTCATAGCGAGTTTCTCGCCGATCCACGAAGAATTGCTGTCAATAATCTGCCCTAGCAGCAGTTCGGTGCCGATCGCGACTACTTCGCAACGCATGCTGTGTGCCTCGTAAATGCCTGACGCCAGCCCAGTGTAGCGGCTATTGCCACCGGCGGTCTAAACGGGCGACGCGGGGACTATACTCGGTGTCGTAACCGTTCCGGCCGAACGCTATTGATCCGAATAATTGCAGTCTGCTGTTTTTTGATCGTCCTTGGGTCGGGCGCACCCGGAACGGTGGTTGCGCAAACGGGATTGCCGTTCTCTGGCATGTGGCGCGTCGCCGACCTTGCCGCAGCGGACGGCGATTACGCGATGCTCGGTTCAGACAAAGGCAAGCTTGTCCACCAGGTATCAACCGGCCAGATGCGCCGGATTTATGCCGTTGAGCGGGCGATCGCGAGGGTCGCGGAAATCGATTCAATCCTGGTCGTCGTCGATGGCACGATGCCCAATGCATTCGCCGCAATTGGCAAGAGTGGCCAGCAGGTGGTCGGTCTCAATTTCGCGATGCTGGAATTGATAGGTCTCGACATGCACATGGCTGCGGCCCTTATCGGGCACGAGGTTGCGCACCTCAAGCTTGAGCACGGCGAACAGGCAGAGCAGCGCGAGCAACAATCGTCCGTGCTGGGAACGTTGGGCAGTGCCATGCTGGGTGGGTTGGGCGTACCGGACGGCGGCCTGATTTCAGGACTGACGGTGTCGGCAATGAACACTGCCTACAGCAGAGAACACGAACGGGAGGCGGACTACCTCGGTGCAATCTGGGCGATTGAGGCGGGCTTTCGTCCCGATGGCGCGGTGCGGCTGCACGAAACGATTCACGCCCGGTCGCGAGGTCAGGGCAGTCCTTTTTTCTCAACCCACCCTTCCGGACCTGAACGAATTGAATCCTTGAAGGCGATAAGCTTGAGGTTGGGCCGGCCATAGAGCGCCGAATTGCTGACAGGCGCGAGACGGTCGCGATATGGTGAGCGCAAGTTCGAACGCTGTCGGCCTCAATTGTACTGTCGGTAGGTGCGGGCATTGGAGAGTCAAGTTATATGAAGTTCAGTATCGTCGGCGCTGGCGCGTTGGGAACTATCGCGGGCGCGCATCTGATCGAGGGTGGTCATGCGGTGCGCATGATCGCGCGCGGCAAACGCGCCGACTATCTTCGCAATAACGGCCTGCGGGTTTATGGCTTACGCGAGTTCGCGACGCCGTGCGAGGTTGCGGAGCGGCTTGGAGCCGATGATGACGGCGTCGTGATTTACGCGGTGAAGACCTACCATATGAAAGATGCTTTGGCTGACGTCGGTCATGTACGGCCACGCGCAGTCTTGTCGTTCGCCAATGGCGTGCTTAAGAATGAACAACTCGCCAAGTCCTTCAGCCGTGATTGCGTGGTCGGCTGCATGGCGAATTTCAGCGGTGAGCTTCATCCGGACGGCACGGTCGGGTTCACGCGTAATATCTGCATTCACCTTGGTAGTAATTCGCTTGACTGTATTGACATCGTTGATGCTGTGCACAGTAGCGGCCTGGTTGCGCGACACGCCGATACCATCGAGTCGGTCGAGTGGTCGAAGTTCGTCGGTTGGGTCGCACTGTTCAGTCTTTCAATTCTGACCAAGGCGACGACCGGCGTCTTCATGAGTAATCAGCGGCTGGCCCGCGTCGTAGCCACCATCGTTTGCGAGGCGGCGGCCGTTGCCAGAGCTCGGGGTATCGAGTTAATCGACCAGTCGCCGATGCCCGTCAAGCGTATCGCCGGGGGCTCGATCGACGAAGCCGTCCGTGCCGTTGTCGAGACTGGGGAAGAATTCCTGAGCAACGCGTCCAATCATCGTATGTCTTCCCTGCAGGATTTTGAGGCCGGGCGCGAACTTGAAGTTCATGAAACGCTCGGGTTTATCGTTCGCGAAGCGGAGCGATTGGGAGTTGACGCCAACACCAGTCGGAACTGCTATCGCATTATCGCGGGCCTCAATGAATTACCGCGCTAGTCCGATAAAGATCGGCGTGCTATTTCTGATCGTCGCAGTGATTCGACACTCTGGAGAAAAATCATGCCCAGCTACAAAGCCCCCGTAGAAGACACCCTGTTCATTCTGAACGACGTAATTCGGGTCGCCGAGTATGGCCAGCTGCCGGGGTTCGAGGAAGCCACCCCAGATTTGATCCAGGCGGTGCTTGAAGAGGGAGCGAAATTCGTTGAAGAGGTGTTGCAGCCATTGAATCAGGTTGGCGATGAAGTGGGATGCCTACGTGCCGAGGACGGCAGTGTGACGGCGCCTCCCGGGTTCCGCGAGGCCTATCAGCAGTACTGCGAGGCGGGGTGGCAGGGCCTGTCCCAGCCGGAAGCGTTTGGTGGCCAGGGGCTGCCCCATTTCGTCGCTACCGCATTTGAAGAGTATTTAATCGCTGCCAACATGGCCTTCGCCATGTATCCTGGCCTGACGGCTGGCGCCATCGCTGCCATTCGCGCGGTGGGATCGCCGGAGCAACAACAGACTTATGTGCCGAAAATGATCGACGGCGTGTGGAGCGGCACCATGAATCTGACCGAGCCCCATTGCGGTACCGATCTCGGCTTGTTGCACACCAGGGCAGAGCCGCAGGCCGACGGCACCTACCGTATTACCGGCACCAAGATCTTTATCTCCGCCGGTGAGCACGATCTGTCGGAGAACATCATCCATCTGGTGCTCGCGAAAATGCCCGACTCGCCGGACAGCGTCCGCGGTATTTCGCTGTTTATCGTGCCCAAGTTTGTCGTTAACGACGATGGAACCCTCGGCGAGCGCAACGGAGTTGTGTGCGGATCGATCGAAGAAAAGATGGGTATTCACGGTAATGCGACCTGTCTGCTGAATTACGATGGCGCCACCGGCTACCTCATCGGTGAAAAAGAAAAAGGTCTAAGCGCGATGTTCATCATGATGAACGCTGCGCGTCTTGGTGTTGGCCTGCAGGGGTTGTCGGTGTCCGAAGTCGCGACTCAGAACGCGGCCGCGTACGCGCGCGACCGCATCCAGGGGCGTGCGCTCGGCGGGCCCAGGAACGCCGACGGCAAGGCCGATCCGATTATCGTGCATCCGGACGTCAGGCGCATGCTCATGAATGCCCGGGCCTTCAATGAAGGTGCGCGGGCGCTGGCCTTATGGGGCGCCCTGCAGGTCGATTTGACGCACCGTGCCGACTCAGAGGAGGCGCGCGAACAGGCTGAGGATTTGATTGGGCTGTTGACCCCGGTGATCAAGGGCTATTTCACCGATAAGGGCTACGAGAACGCCACCAACGCGCAGCAGTGTCTGGGCGGGCATGGCTACATTCGTGAATGGGGCATGGAGCAGTTTGTGCGCGACGCCCGCATCGCCATGATCTACGAGGGCACCAATGGTATTCAGGCACTCGATCTGGTCGGTCGAAAGCTCGCGGCAAAAGGCGGCAGGGCGCTCCGAACCTATATGGGCATCGTCGGTCGATTTATCAGCGAGCACAAGGATGATGAAGTGATGGCGCCCATGCTGGCGGCGCTCAGTGCCGCCCTTTCAGATCTTCAGGGCGCGACGACCTGGTTGATGAGCAATGCAATGACCGAGCCCGACAATGCCGGTGCGGGTTCTGTGCCTTATCTGCATCTCATGGGTACGGTTATGTTCGGGCATATGTGGGCGCAGATCGCCAGGGCGGCGCATGCCCGGCTCAGCGAGGGCACCGACAAACCCGGGTTCTACGAAAATAAACTGACCACCGCGTGTTATTTTTTCTCCCACATCTCGCCGGAGACCGCGGTCCATCGCGCCCGCGTTGAAGCGGGCGCGGACAACGTGATGGCCCTCGCCGCAGACGCCTTCTGAAGCAGACTACTGGCCGGCGATTTCTTTCAAGATCTTTCGGCGCTCTTCGTTACTCGCCGCTTTCAGTCGTTCGCGCAGCGCACGCCGGGCATTAATGTCGAGGCTATCGACGTGTTTAGGGATTTGCGCGCGCTCAACGTCGGAGATGCCGAACATGATTTTCTCGCGTCGCTTCGCTTGCGGCAGGTTGCGAAAGTTCTGGTAGGTTTGTCGCAATTCCTTTCTTCGTTTCGGTGGCAGCTCACGGAATTTTTAGAGTTTTTTGCGTAGGTTCTTACGCTGATCTTCACTCATTCCTTGCCATTGATTCCACCGTTGGCGCGCACTGCGACGTTGTTCAGGCGTATCTCGCCCCGATCGCCTAGCCGATTTTCAATGCGGTCGCCGGCATCTGCAAGGGCCATAGGGCTGGCGACAATTGTGAGGGTGAGGGCTGAAATCAAGTGACATTTCATCGTTGCGCTCCTGAGTTAGGATGGGTGGCTTTCGAAAAGATCAACGTCTCACAGCGAATTTGGTTGACAGGCAGTGGGATTAAAATTTTTATAAAAAAATTAGTAAATTGACGTTCAAGCGCGCGCAACTTCCAAGAACTAACCAGCACTGGTAAGCAAATGTCAGACTCCCTGCTACACCGCTTTCTTTTTGACGGCTTGCCGGTTCGTGGCGCGCTGGTGCAACTGGACGAGTCGTGGCTCGAAGCGATGCGGGGACGCGCCCACAGCGGCGCATTTCCGAGCCCGGTGCGCCAGCTCCTCGGCCAAATGACCGCTGCGGGCTTCCTGATGCAATCCCAGCTCAAGTTCAAGGGTGCCCTGTTGCTTCAGGTCCAGGGTGACGGGCCGTTGCAAATGGCCGTATCGGAGGTCAATTCCGACTACCAGTTTCGCGCCACGGCAAAATTGAAGGGTGTAGTGGTGGATGATGCCGGCCTGACGGAGCTCGCCAACGCCCACGGCCAGGGTCGGTGCAGCATCACGCTTGACCCGGCCGACCGTGCGCCGGGCACCCAACCCTATCAGGGCGTTGTACCCATGCACGACGATGAGCGCAAGCCGCTCACCGAGATTTCAGCAGTGCTGGAACACTACATGCTGCAGTCCGAGCAGCTCGATACGAAGCTGGTGCTCGCCGCTAATGATGATCGCGCAGCCGGGTTGCTCGTGCAGCGCATGCCGGTTTCGGTCAAAGGCATGCATTCGGACTTTGCGGACGAATACCTTATTGGGCGTGATGAAGACTACAACCGCCTGGCCCTGATTGCCGAGACGCTGACCGACGCCGAGCTATTGAAGCTCAGTGCGGACGAAATTCTCCGGCGCCTTTTTGCCGGTGAGGCTATTCGGCGATTTCAGCCTGAACCTGCGCATTTCTCCTGTTCATGCAGCCATGAGCGCGTCAGTCGTATGCTGATAGGGCTTGGACGCGAAGAGCTCGAGGACATAGTTGCCGAGCAGGGGCAGGTGGAAGTCAGTTGTGACTTTTGCGGGCAGCAATATCGTTTCGATCGCAACGCCGTTGAACTGATGACTGCGCCTGAAAGTATCGTGATTCCGGCTTCAGATAGTGGCCGCACGCTTCATTAATGGGTCGTGACTTCACCGAATAGCGCTCGTGCCACTTCCACACGGTATTGAGGCCCGCCAAGGGTGGTGCGGCAGCGTACCGTCAGCCACGCGCCGGGTCGTTTGATAATCTTATGCTCCCAACGCCGAGTACAACGTCGAGACGATGACAGCACGAAACCCAGGGCCCACGTCCCATTCTTACTTTTCCCAGCGTCTGCGGCTCCACTATGTTGACTGGGGTAACAATGAGGCGCCACCGTTGTTGCTGTTGCACGGTGGACGTGACCACTGCCGCAACTGGGACTGGGTGGCGCAGGCGTTGTGCGATGACTGGCACATTATTGCGCCCGATTTACGCGGTCACGGCGACAGTGAATGGGCGCCCGATGGTCACTACGACATGGCGGCCTACATTTACGACCTGGCGCAGCTGATTCACCAACAGAACCTGGCTCCGGTGACCATCATTGCCCATTCTCTGGGTGGCAATATTGCCTTGCGTTACACCGGTATCTATCCAGAGAACGTGCGAGCCGTTGTCGCCATCGAAGGCCTGGGTCCGCCGCCGAAGATGCTGGCGGAGAAGCGCGCAAAGCCTTTTGACGAGCGCATACGCGACTGGATCAACGACAAACGGGCATTGGCCGGCCGATTGCCCAGGCGTTATTCATCTGTTGACGAGGCGCTCGCGCGCATGCAGGGAGAAAACAAACACCTGTCACCGGAGCAGGCGCGCCACCTGACCGTGCACGGCATTAATCAGAATGAAGACGGGACCTACTCATGGAAGTTCGACAACTACGTCCGTGCTTTCCCGCCGTACGATATGCCGACCGGTGCCATCGAAGAATTGTGGGGCCGTATCAGCTGTCCGACGCTGTTGGTGTACGGCAAGGAGTCGTGGGCGACCAATCCCGAAGAAGATGGCCGCGCGCAACATTTCAAGCATGCCGACGTGGCGGAGTTCGATAACGCCGGGCATTGGGTGCACCATGACCGTCTGGATGCATTTCTGGACCGCGCGCGAACGTTTATCGCCTAGTTGGGCAGCTGCAATCGAGAAAGGGTGATCTAATCGTGTCAAATTTGGAATCGTTCAGAGCACAGACGCGCACATGGCTCGAAGAAAATTGTCCGGCGTCGATGCGCACCCCCATGCCGGAGGACGAGCGGGTATGGGGCGGTCGCAATCCGAGCTACAAAAACCCGGACAGCAGGGTCTGGCTCGAACGCATGGCGGCGAAAGGCTGGACCGTACCGCAGTGGCCCGAGCAATATGGTGGTGCAGGTCTGTCAGAAGACGAAGCGGCGATATTGCAACAGGAAATGTCGCGTCTTGAGTGTCGCTCGCCTCTGGCGAGTTTTGGTATCTGGATGCTCGCACCGGTGCTGTTCAAGTACGGCACCGAAGCGCAGAAACAAACACATCTTCCACCCATCGCCCGCGGCGAGATTCGTTGGTGTCAGGGCTACAGCGAGCCGGGCGCGGGGTCCGATCTCGCCGGATTGAAAACGCGCGCGGACGACAATGGTGACGATTTCGTCATCAACGGGCAGAAGGTCTGGACCTCCTATGCCAACTATGCCGACTGGATCTTCTGCCTGGTGCGCACTGATTCAAGCGTCAAGCATAGTGGTATCAGTTTTGTGCTGTTCGACATGACGAGCCCCGGTGTTGAGACCCGACCGATCACGCTGATCAGCGGCGCCTCCGTATTCTGTGAAACGTTCTTCACCGATGTGTGCGTGCCAAAAGAAAACCTGGTTGGGGAGCTCAACGCCGGCTGGACGATTGCAAAGGAACTGCTGCAACACGAGCGCGCCATGATTTCCCAGATAGGCCGTACCCTCGGTGGCACCATCCCGCCGTTGGATGTCCTCGCCCGGAGTTGTCTTGGGGGTACTGATGGCCGCATTGGTGATCCGGTCCTGCGTGACGCGGTGACCCGCCACATGATGAACGACCATGCATTCGCCCTGACCGTTAAACGGGCGGGCGAAGAGCAGGAAGCGGGGATGGCATCAGGCGGCGCCTCCTCGATGTTCAAGTACTACGGTACCGAGCAGAACAAGGCCAAGTTCGAATTGATGCTGAAATGCGCGGGCGCTGAGGCGTTGGGCTGGGGTGGCGATGAATTCAGCGCCGGTCAGCTCGATTTATGCCGAAGCTGGCTGCGCTCGAAGGGCAACTCCATCGAGGGTGGAACGTCAGAGGTGCAGTTGAATGTGATCGCCAAGCGCGTGCTTGGACTACCGGACTGAGGTCGTGGCAATGGGATTTGTTTTGACCGAAGAGCAGCAAATACTGCGCAGCAGTGCAGGGGAATACTTCAACGATCGTCTGCCGGTGTCGGCGCTGCGTCAGCTGCGTGACACTAATAGCGAACGTGGTTATGACACTGCCACCTGGGCCGAGATGGCGGACATGGGGTGGGCAGGCATTCTTGTGCCGGAAGATCACGGCGGCGTTGCGTTTGGTTATCGTGGGCTGGGTGAGGTGCTGGAGGCCGGCGGCCGCACGTTGGCCGCCTCGCCGTTGATCAGCACCGCGCTGACAGCGGCGCCCTTGATCGCCGCGCTGGGATCGGAATCGCAGCAGGCGTCTCTGCTCCAGCCTATCGCCGCCGGTGAAGCGATCGTTGCCCTTGCCCTGGACGAAGGCGCGAAGCATGCGCCAGATTCAATTTCAACGACGGCGGTACAGAAGGATGGAGCTTATGTCATCAACGGCGACAAACGTTTTATCGTAGACGGACATGTCGCCGACGTGTTGATCGTCGCCACCCGTGTGAGCGACGGCAGGGCTGCGCTGTTTCTGATCGAGCGCGCGCGCGCAGGCGTCACCATAAGGCGGCGGTCGATGGTGGATGCGCGTAACTGCGCAGACATAGAGCTTAGGGATGTCAGGGGATCTTCGGCGGATATGCTGGGCGAGCCCGGTGCAGTTCAAGCTGAACTCGAACGAGTACTCGACGGCGCCCGCGCTGGTGTCGCCGCAGAGATGCTGGGTGCCGGTCTCGAAGCATTCGAGCGCACCGTCGCATACCTTAAGGTGCGCGAGCAGTTTGATGTCCCTATCGGTTCTTTCCAGGCGCTGAAACACCGGGCCGCGCTGATGTTTTGTGAACTCGAACTGACGAAATCGGCGGTTGCCGCTGCACTGAATGCGCTCGACAATAACAGCGAAGATCGTGCGGCGTTGGTAAGTCTTGCCAAGGCGAAAGCGGGCGATATGCTTGAGCTGGTGACCAACGAAGCTGTCCAGCTGCACGGTGGCATTGGTATGACTGACGAAGCGGAGATCGGGCTGTTTTTGAAACGCGCCCGGGTGCAGCAACAGCTGTTCGGTGACAGTGGTTTTCATCGGGCCCGATACGCCGGCCTGATGGGGTTTTAGTCGCGGCCGCCAACCAGACGATGCGCGCAGGGATTCAGGCCTTGTGACCACAGATTTCAGACATCAAAGATGCCTTGCGTGCCCGCTAATTTGCGCTAGGATTGTCAGCAGCGGTCTGAAGCATCCGGGGAGACAGATCCATGGCCAGAGTAAGCGCGGTTCCATTTGAGAACGTAGCCCAACCACTGCAGGAAATCATGCACGCCTATGATGATGAGCTGGGCGGCTCCGAATTTGTCCAGATATTCGCGCATGCGCCCGAGGTTTATCAGTCCTTCATCGACTACTACTTTAACTTGGTACTTGAGGTACGAGGCGCGATCACAGGCGAGATCACCGAGCTTGCGCGGTTGATGGTTGCGCGTAAGAACGATTGTTTTCTGTGACTACACGCTCGTCTTGCGGTCGCAAGACATGAAGGGTTGACCGAAGAAAAAATCGCAGCTATCGGCGATTACCGTAACAGCG
>CAXGUU010000072.1:0-12123 GCA_964012875.1 uncultured bacterium
CATTGTTGTGGCTTGCCAGGATTTGTTTGCCGGCGGGGCACTTGCCGACACCGTTGTGGTCATTACAGCCGGGCCGACCAGAGAAGCGATCGACCCGGTGCGCTATATCACTAACCATAGTTCCGGCCGCATGGGTTATGCCATCGCCGAGGCGGCGCGCGCGGCAGCGGCAGAGGTCGTTCTGATCAGCGGCCCGACCAATCTGGATCCCCCCGAAGGTGCACGTTGTCTCTTCGCGGAGTCAGCCGAACAAATGCACCAGGCAGTTTTTAGCGCAATCGGGGAGGCCAACATTTTTGTTGCCACTGCTGCTGTTGCGGATTACCGGCCCGCCCGCCCGTCGACCACCAAGCTCAAGCGCGATGGCAAAACCTTCACGCTCGAGATGGTTCCGAACCCGGATATCCTCGCGGATGTCGCTAAACTCGAACGGGCGCCGTTTACCGTTGGTTTCGCCGCCGAGACCGATAATCTGGCTGACAACGCTAGGCTGAAACTTGAGCGCAAGGGTGTCGACATGGTGGCTGCCAATCTCGTGGGCGGCGCAGAACTCGGATTCAACACCGACGACAATGCCCTGACCGTTTTCTGGCGTGGTGGCGAACAGCACTTCCCCCGGACTCACAAGCGGACGCTTTCACGACAGCTCATCGAGCTGGTTACAGCCCGCTATAAGGCTCGTTGACGCGAAATCTGAGATGTATTCAACTGCCCTTGCTTGTACACTTGCACGGCTACCGGGGCGCATCCGGGCACGCGCCTGTAAAGCAACAAGATAAATGAAAAAACCCCCGTTCGATATGGACACGGTGCGCGACGGGATTCAGGATCTCCCGCGCTCCTCTATGATCGCGGCGGCCACGGTCGTGGTGTTGGTTATTGGTGTCTATATCGCTTTCAACACTTTCCTTGGCAGCGCCGGCGATAAGGCCCGGTCGGGCTGGGATGCGGCCTATGAGCAAATGGCGAACGAAGTGGCACGGGCGGTCGGACTGTCCCTGACGCCCTATCGTGAAGAGATTTCGGCCATTGCAGCGAATGATGACGTGCGAGCGGCCTTGATAGCGATGGACGGCGCGAAGCTTGCCGACCTCGCCACTGAATTGCAGCCTAATGTCGCGGGTGTGCAACGGCTGAGATTGCTTGGGCCGAATGTCCGCGATGCGGTGCTCGATGAAACTCCGCCCCTGACCTATGCCTCGGTCTCGCTGATGCGCAAGGCTAAAAGCAACGACGAGAAGATAAAAGTGGAGATTCACCTGGCCGGCCACGGAGGCGAGCACTTGGTGTTTGTTGATCGCGTTATGAGCGGGGACGGTGAGGAAGCCTCGGTTATTGGTTTTGCGCACCTGAGCGTTGACCCGCGCATGGTCCGGCAAATCCTCCTCGACCATCGACCAAAGGGGGTGTACGCCGAAATCCGGCAGGGCACCAAGGTAAGAATTGCAGCGACCGGTCAGGCGCCCGGCGCCGAGGTGCCGTCCACCATATCGCGCATTTCCGGCACCGCGCTCGCCGTTAAATTATCGGCAGAGGGCGATGCGCCGGCGGGGGAATCTGGTGTTTTACCCATTTACGTTCCGGTGCTTGCGATTGCCGCGCTACTGGCTGGCGTGTTCCTGTTTCAAGCGCGCCGGCCAGTGGTGGGCATTGCCACGGCTGGCGGCAATACGGTCATCTACGCGGGTGCCATTAAGGCTATTCTGGACGGTGCGCACCCGGGCCTCGAACAGCTGATGCCGGGTTCGCGGGCGCCGAAGACCGATTTCGACCTGAGCGGCCTAGACGACACCATAGAAGGTGACGACGTCGCCACCCTCAAGCCTGCCCAGGCTGTCATCGGCGAAGATGACCCAACTGTTCCAAGTGCCGCAGACTCCCCCGCGGCAGACGATGCGCCCGCCGACCCCGTACCGGCATCGGTTTTTCGCAGCTACGATATCCGTGGTGTCGTCGACGAAACACTGACCGAGGAAGGCGTCTATCAAATCGGTCGGGCACTGGGCGCAGAAGCAGAGGCCCGCGGCCAAAAAACGGTTGTTATCGCGCGTGACGGACGTCATTCAAGCGAGCCCTTCATGCAGGCGTTGTCTAAGGGGCTGCTCGAGTCCGGCCGGGACGTACTCGATATCGGCTTGGTACCGACGCCGGTGCTGTATTTCGCGACCCACCATTTGGATGCGCGCAGCGGCGTAATGATCACGGGCAGCCATAACCCTAAACAGTACAACGGGCTCAAAATCGTGCTCGACGGCGAAACACTGTCGGGCGAAGCCATACAGGCGATCAGGCGTCGTGTCGAAGAGCAGGACTTCGTCGACGGCACCGGTTCGTTGCAATCCACCGATATCGTTGCCGAATACATCCGGCGCATCAGTGAGGAAATTCCCGTCAGTTTAGGCACCACACTCAAAGTGGTCGTTGATTGCGGTAACGGCGTCCCTAGTGCGGTTGCGCCCGATATCCTCCGGGCCATCGGCCACGATGTCATTGAACTGTTTTGCGACGTCGACGGCGATTTTCCGAATCATCACCCCGACCCGGCTGATCCGGTCAATCTGGAAACACTGATTCAGGCCGTGGCCGATGAAGGCGCTGATCTGGGGCTCGCGTTCGACGGCGACGGCGATCGCCTGGGTGTAGTCGACGCCGGCGGTCAGATTATCTGGCCTGATCGGCAGATGATTTTGTTCTCGCGCGACATTCTTTCGCGGAACCCGGGCGCGAAGATCATTTTCGATGTGAAATGCTCACGCTTGCTGGCGGCCGATATTGCTGCCAACGGCGGAGAGGCAATCATGGCCAAGACCGGCCACTCGCTGATCAAAGCGAAAATGCAGGAAACCGACGCGCTGCTGGCCGGTGAAATGAGTGGCCATATTTTCTTCAAAGAGCGATGGTACGGATTCGATGATGCCATCTACTCGGCCGCGCGTTTACTCGAGATTCTGGTCAACAGCAGCGACGCGCCGGCTGACGTTTTCTCGCAACTTCCCGGCGGCGTCGCAACGCCGGAATTGAAACTCGATATGCCTGAAGAGCAGCACGCATCGTTCATGGAACAGGTGCTTGGTGCGGCGCAATTCGATGACGGAGAGGTTTCGGCCATCGACGGCATGCGGGTCGATTTCGACAATGCGTGGGGTCTGATCCGGCCGTCGAATACGATGCCTTGTCTGGTGCTGCGCTTCGAAGGCAACGATGAGGCGGCTCTTGAGAATGTCAAAGAGCGCTTCCGTACTTTACTGAACGGTATCGACGCGGGCCTTTCTTTGCCGTTCTGAGTTTGCCGGGCAGCAGCCTGAACGTGCAGTTGGATAGCAACATAAAACCATGAGTATCGACGAAGACGACGTGCCGAATGTCGCCGAGGTTTTAACCCGGGCATTACCGTATATACAGCGGTACCGGGGGAAAACACTGGTCATCAAGTACGGTGGCAACGCCATGACCGACGATGCGTTGAAAGCGGGCTTTGCGCGCGACGTCGTGCTCATGAATCTTGTGGGCATTCGCCCGATCGTCGTACATGGCGGCGGGCCGCAGATCGGCGATCTGCTTACTCGAATTGGCAAGAAGTCCGAGTTTGTCGATGGCATGAGGGTAACCGACGCGGAAACGATGGACGTGGTTGAAATGGTGTTGGGCGGTCTGGTTAACAAGGAAATCGTCAATCTGATCAACGCCAACGGTGGCCGCGCAATAGGCTTGAGCGGAAAAGACGGGCCGTTGATAGTGGCCCGGAAACTGAACTTGAACAGCGCCGGTGAGACGACCGAGCCGCCGGAAATCATCGACCTCGGGCACGTCGGCGAGGTCGAGCGCATTGATGCGGAAATACTTGATCATTTAAGCGCCGGTGGCTTCGTGCCGGTCATTGCCCCGATCGGCGTCGGCAGCGACGGCGCCTCGTACAACATTAATGCGGATCTGGTCGCGGGTAAGGTCGCCGAAGTGGTCGGGGCTGAGAAATTGATTCTCCTGACCAACACCCCCGGGCTGCTGGACGCGGACGGCAAACTTATGACCGGTCTGAGCGCCTCGACAGTTCGAGCGCTCATCGCTGACGGCACCATACACAGTGGCATGCTGCCAAAGATTTCCAGCGCGCTGGAAGCAGTGGAAGCCGGTGTCAATCGAGCACATATTATTGACGGTCGCGTGCAACACGCTCTGTTGCTCGAAATGTTCACCGATGAGGGCGTGGGTACGCTGATCGAGTGAACAAGCGTTCGTTGCGTCGACAGCTCATACTTGAAACGCTTGCCCTCGAACTTGAGGCGCGGCCCTTCGACAAACTCTCCACGGCGCGCCTGGCGGCGTCAGTCGGCGTATCGGAAGCCGCTTTGTACCGCCATTTCGCCAGTAAGGCGCAAATGTACGAAGCCCTGATCGAATACGCTGAAGAGACAGTTTTCCCGCGTTTCAATCAGATCCTCGCGCAGAAACGGGGGCTCGAAGCTGTTGTCAGAGACATGTGCGCCGTGGTTATAGGTTTCGCCGAACGCAACCCCGGCATAGCCCGCGTACTCGGCGGTGACATTCTGCTCGGCGAAGACCTGCGGCTGCGTGCGCGCACCGCCAAGTTTTTTCAACGCATTGAAACCCAGATAAAACAGGTGATGCGGGAGGCTCGTGCGTCCGCGGCCTATGGTGCCAACGTGCGGGACCCCGTCGTCGATGCCGCCATCGTGGTCAAGCATCTGGTCGGGAGTTTGGAGCTCTATATCCGCAGCGGCTTTCAGCGCCAACCGCGGGCAGAATTCGAACAGGAGTGGGAGGTGCTGCGGGGTGTGTTGCTCAACTAACCTGCTCAGCGCGGATGATCCCGGTTACAGGCAGGGTCAACCGCCGCCCTTTAGTTCGCGGAACCGTTTAATGTCGGCGTCAAAACGCGCTCGAATATCTGTTTGTTCCATCCGTTTTGAGTTGATGAACTCTTCGTTCTCGGTGATTTGCGCGCGCACGTTAGCGATGTTGCCAACCATTTTGTCCGAGGGTTTTTCGCCGCGCCGCTCAACATCTGCGGCCCGGTCAATCATTTTGTCGAGATTTGTATGGAGTTTGTCGAGGTGGCTTTGGGTCAGGCGGATTTGTGATTCAAGGTGAGCCATCTGTCCGTCGCGGGTCAGCACCAGATCATCTTCGGAGGCAAAGGTAGCGAGCAGAACGCGGTCGAGTTTGTTGCGTTTTTCCTGCTCAATCGCGGCCTCGGCTGCTTCAGCTTTAGCTGCGCGTTCAGCTGCCACTTCTTCCAGCGATTTCGCCTTGGGGGTTTCTCTCGCAACACCGTGCTTGTTGACCGTCTGGTGGCCCTGTTGGGCATATTCAGGTGGCACTGACGTGCCGCATTCGCGGACGCCCTCATTGTTTTTCCAGCATTTGAATTTGGCCATCGACGGTGTCGACGCTAGTAAAAGCAGGGACAGGCCAGTCGTTAAAACGACGGTTTTGATGTGGCGAAGATTGATTTCCATAACATGACCCGAGCAGCACAATATCGTGTGATGTCGGTAAAGTTTTCGTCTGGAACTATAGTACAGCAGACTGAATTTGGCCTGAATTTAGAAGCGGTCTTAAAGTAAATTGCGGTAGCGCGGAGGGCTGTTTTTGCGCATTACCGCGTTGCTCGTCACTCATTTAGCCATGCCAAGCCACGCTCCTCGTGCCTTGAACTGCACAAAAACAGCCCTCCGCGCTACCGCAATTTACTTTGAGACCGCTTCTAGCCACCCACAGCGACACCATATTGCTCGCGATAGGCGTTGATCGCTGCCAGTTCGTCCTCGTTTCCGCTTGTTTCGATCAGATATTCAACGATTTCGGACAGGCCAATGATGTGACCAACTGGCATATCGTGCATCTGCTGTACTTCCTGCACTGCTGAGGTATGACCGCTACCACGTTCCTGCCGGTCGAGCGAAATGACAACGCCTGCCGGCTCCGCGCCCGCCCGCCTGATGATGTGCACCGACTCGTTGACCGAGGTCCCGGCGGAGATCACGTCGTCAACTATCAGCACGCGCCCCGCCAGTGGCGCACCCAGCGTATTGCCACCCTCGCCGTGATCTTTGGCTTCCTTGCGATTGAAACACAGTGGCACATCACGGTCGCTGGTGTCGGCGATGGCGATTGCAATGGACGTGCCGAGGGGGATGCCCTTGTAAGCGGGGCCGTAAATCAGGTCGTATTCGATCTCGCTATGCGCAATTGCCGCGGCGTAAGCCTGGCCCAGGCGCTTCAGCGCAGCACCGGAATCAAACGACCCGGTGTTAAAAAAATACGGGCTTACCCGGCCCGACTTGAGTGTGAACTGACCGAACTTCAGCGCCTTTTTTTCAAGCGCGAATTGGATAAATCTACGTTGGTAGTCCTGCATTGGTTATATGTCCTTGTCCGGACGGTGCTGCGGCTCGTTATGATAGCGGCCCACAGCATCGACTGCAGTTCGCCGCGCCACGCCCATAAAAACATGAACGCACAAGCACAATGAAAATCATATCGGCCAACCTCAATGGTATCCGCGCTGCTCACCGAAAAGGTTTCCACCAGTGGTTAGCGCGACAGCACGCGGATGTGATCTGTATCCAGGAAACCAAGGCGCAATATGAACAACTTGATCCTGCTGTTCGCAGTCCGGGTAAATGGCACACCTATTTTTCCGACGCGGAAAAAAAAGGCTACAGTGGGGTTGCGGTGTTTTGCAGGCAGGTGCCCGACCGCGTGCATTATGGCCTCGGCTTTGATGCATTCGATCGTGAGGGGCGATACGTGCAGATCGACTATGGTTCGCTGTCAATCGCGTCGGTTTACCTGCCGTCAGGATCCTCGAGCGAAGAGCGCCAGCAGATGAAGTTCAAATTCATGGCGCTGTTCATGCCTTGGCTGAAGGCGCGTCGTCGTGATGGCCGCGAGTACGTACTGTGCGGAGACTGGAACATTGCACACAAACAAATCGATCTGAAGAACTGGCGCTCTAATCAAAAAAATTCAGGTTTCCTGCCGGAAGAGCGGGCATGGATGGACGAGTTGTTTGACGATGTTGGCTATGTCGACGCGTTCCGCCACATTGATCCGCGTCCCGAACAGTACACATGGTGGTCTAATCGGGGTCAGTCGTGGGACAAAAATGTTGGCTGGCGCATCGACTACCAGGTAGTCACGCCGGGTCTGGCCGGGCGCATCGAAAAGGCTGCGATCTATAAGGCGAAGCGCTTTTCTGATCACGCACCCCTGATTCTCAACTATCGCGGTGAACTCAGCGATTTCTAGAAGCGCTGCCGTCTACTTGCGTCGCAATCGGTAGATTGCGATCTCCGCCAGCAGGTTCGGCAATAACTGCATGCCGATGACCGCACGATGCTGCGAATCAACAGTTGCGCGTTGCACGATATCCAGTTGTTCTTCTGCGCAGAAAACTTCGAAGTCTTTGAGCGTGCACATGTGAATATTCGGCGTATCGTACCAGCTCTCAGGCAGATGCCGGGTGACAGGCATGTTGCCCTTCGCGATCTGCCACCGACATTTCCAGTGACCCATGTTGGGGAAGGTGACGATCCCTTCGCGTCCAATGCGCAGTATTTCGCTTATAACCCGCTGGGGGAAACGCATGGCCTGTACGGTCTGTGTCATGACCACGTAGTCGAAAGAGTTCTCATCGAAATCACTTAAGCCGGCGTCGAGATTGGATTGCAGAACATTAACCCCACGTGCAAGGCAGGCAATGATATTGTCACTGTCGATCTCGATGCCGTAGCCGGTTACGCCCTTTTCGGTGGCAAGTGCTTCGAGAAACAGTCCGTCGCCGCAGCCGAGATCAAGCACCCTCGTACCTGCTTTGATCCAGTCAGCGATGAGGCGGTGCTCCGGCCTTAAGTCAGCCATGCTCACCGTGTCACCTCGACCCGCGCAAAGTAAGTCGACAGGATATTGTGGTATTGCTCGATAGGCAGGAGGAAAGAGTCGTGGCCGAGTTCAGACTCTATTTCCGCATAGCTCACGTTGTGATCACAGTCGAGCAGCGCGCGGACGATTTCGCGTGAACGTGCGGGCGAAAAGCGCCAGTCACTCGTGAAAGAAACCACCAGAAAATTTGCTGTGCATGCGGCTACGGCGGCGGTCAGATCGCCCTCGTAGCGCGCGGCCGGATCAAAATAGTCGAGCGCCCGGGTCATCAACAGATAGGTATTGGCATCGAAACGACCGACAAATGATTCGCCCTGATGGCGCAGGTAGGATTCGATTTCAAACTCGACGCCAAAACCAAACCCGATTTTCCCTTCTCGCAGTTCGCGCCCGAATCGACTGTGCAGCACGTCGTCGGAAAGATAGGTGATGTGTCCAATCATCCGCGCCAGCTTGAGCCCGAGTTCCGGCACGACCTCATGATCATAGTAGTGACCGTCGTGATAGGCCGGGTCAGAACGGATAGCCTGCCGCGCGATTTCGTTGAACGCGATGTTCTGTGTCGACAATCGTGGCGCAGTAGCAATGACCAGGGCGTGGCGGAGTCGGTTCGGGTAATCAATGGCCCACTGCAGTGCCTGCATGCCGCCAAGGCTACCGCCCATGACCGCCGCCCATTGTTCGATACCGAGGGAGTCCGCCAGACGGGCCTGGCTTTCGACCCAGTCCCGCACCGTGACGATGGGAAAATCAGGTCCGTAAACGCGGCCGTTGTCCGGATTGACGGACAAGGGGCCGGTTGATCCACCGCAGCCGCCAAGGTTGTTTGGGCAGACAACAAAATATTTTCGCGTGTCCAATGCTTTACCCGGGCCGATGCAGTTGTCCCACCAGCCGGGCTTGCGGTCATCGATGGTGTGGTACCCGGCGGCATGGTGATCGCCTGACAGGGCATGGCAAATCAGAACCGCATTGTCCCGCGCGGCGTTGAGCTCGCCATAGGTTTCATAGCAAAGCTCGTAGCGCGACAGTGATGTGCCGCAATCGAGCGCAAGCGCGCGCTCGACCACCGCTTTGGCGGGGGTCACCAATCCAACACTGTCGGAGGGCATGGGATCAGGCATGGCGGGTGATTACAGGCGGGTGAAAGAAACGGGGTTGCGTTAGGCGATTTTACGATGGCGAAGCAGATTTAACCTGCCGCCGCTGTCGGTACATTCGCAGGCTAGGCGTGCGCCCGGCTTACAGCATCGACAGTCCGAGGTCCCGCAGAGGCGTAACCAGGAGCATGCGCGCCAATTGCAGCGCCAGTATGACCAGGATCGGCGACAGGTCTAAGGCACCAAACGGCGGCATAATCCGGCGCGCTGGTTCCAGCAACGGACGGGTCAGCGAGTCAATTACCCCGATAATCGGGTTATATGCCCCCTGTGCCACCCAGCTGATGACGACACCAATCAGTACAGCACCGAGAAAGGTCCACACGACCGTGTTCAGAAGCTCCGCAATCGCGACCACAATCAATCCGCCGACTGCCGGCGACGCGCCCGCGATGAGCACAATGAGTGCCGTATTGGTCGCTTGCAGCACCAGTAGCAGGACGATGCACGAGGTATCGACGCCGCCGAGGGACGGAATGTAGCGCCGCATGGGACGCAGCGGCGGGTTGGTGACTGTGACGATGGTCTGGCACAGCGGGTTATAGAAATCCGCCCGCACCAACTGTAATAGCAACCGCAACAACACGAAAAATATGTACAGACCGAAAATAAAATCAACCAGGAAGACGCCGGCGTTGGATACGTATCCAACGCCCATCAGCCTCTAACCTCGGCGGCGAGCTCAACCGAGCGATCGCGGGCTGCGGTGAGCGCGGCCCGTACGATTCCCTCAAGCTTCGCCGCAGAGAAACTCGCCAGTGCCCGTTCCGTGGTGCCGCCCGGGGAGGTGACCTGCTGTCTCAGGGTTGCTGGTGGCAATTCCGAGTCGCACGCCAGACTCGACGCACCCAGTGCAGTTTCCAGCGTCAGGCGTCGCGCCAGCTCTGATTCAAGCCCGAGTTCTATCGCCACTTTCTCGATTAATTCGATAAACAGAAAAAAGTATGCCGGGCCTGAACCGGAGATGGCGGTGACGGCATCGAGTGCTGCCTCCTGTTCGACCCAGGCCGCGTAGCCGACCGCGGACATCAAGCGATAAGCAAGTTCCCGCTGCTCAGGCGTCACCGCCGACGTTGCATACATTGCTGCCGCGCCGTGGCCGACCAGGGCCGGCGTATTCGGCATGGCCCTGACGATAGCGTGATCTTCACCGAGCCAGGATTGCAGGTGTGTCGTGGTCAGTCCTGCGGCAATCGAAAGATAAATTGCCCCCGTTGCAAGTGTAGTGTCCAGTGCACTGGCCACCTTGCGCATCTGCTGCGGTTTGACTGCAAGTACAACCGCATCGGCGCCCGCGATCGCTTGCGAATTGTCGTCGAACACGGCGATCCCGAACTCGCTTTCGCAGGCGTTTCTCGCCGCCGCGATGCTGTCAGCGACCCGTATTTGTGCCGGCGTGTGACCGTGTGCAAGGAGTCCGCCGATGAGCGCGCGGCCCATATTGCCGCCGCCAATAAATGTGAACAATGGCTGCATAACGTCAGGCATGATTAGAGTGTCTCGATGTTATCACGCAGCCGGATGGCCGCTTACCGCCAGCCGCATTCACTTCACGGGTCTTGGCCCGAAGATCGCCGTTCCCAGCCGCACCATGGTTGAGCCCTCGGCAATCGCGGCGGCGTAATCGTGGCTCGTGCCCATCGACAGAGTATCGAACCGTGCCGGCATGGCGGCCGCCAACTCCCGGAGCGCGGAGAATGCATGCCGCTGTTCGGCCTCGCTCTCCGCCAGGGCCGGCAAGGTCATCAGGCCACGATAACGCAGCTGCGGCAGTTGGCTCACCAGGCGCACGAGTTCCGGGGCATCGGCTGCTTCAATACCCTGTTTGCTTGATTCGCCGCTGACATTGATCTGAATCAGGATGTTCAGCGGCGCTAGCGCGGGAGGGCGGGCCGCGGACAACCGTCGTGCAACCTTGGCACTGGCGAGCGTGTGCACCCACGAAAAGTGTCGGGCAATATCTGCGCTTTTATTGCTCTGAATAGCGCCGATGAAATGCCACTCGATGGCACAGTCACCGAGTTCTCTCTGCTTCGCCAGCGCTTCCTGAACGAAATTTTCGCCAAACAAACGTTGCCCGGCGGCATAGGCCTCGCGGATGCGCTCCACCCGGTGCCGTTTACTGACTGCAAGCAAATGTGTCGAGCGCACGTCACGACCGTGCTCTGCTTCGAGCCCGCGCATCCTGTTTTGAAGGCTTTTCAGACGCTCTTTGACACCTGAATCCGTTGTTCCGTTGCCTGGTTCCATGTCCGTGTTTCGTGGTACGTGTCAGCGGTTCTTGGTAAAGTTTCCAGCCATAGCCAAAGGCTATTGCCACGACCAATCACTGGCAAGGGGCAGCTGTAATCTGCGATGGCCAACCACGGCGGGCACATAGCCAACCTACCGCCACGAGGAATCAGTATGGATATCGGTGAACTTCTCGCGTTTGCAGTGAAGAATCGGGCTTCTGACATGCATCTGTCGGCTGGATTGCCACCCATGATCAGGGTCGATGGCGACGTTCGCCGGATCAACGTGCCAGCGATGGACCATACGACCGTACACGATTTGGTGTACGACATCATGAACGATAAGCAGCAGAAGGATTACGAAGAGTTCCTGGAGTGTGACTTTTCGTTCGAGATTCCGGGACTTGCACGCTTCCGCGTGAATGCCTTCAACCAAAACCGCGGGGCGGGCGCGGTCTTCAGAACCATTCCCTCCGAAATCCTGACGCTTGAAGATTTGAAGTGCCCCGATATTTTTAAAGACATCGCGGACTATCCTCGCGGTGTGGTGCTCGTCACCGGGCCGACCGGTTCCGGTAAATCCACCACCCTTGCGGCCATGATCAACCACAAGAACGAGACTGAATACGGCCACATCCTGACTGTCGAGGATCCCATAGAATTCGTTCACACCTCAAAGAAGTGCCTCATTAACCAGCGTGAAGTTCATCGCGACACGCTCGGGTTTAACGAAGCGTTGAGGTCTGCACTGCGCGAAGACCCGGACGTCATCCTGGTCGGCGAGATGCGCGATCTGGAAACCATTCGCCTGGCCCTGTCGGCCG
>CAXGUU010000073.1:0-12084 GCA_964012875.1 uncultured bacterium
CGATCAATTCTGGCTCGATGCCATGCCGGAACAAAGCGCGCGTTACGGGTTTCCTGAAGCACCAGCATTCATACCTGATCGCTGGCTCAATGACGGCGACAAGGTCACGTTCTCTGATCAGGAAATGACCGTATTGCATTGCCCGGGCCATACACCGGGCCACGTCGTGTTCCACCATAAGGATGATCTCGCTTTCGTAGGCGATGTCCTGTTTATGGGATCGATTGGACGAACCGACTTTCCGCGCGGCAGCCATGAACAGCTCATATCATCGATACGAAGTCAGCTCTGGCCGCTTGGCGCCGATACCGTTTTCGTACCGGGACACGGACCTGAATCGACGTTCGGTAACGAGCGTAAAATGAATCCCTTCGTCGCAGATTTTCTGTTCGACTGACTGCACCCGTCACGACAGCGCTGGCTCGGTTCCGAGCAGCTGTGCGACTTAGGATCACCAACTCGTAAAAAGTGTGTCAGCGAACTGGCTATTCGCCCATCGCCTGCTATGCTTAATACGAAGAGTGTCACTGACACAAGCCTGTCCGGCGAGACTGTGAGCAAATACTCTTAAACGACGCGTCAAAACCGCTAAGGTTTAACTTACCTGTCTAGGAGGACCTTGCTCAGCGAGGCCAAATCGCGAGCCCAAACCCCGCCTTAGTACGGGGTCTACTTTTTCTCAACCGCGCGCGTGCCAAGCACCACGTCACGCTGACGCATCCGTTCGAGTACACCTGCGGCCGCCTCGGCGAGCGCCAAAGGATCTTCGTGACCGGTTTCCCCGGCCAGGCGCTCAAACAACTCGAGTCCGGTAGCCGACTGGGTTTCCAGCATGAGCTCAATGAGGCGCGCAGTCATCGGGTTCAGATCAAGAAACCCGTATTGATTGTCGCGGTCGCGAAACGCGGCGATTCGGGTTGCCCGCGGTGGGCGACTCTCGGGCCGGTAATCGGCGTCAATGACATGTACCGGGTAGCAATAAGTTTCCAGGCGCAATACCGGGTTAATGATCGGTATGCCATCCAGAAAGACGCCGGATGGGTCAATGTCCGCAAGATCAATATCGCGTTCATCGGCGCCGACTACCGTTTCGAGCCAATCGAAATGCGCCAGCTCCGTCATAAATTCAGGCAGTTCTGTGCCGGCCTTGGAACCTTCGAGATAGTTCAGAAACTCACGAGCAACGTCCAGGAAAGCACTCGCTTTCGAGACATGGTGAATGATGTAATGTCTAACGAGCGCAGACCAGTCATCGTCGTCGATAACAGCGCGTACACGTGGATAATTGTCCTTCAGCAGTCCTTCAACATTGGCAAAGATCGCGTGTCGGTAAATCGCGATGCGCCGCTCTTCCTGATCGCCCGGGAATTTACGGTGATCCGGGTCGCGCAAATACGCCGTAAACGCCCGTTGCAGCCTGATAAATTCCGCTTGCGTTTCAGGCTGCGACATATCTCTTGTGCGCCGCTTGTTGCTGAATACACTTGATTTTCTCGACCTCGGGCAGTATGTCAGGTAACTCGGGAATATTCAGATCGCGCTCGAGCAAGGTCGGAAAAACACCGAACTCGCGGTAGGCAACCTCGAGCAGCCGCCATACACGCTCAATCACATCGGCCCCGTGCGTATCGACAACGAGATCAAGGTCATCGTGAGCATGTCCGGCAATGTGCGCATACGCGATGCTTTCCCCCGGCAGCTGGATCAGGAACGTTTCAGGATCGTAGTTGTGATTGACGCTGTTGACGTAGATGTTGTTGACATCGAGGAGCAAACCGCAATCGGCTTCTTCGATTACTGCCCTGATGAAATCCAGTTCGTCGATCTCGTTTGAAAGCTTGAGGTAGTAAGAGGCGTTCTCGACTGCGATTTGCTGACCCAGAAAATCCTGCACCTCACGGATGCGCCCGGCAACGTGCGTGATCGCTTCCTCGGTGAACGGTATGGGGAGCAGTTCGTACAGGTGGCCATGGGAGGCGCAGAACGTCAGGTGGTCACCGTAAATAACGGCATTATGATCGTCCAAAAACTGCTTCAGGCGTTTGAGAAATGCCCAGTCGAGCGGATCAGGTCCCCCAAGATTGAGCAACAGGCCATGGCATACAAGGGGGAGCCGGCTGGTGATGTCCTTGAAAGCGTGCCCCGGGCGGCCACCGACGCCGATCCAGTTTTCAGGTGCGACCTCGAGGAAATCGAGGCTAGTTGGAATTTCGGATCGCAGCGAACTCATATGAGTTCGCCGCAATCCGAGGCCGGCGCCGCTGACTTTGTAGGTCGGGGTCACCGGCCATACGGACCGAAGTCCGCTGTTTTACTTCTGCAGGTGTGGCATGGAGCAGCTTTCGCCTGCAAATGTGCCACACACCGCCGGGTCTTTCTCGCCAGTTGCAAGTTTGCCTTTGGCATATCCTGCTTTTTGATCGCCGCCGTAGGTGAACCCGGTTTCGTCATTAATCATGACCTTATTGCCCTGCATATCCATCGCTTCGCCTGCGACAGTTAAACCTTCGCCAAACTCGACCATTTGAAACGGATTGTCCTGCGCGGTTGCGGTGGACGCCAAAGCCATAGCCATAGTCGACCCGATAGCTGTTGCTACGGGCTTAAGATTATTTTTCTTCATTCGACCTTCCTTCTCAGAGGATCGTTATTGCGTTGTACAACGTTCATCAGCTGAACATGTGGAAGGCGGAATCGTCCTTATGCCACCCGCCACAACTCACAGCTTGAGGAGAGAAATGGTATCGACCGCGGTAGTATAAGTCTAGGCGCCAAGAGCGCTCAGCATACCTATAAATTTTATAGAAAATCATGGCGATGCGACATGACAAAACCCCAAGGAGAGGCCCACCATGGGGCTCTGCGAAAACAAACGCATAACGCTATCGCTACGATGAAGATTGTGTGTAGACAATGGAGGCCGGCCTTGGGAAATTTTCCCGGCTACGTTAGGCCGAGGGCTCGAATTGCCGTCGCTGTTATGACGACCGTTGGTCTGCTTGTAGTCAGCAGCGTTACTGGTGCAGAGACCGCCAGCGAAGCGTACCGGCGTGGCGATTTCGATATCGCACTGCGAGAATTCGAATTTCAGGCGAATGCCGGCGATCGCATCGCTCAGAACAACCTGGGTGTCATGTACCTCAAAGGCCGCGGCGTCGACGTCGACTATCGGAGTGCCAGGGATTGGTTTACCGCCGCGGCAGAACAGGATTTGGCTGGCGCCATGTTCAATCTCGGGATCATGAGCCTGCGCGGGTACGGACAGGTACCCGATGCGAAAGCCGCGTCGCAATGGTTTGGAAAGGCAGCCGAGCGTGGTGACCATGAAGCCCAGTTCTTTCTCGCCCTGCAATACACCCGCGGGAACGGCGTTAAACAAAGCCCGCAACTCGCCGAACGCTGGTTCGAAGATGCGGCAAATGGCGGACTTCCGGCAGCTCAATTCAACCTTGCGATGCTACATCTACGGAAGAATAACGGCGAAGATCAACAAGGGATCGCACAGAAGTGGCTCGAAGCCGCGGCCGGGAAAGAGCACGAACAGGCTCGACTCCACTTGGCGAAACTGCTTCTCCGCAGAAAGAACAACCCGTCGAGTGCAGAAAAGGCAGCGCATTTGATGCGCGGCCTGGCCGATGAGGGCAATGTCGAAAGCCAGATGCAGCTGGGTCTCATGTATACCTTTGGTCACGGCGTCGAGCCCGATCCGGAAGAGGGTCGGTTCTGGTTACGTCAGGCCGGATTGCAGGGCCACAGCGCCGCACAGATGAACCTGGCCGCCATATATGCGCAGGGGATTGAAACGGATCAGGATCTGATCAGGGCGTATGCATGGCTTGCCCTGGCAGCCGATACCAAAGCCGAAGCCGTATCGGTAAAGCATGACATCGAGTCGCAACTGGACGAACATCAGCGAACCGATGCCGAAGCGCTCGCCAGCGAACTGCGAGGCATCGCGTCCGAATTTGAGCCGTAAGCGGTTAGACTAGACGCGATCTCAATAGCCAGCCGATACGAAGATTCGAATCTTCCCGCTTGCGGCGTTTTTGTATGTCATTTGTGAGTGTTGCAGACAGCCAGGATGAACAAACCACCCGAACGCCGCAAAGTTCGGAATCGAAAGAAGAACCCAAATGCTTCCACGGATGTCAGCGTTGGGGGAAGCCTTGCAATGTCGATCCGAGCGGCGTCTACAAATGTAGGCGCACTTGTGAAAAGTTCGGCCAAATCTGCGACTAAAATTGAACACTCCACCATCCGTTGACTGGGATGCGATCGAGGCCTGCGTGCTCGATATGGACGGCACCCTTCTCGATCTAAATTTCGACGATCACGTTTGGAATATCGTTTTACCGCAATTTTTCGCGGCGCAGAATGAAATAACAATCGAAGCAGCGAGTTCGCACGTCCGGTCTACGCTGGACCAGGAGCGCGGTTCCCTGAAATGGTATTGCTTTGAACACTGGACACGGGTATTTGATGTCGAAATGCCCAAGGTTGAAGAGCACGTAGAATCCTTAATCAGACGTCACTCCGACAGCACCGAGTTCCTTGAATTCATCGCAGCAAAACCGTGTCGGCGTGTCCTGGCGACGAATGCCCACCCGTGGAGCCTTGAACGCAAGCTTAAAAAGACCGGCATCGGAAAATACTTCCACGCCGTTATCAGTGCTCACGAATACGGATTCCCCAAGGAGGACGATCGGTTCTGGAGGACGTTTTTTGAAACTCTGGACCTTGACCCGCAACGAACACTGTTCATAGACGACAACGAAGCGGTACTTGCGTCGGCCAGAAGTTTCGGCGTCGCCCACGTTTTCGGCGTTACCAATCCAAACAGTCGCGGCGAAGCCAAGTCCTACGACGATTTTGTCGGTCTCGATAGCCTCGCGCAGCTGGTTCCCGGCTCGACCTGACTCGAAGCGCGCCGTTAACGGTTAGACCACGGATTCCCCCTCAAGCGACGGGCGCCCATTTCGGCATGGCCGTCAGTTCGTGAACCTCGCTGCCAAGCGCGCCAGCGCGACCTTCAAACCGCGTCAGGATGCGAGATCGCGGCCGCGGGGAAAAACAACGCCTGCCGGCAATATTGACCCAGCACGCCAGTCCGTCGATCAGTTCCATAATGCACTCGGCGTAGTCGGAATCGTCGGTCGCAAAGCGAAAAACGCCGGTGGGCTTTAATGCGTTACGAACCAGCTGCATAAAATGCTCATTGACAAGCCGCCGCTTGCGGTGGCGCTTCTTTGGCCACGGGTCCGGAAAATAGACCTCCACACTGTCCAGCACACAAGACGGCAGAGATTGGAGGACGTCAACGACATCTGCTTCGATCACCCTGACGTTGTTGAGTCCGATTCGATCGCATGCATTTAAAGCGTGCCCAAGTCCCGGTCGGTGCACCTCGCAGGCAAGAAACCAGGTCGACGCTTCCCGCGCTGCCGCTGCGATCAGGTTCTCACCGTTGCCACATCCTACTTCGAGGCTCACACGACGCCGACGCCCGAGAAGCTCAGGCAATCGTGAGACGGCGTCGAGGGACAAACCGTAAACAGGGAACAGCTCTGTCATCGCTCTTTCCTGCGCCGGCGTTATCCGTCCTCCGCGGCGAACAAAGCTTCTTAGCCTTCGCGACCGCGTCGTACCGTTGGAGGCTTCCACCGACCGTCTTTTGAAGTCTGAATGAAATTACAGGATGGAACCTTAGCTTCGCGTTGCTAAAGTTCTATTTTCGCGCCCTCGCGGGCGACGCGGGATTCCATGTCGGACTTCCGCTCTTTCAAGATCTGCAGGCAATCCCGGTGAATGGTATTGACCTGATCGTCGTTGTAAGTTGGGTCGTGGTGGTACAGGTACAGGCATTTAACGTTCGCATCGATCGCGAGATTGACGGTATCAACATAGCAGGAGTGTCCCCAGCCACGCTTTTTGTCGTAATCGGGCGGGGTGTACTGCGCATCGTGTATCAGAATATCAACGTTCTCGATGGATGACAGCTCGGCACTACGTTGCTCGGATACCATCCACTCCAGTAATTCGTGCTCGTCTTCATCAAACTCATGAATTCGTTTTGCGACCGAGGATTTCAGAAAATGAACTTCGTTGTCGGATACGTACACCACCCGCGTACCGTTGACCTCCGGGCAGTACCCATAAGTCACGCCGAGATGATGAACGTTGAAGTATGAAATCTTGATCGGCCCGTACTTCAGCCCCTTATCGTACAGTTCGACATAGTCGATATCGGCCATCCACGTCTCGGTCTAGACTGGGAAATAAGGCGCCTTCATCTGGTCGGACAAACGCTTCTAAATATCCCGAGCAGTGTCGCCGGGGACGAAAAACTTGATTTTCCATGACGGCGAGAAAGCCGGCTGAAAAAACGGCAGACCGCAGATCTGATCCCAGTGACAATAAGTGGAAATGACCATCATTTCGTTGACGTCATCTTGCGCCATCAACGATTCACCGAGCGAGATGATGCCGGCACCACCATCACAGACCAGCAGGTGGTCTTCGTCGCGAATTTCAACGCACGAAGTATTGCCGCCAACGTATTTTTCAATCATCGTGCGTAAGGATTTTTTTGGAGACCGGTTTTGCGACGAATTCCAATACGCCCAGTTCTTTTGCGACTACCCGATCCTGTGCGTAGTCTTTTGAACTGATCATCACGATTTTCGTTTCAGTGTGGCGTTCGACACTCCTCAACTCTTTAAGGAAGGTATAGCCATCCTTATTCAGCATCATAACGTTGAGAAACAGCAGCTGCGAACGGTCGTGTTCCAAAAAGTCGAGCGACTCGTCTGCGCAACCATATGCGAGAAGCCGGAAATCCGCTTCTTTTGCGCCCTGCACGAAAAAATCTCGCATCGCCCCGCTGTCGTCGACGAGGACTATCGTCGGTTTTTCTGTTTGCATGCATTAGAGCTATCCGAACTACCGGTGCCTGGCGCGCTCATCGCTCCGTGTAAGCTTTAAGCTTTAGCCCTAAGCGCATGCGATCATAGCTATTATGGACAACGATTGTGCGAGATCACTCCCCGCCAAGGAAAAGCGCTCTCACCCCTCGCCAACGCCGGCTTCGAGCGCTTTCCACCCATCACAGCGCGCACAATTGCAAAAAGGACGCTTACAGGTAATTCCGCACATGCTTTTGCTGGCTGCAAACCGGGCCTTTATCGGAGCGTCGCGAGTTCATAGAATCGAGCCGAGCGCGGGTGTAGTTCAATGGTAGAACATCAGCTTCCCAAGCTGAGAATGTGGGTTCGATTCCCATCACCCGCTCCATCGTGTGCCCGTACTCAAAGCATATGCAGTCCTCAGTTTTTTATCGCTGGCTGTACGAAAACAATTCAGAGCGTTATGTATAGGGCCACACTTGCTACGTCCGATGTAAAAAAGTTCTGAAATCCGAACCGGGCAAAACCCGCATAGTCGATCCTGATTGATTAAGAAAACCTAGCGGCATGACAGATACGATAGCGGACTTGCGGTCCGAAGCATTGGAAGCACGGGCTCAAGCGCTGTATAGCGACGAACTTCCGTATCACAACTTCGAGCACATCGAACAGGCCTTGTCGTCAGCGGATCGAATCGTTGCCCGCTGCGTGCAGGAAAATATCCACATCAACCTGCAAGTGGTGTATTACGCGTTACTGTTCCACGATGCCGGCTACCACGAGGATCACCGTGCCAAAGGGCATGCCAACAAGGAAGCCTACTCGGCGCATCTCGCGCGCGAGGTACTTGAAGAGTTTGACGTTCCAAACCGCGATATCGATAAAACGTTCGCGGCGATCCTCGCCACGGAAAAAGACGCCAGTTTCGTAACGGTCGAGCAAAAGGTCGTGCGCGCCGCCGATCTTTCCGGCATGATGGACCCGTACGATCAGTTCCTGGTCAAATCACTGAAGCTCAAACGCGAACTTGAATATCTCAGCAACAAAGAAGTGACCTGGCACCAGTGGCAACTGAAGTCACGCGATGTCCTGAACCATTACATGGCCCAGGAGATCCGACTGACCAGCTACTTTTATAATGACAGTGGCGAGTCTGAGTTTCACGCCCAGGTTCGGGAAAATCTACGTCGCCTGATGGCGGAGCCGGCGGAACCCCAAAAAAGCTCGGCCTGACCTGCGCAGGCCAGGGCGCTCTAGCCCGTCGCGTTGCCGATTCTCAGCAAAATAAAATCCGTATCGCTTTCGATCAACTTGATTCGCATACGGCGCATTTCCGCGACATCAGATAGCGGTCCGACATGAACGCGAAACCAGACATCCTGACCATTGATCACAACGCGCTGAATGTTAGCCTCGATGCCGCGAAGCGCGAGACTGGCTTTGGCTCGATCGGCATCTTCGAATCGTTTGAAAGAACCAACCTGTAGTAGGTAGGTACCCCCGCTCAGGCTGTTCTCGGTCTGCTCGCCGGGTTGCTCTTGCTCAGCCAAATCCCAATCGGATATCGGCACTTCCATTTCCGGAAGAATTTTATAGAAATCGAATTTCGGCCGCGGAAGTTCCACAATCGGTTCAGTAATTGGTCCAGTAAAGTCAGAATTCGGGTTGTCATGCCCCGCGAACTGCCCGACAACCTCAGCCGGTGGCGGCAGACTGCCGGCCCATAAATAAACGCCAAAAGCGACCAGCAACCCAAGCGAAAGGCCGCTCAGAAATGACCACCAATTACCAGGGTTCGCGGCCAGTGTCTTTTTGCGCTTGCGTTTCTGCGCAGTCGAGTTCTTGTAGTCCCGGGTTGCCATATCAATCTACATTTTTTCCGGCGCGGAAACCGCGAGGATTCGCAACCCGTTGGCCAGTACCACTTTGGTCGCCTGGATAAGTGCCGTCCTGGCTTGTCGTGTCGTGGTTTCATCGACGAGAATGCGGTGCGCGTTGTAGTAAGTGTGGAATTGGTTGGCAAGTTCCCGAAGATAGGTTGTCAGCAAATGCGGCTCTCGTTGGTGGGCCGCCGTTTGAATCAATTCGGGGAAACGGCCGATAGTCATGGCCAACTCACGCTCGCGCGGCCGGACGAGTTCGGTCGCGAGTAAGGCTGCCGTGATATCAGCGCCGCCTGCCTCCTGGGGCAATTGTCGCAATACCGAGCATATTCGAGCATGAGCATACTGAACGTAGTAAACGGGGTTATCAGTGCTCTCTGCCTTTGCCAAATCCAAATCGAAATCCATGTGCTGTTCGGCACGCCGCATCACGTAGAAGAATCGCGCGGCGTCGCAGCCAACCTCATCGACCAGTTCCTTGAGGGTCACAAATTCGCCTGAACGGGTAGACATCGAAACCTTTTCACCATCCCTGATCAGCGAGGCAAATTGAACCAGCACGATCTCCAGTTGGCCGCTGTTCTGACCCAATGCCGTTACAGCAGCTTCAACTCGGGGTACGTAACCATGATGATCCGCGCCCCAAATGTTGATGATGTGGTCGAAGCCTCGTTGATATTTGTCGTAGTGATAGGCGATATCAGAAGCGAAATACGTCGATTGTCCGTTTTCTCGAATGACGACACGGTCCTTTTCGTCGTCAAAACTGGCTGATCGAAACCACTTCGCACCTTCCCGGGTATAAATCTCGCCGCGCTCGTCGAGCGCGCTGACAGCATCTTCGATCAGACCGTTCTCCGCCAATGAGCGTTCGGAATACCACTCATCATAGTGAACTTCAAAAGCTGCTAAATCCTCTTGAATCGATACCAATATGGAGTCTTTGGCAAGTTCCCGGAGCGCACCGTACTGTTGTTCACCCAAAGATGATCGGATAGCTGCGATGGTTAGGTCGAGCATCTCATCGTCAGTCGCATCCTGACTGGTGCTGACATCGGGCAGCGTAATCGAATCCCACTCACGATCTTCCGACAAGAGGGTATTGGCAATATCACGCACGTATTCCCCTTGATAGGCCGCACTGGGGAAAGAAACCTGGTGTCCGAGACTCTCGGCAACGCGCAGGTAGACACTGAGCGCCAGGATATCCATCTGACGACCAGCATCATTGACGTAGTATTCGCGCGTCACGTCGTAGCCACAGCTGGTAAGCAATGTCGAAATCACCGAGCCCAGCGCCGCGCCGCGTCCATGCCCGACGTGGAGCGGGCCTGTGGGATTCGCCGAAACAAATTCGACCTGAACCTTAATCCCGGCCCCTTCATCCGAGCATCCATATCGTTCACCCGCCCGGATGACCTCGGGGATACATTCGAAGATTGCATCTGCCGCGAGCCGGATGTTGATGAATCCCGGACCGGCAACATCAACTTCGGCAACGAGCCGATCAGAGCGCAGCTGTTCGACAATAGATGCCGCGATTTCGCGCGGCGGGCGCTTCAGCGGGCGGGCCAGCAGCATCGCCGCATTTACGCTGTAGTCACCGTGTTCAGGGTTTTTCGGGGTATCTATCTGGTAGGAGATCTCAAGCCCGGAAGGGATATACCCGATGTCACGCAGACACTCGAGGCCAGCATCAACCAGCGCTTGCAATTGTGCTTTCACAGCGGAATTCTTTTGCTTATGTCGCCGGAACCGGCATGGCAGCGGATTCTAGGGAACCTGACCTTCCATGTCATTAAACAGTATGGGAAGAAAAGCGTTCTTCACAAGGTTTCGAGCGGGTCAACATCAACTGTCCAGCGCACACGATGGTGTTTCGCTTGCTGTTCGATCATCTCGATCGAGTCTCCCAGCATTTCATGAAGTGCGCCACGATTTGAACTTTTAAGCGAAAGCAAGGCGCGGGTGCGACCCGCACGCCTCTCCATTAAAGCCGGAATCGGAAATCCCAACTCCACGCTTTCGGGCCCCATATCGACGAGCGCCGATCTCACTGCCTGCAGGAATGCCAGCGGCCGTTCGGCCCGACTGGATTCCGCTCGCAAAATGACCATCGCAGCATACGGAGGCAGGCCGACTTGTTGTCGCTCTGCGGTCGCCGTCCAGGCATAAGCCATATAACCATCATCGAGAATCCGGCGTAGTACCGGATTATTGGGCTGGTACGTCTGCACCATTACGCGTCCCTGCAAATCGGCACGCCCGGCCCGGCCGGCAACCTGAATCAGTAGCTGAGCCAAACGTTCTTCAGATCGAAAATCTATCGAAAACAATCGACCATCTGTATCAACAACACCGACCAGTCCAATGCCGCTGAAATCGAGTCCTTTTGTAACCATCTGCGTGCCCACAATAATGTCGTAGTCACGGGCGGCTATTCGCTCCAGAACTTCTTCCAGCTTGCCCTTGCCGGCCATGGTGTCGCGGTCGATTCGGCAAATTCGCCGCTCCGGAAATTGGGAAATTACAGTTTCTTCCAGCTGCTCTGTTCCCTGGCCGAGAATTTCGGGCGTTTCATCCCCGCAGCAACCTGCTGAAATATGTTGAGGCCACTCGCGATCACAATGGTGGCATCGCAGCCTGCGCGCCTGTTTGTGGTAGACCAGATAGGCATCACAACTAGGACACTTACGTAGTTCACCACAGGCCCGGCAGACCAGCATCGGAGCATAGCCCCGCCGATTGAGGAAAAGCATGACCTGCTCACCTCGTCCGAGATGCGCCGCCATCGCTTTCAGAAGCGCGGAACTGAGGCCAGCTTCCAGACGCTGCCCCCGAATATCTACGAGCTCAATAACCGGCAGTGCGATCGCTTTGGGCCTTTTGGTCAGCTTGATCTCGGCGAATTTACCGCGGCCGACGTTAGCCAGTGATTCCAGGCTGGGCGTGGCGGACCCGAGCACGATTTTGCACCGGGCGTAATCGGCCCGGACTATGGCGAGGTCGCGAGCAGAATAGCGAAAACCTTCCTGTTGCTTATACGACGTGTCATGCTCTTCGTCGACGACGAGAATCCCCAGATCGCGAACTGGGGCAAACAGGGCGGAGCGAGCGCCGATCACAATGCGCTGCTCGCCACGCTGAAGACGTTGCCAGGTATCGAAACGCACACCAAGCGAGAGTTGACTGTGCAGAACGGCCACCTGTTCACCGAAGTGAGTTCGAAAGCGTCGTACCATTTGCCAGGCGAGAGCGATCTCCGGTACTAGGACGATGGCGCTTCGATTCAACGACAG
>CAXGUU010000074.1:0-11996 GCA_964012875.1 uncultured bacterium
ATGTGGTGAATGTCTGCCGCACGCATGGGGTCCCACTGGTTACGCGTGGCGCCGGCACCGGGCTTTCTGGTGGCGCCCTGCCGTTGGCAAACGGCTGTCTGATGAGTCTGGCGGCATTCAGCCGCGTGATTGATATCGATACTGATAATTTAACCGCGACCGTCGAGCCCGGCGTCCGCAATCTCGCCATTACTGAAGCGGTCGCGCCGCATGGTCTCTACTATGCGCCCGACCCTTCCTCGCAGATTGCCTGCTCCATCGGCGGCAACGTAGCGGAAAATTCAGGCGGTTTGCATTGCCTGAAATACGGATTGACGGTTCATAACGTGCTAGAGGTAAAAATCATCACCATCGACGGGCAATGGTTGACGCTGGGCGGGCGCAGTCTGGATACGCCGGGGCTCGATCTGTTGGCCATCATGCATGGCTCTGAAGGATTGCTCGGAGTGATCATGGAAGTTACCGTTAAATTGTTGCCGCGGCCGGAGCGCGCGCAGGTGATGCTTGCGCCATTCACCGCTGTCGCTGACGCCGGCACCGCGGTTGCCGAGATCATCGCTGCCGGCATTGTGCCGGGCGGCCTGGAGATGATGGACAAGCTGGCAGTCGAAGTCGTGGAAGCATTTTGCGGTGCCGGGTACCCGCTCGACGCTGAGGCGGTATTGCTGTGCGAAGTCGATGGCAATGACGCTGACGTCGAAGCTCAGGTCCGCGCGGTCGGAGAAATTCTGACCCGGTGCGGGGCTGGCCAGATTCGCATTTCGCAGAATGAGAGCGAACGCCTCGAACTCTGGGCCGGACGCAAAGCCGCGTTTCCGGCGATTGGAAGAATTGCACCGGATTTGTATTGCATTGACGGCACTATTCCGCGGCGCCACCTGGTGCAGGTGCTGCACGCCATCGGCGATCTGTCCGAAGAGTACGGGCTGCCGGTTGCCAATGTCTTCCATGCTGGCGATGGCAATTTACACCCGCTGATTGCATTTGACGCCAATGACGACGATGAGCTTAAGCGAACCGAAGCGCTGGGCAGCCGCATTCTATCCTTGTGCGTCGAGGTCGGTGGCACTGTAACTGGCGAGCATGGTGTAGGCGTCGAAAAACTGAACGAAATGTGTGTGCAATTCACACCGGCCGAGTTGCGCCAGATGCACACCATAAAGGCCGCATTCGATCCGGAATCCCTGCTCAATCCAGGGAAGGGCGTTCCGACCTTGAATCGCTGCGCAGAGTTCGGGGCGATGCATATCAGGCAGGGGCACGACCCCCACCCCAACCTCGAACGTTTTTAGCGTCTCGTCTGACGGTTCAGGCCTTGGTGCCGCCAACCGTGAGGCTGTCTATCTTGAGGGTAGGCTGACCAACGCCGACGGGGACGGACTGACCATCTTTTCCACAGGTGCCGATACCGTTATCGAGCGCCAGGTTGTTGCCAACCATGGACACGCGGGTTAGGACATCAGGCCCGTTGCCGATCAAGGTCGCACCGCGCACCGGCGCGGTGATCCTGCCATTCTCGATGAGATAAGCCTCGCTGGCGCTGAATACAAACTTTCCGTTGGTAATGTCGACCTGTCCGCCGCCGAAGCTGACGGCATACAGCCCCTTGTCGACGCTGGCGATGATTTCGTCGTGTTCGCGCTGTCCTGCCAGCATGTAGGTGTTGGTCATGCGCGGCATCGGACGATGGGAATAGGACTGGCGGCGGCCGTTCCCGGTTGGCGCCCGACCCATCAGGCCGGCGTTGTGTCGATCCTGCATGTAGTTGCGCAGGCGACCGTTCTCAATCAGTACGGTGCACGCTGTGGGCGTGCCCTCATCGTCGACAGTCAGAGAGCCGCGTCGATTCGGTAGGGTTCCGTCATCGACGACGGTGCAGGCTTCATCCGCCACTTTTTCGCCGACCCGACCGCTGAATGCGGAGGTACCCTTGCGGTTGAAGTCGCCCTCGAGGCCGTGGCCGATTGCTTCATGCAACAGGATACCCGGCCAGCCCGGACCCAGTACCACCATCATTTCGCCAGCCGGCGCTTCCCTCGCTTCCAGGCTGACCAGGGCCTGGCGCAATGCTTCATCAGCGATATCACAAGGACTATCAGCCGCAAACAAAGCTTCGTACCCACTGCGGCCACCGCCCCCATAGGTGGCGCTTTCACGCCGGCCATCCTGTTCAACGATCACAGAGACGTTCAGACGGACCAGTGGACGCATGTCAGCGGCGAGCGCGCCGTCGCTGTTGAGAACCATCATTGCCGTGTGCTGGCCGGACAGCCCGACCATCACTTCGACAACCCTGGGGTCGGCCCGGCGCAGGCGTTGGTCGAGTTCACGCAACACGGCCAGTTTAGCCTCGGTCGCCACCGAATTCAGGGGATCATCGGCCGTATAAAGTGGTGTCAGCCTCTCGCCATGATGCGCTGCGGTCAATTCGATTGTCCCGCTTTGCCCGCCAGCAGAGATCGCCCGAGCTGCCTTCGCTGCATCGTTCAGCGCGGGAATCGTTAAATCGTCCGAATAGGCGAATCCGGTCCGTTCACCGGCAACCGCACGTATTCCGGCGCCATGTCGGATGCTGTGCACTCCCTCCTTGATGATGCCGTCTTCCAGGCTCCATGATTCACTGCGAGTCGCCTCGAGATAGATATCGCCCCATTCGTCGCTGCGCCCGGCCAGTTGCCCGAGAACAAAGCCAAGTCCGTCTATATCCATGCCGACCGGTTCAAGCAGGCGCGCCTGGGCCATCGTTAGCGGGTTGTCATTCATACACCCATTATCCAGCATCGGGCTCCATGATCATCCGGGCCGACCGAATTATTTAGAGATCAATTTCAATAATGCTGGGCACGCGTTTGACACCATTCAGTGCGGTCGGTAGGTTTGCGCCTCCTTTTTTCCCGTGTTCGTCAAATTTTGGCCCGTGAGTACCGATTTTCCTCGCATCGATCGGCTGCCGCCGTACGTATTCAATCAGGTGAACGAGCTCAAGATGGCTGCTCGTCATCGCGGCGAGGACATCATCGATTTCGGCATGGGGAATCCGGACCAGCCAACCCCTCAGCACATAGTCGATAAGTTGTGTGAGGTGGCCCGGCGTGGGGATACCCATCGCTATTCGGTTTCGCGCGGCATACCGCGGCTCCGGCGCGCGATTTGCAACTGGTACAAGGACCGGTATGACGTCGATCTCGATCCCGAGACTGAGGCCATCGTCACCATCGGTTCAAAAGAAGGGCTCGCCCACCTCGCGCTCGCCACCGTCGATCGCGGTGATGCGGTGCTGGTTCCCAATCCGGCCTATCCAATCCATCCGTATGGATTTGTCATCGCGGGGGCAGACATCCGCCATGTGCCCATAGGGCGCGACATCGATTTCTTTGCTGAACTCGAAACGGCGATCAGAAACACCTGGCCGCGCCCGAAATTCCTGCTACTGAATTTTCCGAGTAACCCCACAGCGCAATGCGTCGAACTTGAATTTTTTGAACGCATTGTCGAGATCGTGCGCGAGGCCGGCATCTACATCGTCCATGACCTCGCCTACGCCGATTTGGTTTTTGATGGTTACCGGGCGCCCTCGATACTGGAGGTTGATGGCGCGCGCGAATGTGCGGTCGAGTTCTTTTCGCTGTCCAAGAGCTACAACATGCCGGGCTGGCGGGTTGGTTTCATGGTTGGCAACAGCGACATTGTCCAGGCGCTGGCGCGTATCAAGTCGTACCTTGATTACGGTACGTTCACGCCTATCCAGGTTGCCGCAATCGCGGCGCTGGAGGGTCCGCAGGCCTGCGTTTCTGAAATTCGCGACATGTACCAGATGCGCCGCGACATTCTTTGCGAAGGTATGCAGGCGGCGGGTTGGGACGTTGAGAAGCCGCGCGGCACTATGTTCGTGTGGGCGCGCGTACCCCCTGAGCTCGAACATTTGGGTTCGCTTGAATTCTCCAAAAAACTCCTTGCTGAAGCGAAAGTCGCAACCTCACCCGGGATCGGTTTTGGTGAATACGGAGACGCTTATGTGCGTTTTGCACTGATTGAAAATGCGCACCGTTCGCGGCAGGCGATTCGTGGAATCAAGGACATGATGCGCGACGTGGGTTGAGCACTCATATCAACGGAACAAACAGATGCCGAATAAATCGCCAGCCAGCTTGGGACCCGTGAAGGTAGGAGTCCTGGGACTCGGGACCGTGGGTTGTGGAACCCTGAACGTGCTGTCTCGCAATCACGACGAAATTACACGACGGGCCGGACGCTCCATCGAGGTTGTGAAAGCCTCCGCGCGCGACCTCGGCAAAAGCCGGCCGATTGATCAATCGACGATCGAACTGACGGACGATTCCTTGGCGGTGGTCAATGACCCGCAGATTCATATCGTGGTCGAACTCATTGGCGGCACGGAACCTGCGCGCGAGCTGGTATTGAAAGCGCTTGAAAATGGCAAGCACGTCGTCACCGCAAACAAGGCCCTGATCGCGATGCACGGTAACGAAGTATTTGAAGCTGCACGCAAAGCGGGTGTCACGGTCGCCTTCGAGGCTGCCGTTGCAGGTGGTATCCCGGTCATTAAAACACTGCGCGAAGGACTCGCTGGAAACTCGATTTCCTGGCTTGCTGGAATTATCAACGGCACCTGCAATTTTATGCTGACGGGGATGAAGGATCGCGGTGCAGGCTTCAATGAAATCCTGGCCGAAGCGCAGGCGTTGGGTTACGCCGAGGCCGATCCTTCCTTTGATGTCGATGGTGTCGATGCCGCTCACAAGCTGACTATTCTTGCCGCCATAGCGTTTGGTATTCCGCTCCAGTTCGAGACGGTTTCAATTGAGGGTATTCGCAGTCTCGCCATCGAAGATGTGAATCACGCGGCGGCCTTCGGATACGTTATCAAGCACCTTGCGATTGCGGCGAACACCGGCGACAAGATCGAGCTGCGTGTGCACCCGACACTGGTTCCGGAGCGACATATGCTCGCCAACGTAAACGGGGTCATGAATGCCGTTGTGATCGAGGGCGACGCAGTGGGACCGATGATGTTGTCGGGGGCGGGCGCTGGCGCAGAGCCCACCGCTTCATCGGTGGTCGCGGATCTGGTCGACGTCGTGCGCGCGCTGACAGTTGATCCCGACAACCGCGTTCCGCACCTGGCGTTCCAGCCCGATGCGCTGACCAGTACATCCATCGCCTCCATGGACGACATTTTCAGTGCTTATTACCTGCGCATGCGCGTCAGTGACAGGCCCGGAGTCCTCGCTCATGTGACCCGCATTCTAGGCTCGCATAAGATCAGTATTGAGGCGATAAGCCAGAGAGAGTCGGCTGACAGTGACAAAACCGTTCCACTCGTCATTATGACGCATGAAGTTGCCGAATCGGCGATGAATGTCGCCTGCAGCGAGATGCAAAATCTCGATGAGGTATTGGACGATATCGTTCGCTATCGCGTGGCAGGCTGGTCATGACGGCGTCACATTACGACGGGCTCATCGAGCGTTACCGCGAGCGTCTGCCGGTCGGTGCCGATACCCGGGTCATCAGTCTTTGCGAGGGCAACACGCCGCTCATCGAACTGCGCAATATCCCGGATAAGCTCGCGCGCGGTGTGCGCATTTTCGGTAAGTTCGAGGGTTTGAACCCAACCGGCTCGTTCAAGGATCGTGGTATGACCATGGCCGTCACGCAGGCCGTGAGTGAAGGTTCGGAAGCGATCATCTGCGCCTCCACGGGTAATACTTCGGCTTCTGCTGCCGCCTATGCCGCGCGCGCCGGTATACGCGCGTTCGTATTGATCCCCGGCGGCAAGATTGCACTTGGAAAGCTCGCTCAGGCAATGATCCAGGGCGCGGTTGTGATTCAAATCAAGGGCAACTTTGACGATGGCATGCGCATCGTCAAGGAGATGGCTCAGGCGGCGCCCGTGACCATTGTCAATTCGATCAATCCTTACCGCCTGCAGGGGCAGAAAACGGCGGCCTTCGAGATCATCGACGAACTCGGTTTTGCCCCGGATTTTCACTGTATCCCGGTCGGTAATGCCGGCAATATCAGCGCCTACTGGACCGGCTACAGTGAGTACGCCGGCGTGACACCGGCGACTGCAGCCTGCGTATGGTGCGATGATCAATGCCGCTTTGCATTTCCGGCCAAGGTCGACAAACGACCGCGGATGCTTGGTTACCAGGCTGCGGGCGCGGCGCCTTTTATTGCCGGCGAGATGATCGATGATCCCGAGACTGTGGCGACGGCCATCCGCATCGGGCGACCGCAATCATGGGATCTGGCGTGGGCAGCGAGCCGCGAATCCGGTGGCTGGTTCGACCAGTTCAGCGATGAAGAGATCCTAGCAACGCAGAAATTGCTGGCCGAAAAAGAGGGCATTTTCTGCGAGCCGGCCTCGGCAATTTCTATTGCTGGCGCATTGCGTGATATCGCGAGAGGCAAGATTCCCGCAGGCAGCGTCGTGACTTGTACGCTGACAGGGCATGGCCTCAAGGACCCTGACACCGCCATCAAGCAGAGTGCAGGCAATGTACTTGAGGTGCCGGCGGAGAGTGATGCGGTCAGGCGCGCGATTTTAGATACCCTTTAAATAGACTGGATCTTTCTGCGCGGCGCGGCCGTCCGGGAGCTTTTCGCGCAGGGTCACCTGTCTCGACGTGGCACGCGACGGGATGGATAGCGGTTACCATCGTTACCGAATGCGCTCTGATTTAATTTTGAAGATGCCTGAGTTCAACATCGTCGTGCCGGACATTTTCGCCTTGCTCGAACCGCTGCGCGAAAGAGATCCCCGGCGTGCTGCGCGATTCGCCGAGGTCATCGGGCGGGCTGACCACGCCGCCCACGGTCACGACGATGAATGCGCGGAGATGCTGCGCCTGCTCGGTGCCGAAAGTCAACCCGTCGTGCCGATGCCGCCGGCTTCACTGACCTATGCGCTTGACATCGGGACCGAACCGGAAACGCGCGTGCTGCGGGCCGACCCGGTTCACCTGCGCGCTGATCCGAGCCGCCTGGTTTTATTTACGTCCCGACATCTGGAGATCACGCCGACCGAGGGCGACCAACTCATCGGTGCACTTAACGACGTGTATGCCGAGCAGGCTCTTAATTTCTTGCGCGGGGAGTCCCCCGAACGCTGGTACATCGCTGGCGCGGGACTGCCCGAACTTATCGCGCCGTCGCCGTCGAGTCTCGACGGTGAAACCCTTGAGCCCGACAGACAAAGCCGACGCCAGATGGGCGCATTGCAAACGATTTGGACCGAGATACAGATGCTCTTTCATGACCATCCGGTCAACGAGGCGCGCGTTGGGAAACTCAAACCCGCGATCAACTCTGTTTGGTTCTGGGGAGGAGGTGATGTCACCATCCCTCGGGGGTTGCAGGACATCGCTATTGCCACTGACGACGACGAGCTGTGGACGGCCGCTGCATCTTGTGGTGTAGGTCAGCGAGTCGAACTGGTTGCCCTTATTGAAGAGACCGCGCCGGCCATGGTTGTCCTTCGTAATCCTGACCACGCGACCTGTGATCGACTGTGCGATGCGCTGGAGAATGGCTTGCGGCGTTTGCGCTGCGGCCGCATCGACGCCGTGACGCTTAGCGATCGCAACCAGCGGTTTCGGCTGACAAAGTCTAACAGGTGGCGTGTGTGGCGCCGTGCGTCCGGTTTTTGGGCGTACCGGCAGTCGCACCTTCGGAAAAATTGATGAAGCCGCGTATCGTCCGTCGCGAGGTGCCTGAAGGGAGCGAACTGCCCCTGGACTGGCCGGCAGTTGTCCGGCGCGTGCTCGGTGCGCGTGGCGCGGTCCGCGAGGCGCATATCGAAACGTCGCTAAAGAGGATGTTATCGATGGCCACACTCGACGGCATTAATACTGCCGTCGAGCTCATCGAAGAGGTGCTCAACCGAGAAGGGACGATTGTCATCGTCGGGGATTTCGATGCCGACGGCGCCACCAGTGTTGCGTTGGCAATACGCGCGCTCAGAGCAATGGGGGCGACGCGCGTCAATTACCTGGTCCCCAATCGATTCGAGTTTGGATACGGGTTAACGCCGGAGATAGTGGACGTCGCGGCTGCTGAGAAACCGGATTTGGTGATCACAGTAGACAACGGTATCTCCAGTCACGAGGGCATTGCACGTGCCCACGAGCACCACATCAAAGTTCTGGTGACCGACCATCACCTGCCCGGCCCCAAGTTGCCGGCGGCGGATGCGATCGTTAATCCAAACTTGCCAACCGACGCCTTTGAAAGCAAATCGCTGGCTGGCGTAGGCGTCGTTTTCTATGTGATGACCGCATTGCGGGCGCGCTTGCGCGAGCGTGGCTGGTTTGAACGCCGGCAAATCCCCGAACCGCGTCTCGCCGATTTTCTTGACCTGGTTGCCCTGGGTACGGTCGCCGACGTCGTGCCCCTGGACCAAAATAACCGGCGCCTGGTCGCCCAGGGCCTGTCCCGGATCCGCGCGGGGCGGTGTCAGCCGGGTATTACTGCGCTGGTGCAGGCTGCCGGACGCGAGCAGCGAAGTCTGACGACATCGGATTTGGGGTTCGCCATAGGGCCCAGGCTCAATGCAGCCGGCCGCCTGTCGGACATGTCGCTTGGCATCGAGTGCTTGCTAACCGACGACGCCAATCAGTCCGCGCTGATGGCTGAGCAGCTCGACCAGCTAAATCGCGAACGGCGCGAAATTGAAAGTGAAATGCGTGAGCACGCATTCGAACTGGTCGAAGCCATGCTGCCGGACAGCAAGCCTGAATCCGTACCTGCGGCCTTCGTATTGCACCACGACGAGTGGCACCAGGGTGTCATCGGCATTGTCGCGTCACGGGTTAAAGAACGCTTTCACCGCCCGGTTATCGCTTTCGCACCCGGCGACGAAGCAACCCTGAAAGGTTCTGCGCGGTCCATTGAGGGTCTGCACGTACGTGATGTACTAGAACGCGTGCACGGCTTGAACCCCGGTTTGATCCGACACTTCGGCGGGCATGCCATGGCCGCGGGGTTAAGCCTTGACTCGGATAAGCTGGACGCGTTTCGGGTGGCCTTTATAGCTGCCGTTGACGAAGCGCTGGATGACAGCAACCGCGCGCGTGTTTTGTGGAGTGACGGCGAGCTGCGCGGTCGCGAAATGAATCTCGACACGGCACGTTTGCTGGCCGAGATAGCGCCTTGGGGACAGGGGTTCCCTGAACCCCGGTTCGATGGCGTATTTACGATCGAAGATCTTCGAACAGTAGGTGAATACCACGTGCGACTGGTACTTGGTCTGGACGGAAGTGATCGCACCGTTGCAGCCATCGCGTTTAATGCAGCCAACGAGCCGTGGAGCAAGGGCGACACCATTCATGCCTTGTACAAACTGGATATCAACAATTATCGCGGCGTCGAAACACTGCAGTTGGTCATCGATCACGCTGCTCGGGTCGACGGTTGAATTCCATAGCCTCGGTCGAGCGGCTACAATGCGCGGCCGCTTGAACCTTGTCCGCAATAATCATGGAACTTAACGCCCTCTATACCTTGATAAAAGATATGCAGCGGCGCTCGGAAGCGCTCAGGGGGTATCTTTGACTACGCTCACCGCAGGGAGCGCCTGGAAGAAGTAGAGCGCGAGTTACAGGTGCCAGACATCTGGGATGATCCCGACCGCGCGCAGGCCCTTGGGCGCGAGCGGGCCGAGCTTGAGCGCGTTGTAGTCACCCTGGACGGGCTACAGGATCGTGTCGGTGACGCCGGCGAACTACTGTCGCTCGCCGAAGAAGAAGGTGACACCGATACGGTTGAGGCCGTTCGAGCCGATCTCGGAGAACTCGAATCGACGCTGGCTGACCTTGAGTTCCGCCGTATGTTCTCCGGCGACATGGACGCCTGCAACGCGTACGTCGATATCCAGGCCGGGTCCGGTGGCACGGAGGCGCAGGACTGGGCCGAGATGTTGCTGCGGATGTATCTCAAATGGGGAGAGACCCACGATTTTAATGCCGAGCTCATGGAGGTATCGGCTGGCGAAGTCGCCGGTATCAAGAGCGCGACTGTCAAGATAGGTGGTGAATACGCCTTCGGCTGGCTGAGGACCGAAACGGGAGTCCACCGGCTGGTCAGGAAATCGCCCTTCGATTCCGGTAACCGGCGGCACACATCTTTTGCTTCGGTATTCGTATCACCGGAGATCGACGACGATATTGAAATCGAAATCAATCCCGCCGAACTCAGAATCGACACCTATCGTGCGAGCGGTGCCGGCGGCCAGCACGTGAACAAGACTGATTCCGCGGTGCGCATCACGCATGGACCATCCGGGATTGTCGTACAGTGCCAGAATGAGCGTTCGCAGCATAAGAACCGGGATCAGGCGATGAAGTTGTTGCGCGCGAAAATGTACGAACAGGAAATGCTTAAACGTCAGGAAGAACAGCAGGCACTGGAGGAGAGTAAAGCCGATATCGGCTGGGGCTCGCAGATTCGCTCGTATGTGCTCGACCAGTCGCGCATCAAGGATTTACGTACCGAAGTCGAAACGGGTAACACTCAGGCCGTGTTGGATGGTGAACTGGATATGTTTATCGAGGCAAGCCTTAAACAGGGCCTGTAGACGCACTCACGAACCCCCAAGGACAGCATGAATGACAGATAACGATGCCGGCGGTGAATCGCGACTGCTCAAACTGCGGCGCGACAAGCTCGAACAACTTCGGGCCGAAGGCAATCCGTTTCGTAATGACTTTCGTCGCGACGCGCTGGCGGCTGAGTTGCACGATCGGTTTCAGGACGCGACAGCCGAGGCCCTCGCCGCACAAGCAGTCCGGGTCAGTGTGGCTGGTCGCATGATGACGCAGCGGGTGATGGGCAAGGCGTCGTTTGCCCACATCAAGGATATGTCGGGCCAGATTCAGCTTTACGTCAAGCGAGACGACCTGGCGGAGGGCGTTTATGCGGCATTTAAAAAATGGGACCTCGGAGACATTGTTGGCGTCACTGGGACGATGTTCCGCACTAACAAAGGCGAATTGTCAGTCATGGTCGACGAGATAAAACTGCTGACCAAATCGCTGCGTCCTTTGCCTGAAAAATGGCATGGACTGAGTGACATTGAGGCGCGCTACCGTCAGCGTTACCTCGACCTCATCATGAACGAAAGTACGTGCGAAATCTTTCGCATCCGTAGCCAGGTCGTCGAGTTCCTCCGCGCCTATTTGTGTGAACGCGGGTACCTCGAAGTTGAAACTCCGATGATGCAGGTCATTCCGGGCGGCGCAACCGCGCGACCGTTCGTGACACACCACAACAGCCTTGAGATGGATCTCTATCTCCGGGTCGCGCCGGAGCTCTACCTGAAACGGCTTGTCGTCGGTGGCATAGAGAAAGTCTTCGAGATAAATCGCAGCTTTCGAAATGAAGGCTTGTCAACGCGGCACAACCCTGAATTCACGATGCTTGAGTTCTACGAAGCCTATGCAGACTACGAAGATCTGATGGACCTAACCGAGAACATGTTGCGCGGGCTGACGCAATCAGTCCTTGGCACAACGACGATCGAATATCAGGGTGAAACTTTCGATTTCGGCCAGCGGTTTGAACGTATGACCGTCGTTGAAGCCATCCTCGCGCACAATGAGGATCTCGCCGATGGCGATGTGAGTGACCTTGCTCGCGCTCGTAACGTGGCCGAGCGGCTTGGGATTCCACTGGAGTCCGGCTGGGGACTCGGCAAGGTGCAGATCGAGATTTTCGAGAAGACGGCCGAAGCGAAGCTGGCGGGGCCTTTGTTCATTACCCAGTATCCCGCCGAAGTGTCGCCGTTGGCGCGTCGTAACGACAATGATCCGTTCGTAACCGATCGTTTTGAATTTTTCGTCGCCGGCCGTGAGGTCGCCAATGGGTTCTCGGAGTTGAATGATCCCGATGATCAGGCCGAGCGATTCCGGGCTCAGGTCGACGCTAGAGACAGCGGTGACGCCGAGGCGATGCATTTCGACGCCGACTACATT
>CAXGUU010000075.1:0-11919 GCA_964012875.1 uncultured bacterium
CAATCTCGGCGTAACTCACGGGCTGGATGCGTGAGACTGCAGCAACCATTGGAATGGTCGCCTGTCCGCCGCAGGTCACCATGTTGACATTCATTTCCTGTTTGCCGACGTGCTCGGCCAGGTTCACCGGCGGCACGCAGTAGGGTCCAATCGCAGCGGGCGTCAGGTCGATCACGAACACGCCCTTTTCGGCGAGCTTGGCTGCGTTCTCTGCGTGCACGTAGGCTGAAGTCGCATCGAAGGCCATTTGCAGATTATCCGCCTCTATGTACGGCAGCAGACCGTCAATACCTTCATGCGTGGTTTTCAAACCAGCGTCGCGTGCCCGTTTCAACCCGTCCGAATCAGCATCGATGCCCACCATCCACACGGGGTTGATATGTTCGCTGCGAAGCGCTTTGACCAGAAGATCGGTACCGATGTTGCCGGAACCGATCAGAGCCGCGTTAACTGCCACCTTCACACTCTCCCAAGTATTAAATAAAACGGACCGAGCAGCGGCCGATACCGCCAATCGAAACGCTCATGCTGTCGCCCGCCTGCACCGGCTGCAAAGGCACCAGTGAACCCGACAGGATGATTTCACCAGCTTTGAGGCCGATGCCAATCTCGCCCAAGGTATTTGCCAGCCAGGCTACGCAGTTCACCGGCGAGCCCAGGGCCGCAGCGCCAGCACCAGTCGAAATAATTTCACCGTTCAGCTCCACCATCATGCCGCAGGTGGCCAAATCGACTTCGGTTGGCGAAACACCGCGGTCGCCCACCACGACCACGCCGCAGGACGCGTTATCAGCGATCGTGTCCTGAATTTTGATTTCCCAGTCAGTAATCCGCGAATCGACGATCTCAAAACACGGCATGACAAATTCGGTCGCGCGAATCACGTCCGCATTACTGACACCTGGCCCCTCAAGATCTTCTTTCAGCACGAAGGCGATTTCACCCTCGGCGCGCGGCGCAATCATCTCGGTTGAAGCGGCGACGTCGGCGCCGGTCGCGTACATCATACGATCTGTCAGGTAACCAAAATCCGGTTGATGGACATCGAGCATGTCCATCACCGCTTTACTGGTGACACCGATCTTTTTGCCGACCACCTGTTCGCCGGCGGCCGTACGCCGCTCGAGCATTCTGAGTGAAATCTTATAGGCGTCCTCAATGCTGATGTCAGGCGCCTGTTCCGTCAGCGGCGCGATGGTCTGCCGGCTGACCATCGCGTCATAGAGTGCATCACCAAATTGTTCGATCTGAGTTTTATCCATGACCGTTTCCAGATACTTAAAGTTTGATACAGACGTTTCTGAGTTCGGTGTAGAACTCAAGCGAATGAACGCCGCCCTCGCGGCCGATGCCCGACTGCCCGGCTCCACCGAAAGACGTCCTGAGATCACGCAGGAACCAGCAGTTGACCCAGGTGATGCCGACATCAATTTTCTCGGCCACCCGATGTGCGCGCGACGCATTTTGCGTCCAGATCGTGGTACACAGTCCATAGGCGGTGTCGTTAGCGCGCGTGATCACTTCGTCTTCTGTATCGAACGGCGCGATGTGGCAACAGGGGCCGAAAATTTCTTCGGTGATAATCGGTGAATTATCGCCGAGTCCGGTCCAGATGGTGGGCTCCACCCAGTAACCGCCACTGATGGTGTCCGGCATATCAGGCGTACCGCCGCCGGTGACGACGGTGGCGCCGAGTTCCTGCGCGCGCTTGTAATAGGACAGCACCTTGTCACGCTGCTGGCTGGATACCATCGGCCCCATGCCGGTTGAATCGTCTTCGGGCACGCCAATCTTCATGCTTTCGGCGCGGACCTTCAGCGCTCCGACAAAACGTTCGAAAATCGGCCGCTCCACGTAGACACGCTCGGTGCCAAGGCAGACCTGGCCGCAGTTGGCGAAGGCCGCGCGAGCGATACCGTCCACCGCCTGATCGAAATCAGCATCGGCAAACACAACGCCGGCGTTTTTACCCCCGAGTTCGAACGAAACATCGCGAATACCCACTGCCGCGTTTTTCATGATTGCGGTCCCGGTCACCGTTTCGCCGGTGAAGGTAATTGCATCAACGTCTGGATGCCGGGTCAGGAATTCGCCAGCCGAGTCCGGTCCGAATCCATTGACGACGTTATAAACGCCCGGCGGGATTCCGACCTCATTCATGACCTCACCCAACAGTGTCGCGGTCGCCGGGGTTTCTTCGGAGGGTTTGACCACCACTGTGTTACCGCAGGCAAGCGCCGGGCCAACCTTCCAGGTCATCAGCAGCAAGGGTAGGTTCCAGGGACAGATAACTGCGATAACGCCTTTGGGCGTTCGCACACCATAGTTTAGTGCGCCAGCGCCGTCGGGCGTTTCCATACGAAATGTCTCCGTCGGCACGTTGCGAATGATGTCCGCAAACACCTTGAAGTTGGCCGCGCCACGCGGGATGTCAATGTGGCTGGCCAATGAATGCGGCTTGCCGGTATCGCGACATTCGGCTGCGAGGAACTCATCGAAACGTTCGTTGACCCGGTCAGCGACTTTGAACAGCAGTTCGCTGCGTTCGGAGATGCTCATCTTGCCCCAGGGGCCGGACATCGCGTCGCGTGCCGCCGTGACTGCTGCGTCGACGTCTTCCTTGTTGGCCTCTGCCACGCAGGCATAGACCGTGCCGCGGACCGGATCGAAGTTGTCGAAGGTCTTACCTTCAGAGGACGGTCGAAACTCGCCGTTGATGAAATTCAGCATCTCGATCGATGCGTTTTGCCCCACTACCGAAGCTTGACTCGACATGAACCTGGTTCTCCGAACGTAAATTACGACTCAGGCGGCGACGCCCAAACCACCGAGTATGCTTTTGATCTTGTCCCAGGCCAGCTCGCCACGGCGGTCGAGGTCGGCAAGTTTTTCCGAACTGAGATCAGCTGCGACGCCACGTCGGTACGAAGGCCGCTCTGTGCACCGCCGATACCAGTCGGCAACGCGAGGCTTTAGCCTATACCACGACTGCCAGCCAAACTGGGTGAGCGTTTGGAAGTAAGGAGCCATGGCCGCATCAGCGAGTGAAAATGAGTCACCGGCGAGCCACGACTGGTCACCAAGCGTGTCGTCCATGTCGACGATGGTCGCCTGGTAGACGCGCACAGCATCTTCGATATCCGGGGCATCATATCCGAGTCTTAACAGTCGGCGCTGACGTTCGCGCCGCGGTTTCTCTACCACCTTGTTGATCATCGCTTCCTGTTCATCGACCGACAATGCTTTCAACTTGTCCGCCATCACCAGCGGCCATTGCAAGGCACCACAGGAAGGATGTACCTTGACGTCAATATGCTTCATCCAGAACCGCATGCGCGCAATCTGCCAGGCATCAGCCGGCCGAAGTGAGGGTTCGGGAAAGCGATCGTCGAGGTATTCGCAGATGATCGACGATTCAATGACCGCGCGCCCGTCCTCAACCAGAGTCGGTACCACACCGAGCGGATTAAGTTTCAGGTAGTCCGGATCGAGGTTGGCCTTGCCAGGTAAATCAACGTGCCGCGCTTGCCACTCCAGCCCTTTTTCAGCCAGCACGATGCGGACCTTTTGCGCGCACGGCGACATCGGATGTGTATACAGAATAAGCGCCAAAACGACTCCCCCGATTACTGGGGTCAGACCACCTGTTCCGTCCCTCACCGCGACCTCGGGTAAGTGTGGTCTGACCCTGCGATACTGGAAACTGCCGCGATTCTATACTGCACACTCAAGGAAAGTACCGACGGTCGCCTGCCGGCCGACATCATTTCGAGTGTCCTGGAACAGGATCCGGAGCGCCAGGCCGACCTGATGGCCGCTCTCCATCGTTTATGCAACCCGGCTGACTACATAGGCAGTGATAGCCCGCCCGGGAACGCGCCAACCCGGACAGGCCGGACAGAGCGTTTCCCGGCAACATAGGTTATGGTTCGGGTTCGCCACAGTGACGGAGCCTGCCTGCCATGCCGCCAACAAAAGCCGCGCTACTAACTGCCTGTCTTTGCCTGTTCACCCTGAGCGCTACCGCGGAATTTGATCCGGCCGAACTCGACGATGAAACCAATGGCACAAACTGGTTGACCTATGGACGCACCCATAGTGAACAACGCTACTCGCCGTTAGACCAGATTAGTACCGAGACCATCGATCGCCTCGGCCTCGCGTGGTCACTTGATTTGCCCGACGCCAGACAGCTGGTTGGTACGACGCTCGCAGTTGACGGCGTGCTCTATGTCACCTCGAGCTTCAGTGTTGTCACTGCTATCGATGCTCGAACGCAGAAAGTGTTGTGGACCTACGATCCGGAAGTGACGAAACATGCCGACAAAACATTACGCGTGCTCTGGAGCAGCAGCCGCGGTTTGGCCTACTGGAACAACAAGATTTATATCGGCGCGGGTGACGGTCGGCTGATCGCTGTCGACGCCAAGAGTGGTAAAAAAGTGTGGAGCAGCATGACCGTAGAACCGGGCAGCTTCTACTACATCACAGGCGCCCCGCGCGCCTTCAACGGCAAGGTCATCATTGGTAATGGCGGCACGGAAATGGGCCCTGCGCGCGGTTATGTCACAGCCTACGACGCTGAAACCGGCGAGCAGGCATGGCGTTTCTATATCGTGCCGGGCAACCCCGCGGACGGCTTCGAGGATAACGCCATGAAAATGGCAGCCAAGACCTGGAACGGCGAATGGTGGAAGTACGGCGGTGGCGGCAACGTGTGGAACGCCATCACCTTCGATCCTGACTACAATCATATCTATCTCGGTACCGGCAATGGCTCGCCATGGAACCAGAAGATTCGCTCCCCCGGCGGCGGCGACAACCTGTTCCTATGTTCCATTGTCGCGCTTGACGCGGACACCGGGCGCTATAAATGGCATTACCAGACTGTCCCTGGCGAAACCTGGGATTTCAACTCGGCCATGGACATCGTGTCGGTCGATTTCACCGTACACGATCGTGAAGTCAAGGCCCTGATGCATGCGCCAAAGAACGGTTTTTTCTACATCATCAATCGCGCCAACGGAAAACTCCTGTCGGCCAAGCCGTTCGGCAAAGTGACCTGGGCAACCGAAGTCGACATGAAGTCCGGCCGCCCGATCGAAGTGGCCGGCGCTCGCTATGAAGATGGTGAGGAAGAGATCTGGCCGGGTCCGGTCGGTGCGCACAACTGGCAACCGATGTCGTGGAATCCGAAAACCGGCCTCATGTACGTGCCGTACCACGACCTCCCCGGCTACTACAACGACACCAAGATTCGGCGGGCTACGTGGCGTAATCGCGGCCACCGCTTTGAAGCCGGCGTTGAGTACGGGGGTGACGATATTCCGGCCGACATTTCGACCGGCGGTTTGATGGGTTGGGATCCGCTGACTCAAACTGCCAAATGGCGCGTGCCGATTGATGCTTATTTCAATGCTGGCACGGTAACCACGGCAGGTAACCTGGTGTTCCAGGGCCGCACGGATGGACAGTTCGTAGCTTACCGAGCCGACAACGGCGAAGTGCTATGGCAATTTGATGCCAAGGTCGGTATCACAGCACCGCCCATTACCTTTGCATTAGATGGCCGCCAGTACATCGCCCTTCCAGTCGGATTTGGGGGCGGCATTGCCATGCTAACGGGTTCGCTAGGCGCCCAGCACGGCTGGCCTTACGGCGTCCATCCCCGCCGTTTGCTCGTATTCGCCCTCGACGGCACAGCCGAGCTGCCTGACACACCGCCACCGATGATGGTGAAGCCGATCGATTCGCCGGATTTTGAAATCGACGCGACGCTCGCTGAAGCCGGCAAAGATCTATGGTCGAAAACCTGCTCCTGGTGTCACGGTCCGGGCGCGGTAGCCTCGGGCGGCACGCCCGACCTGCGCGCATCGCCCGTCATCATGAGCCTGGAAGCGATGGATGCTGTCGTACGACAGGGTCAGCGACGGGCGCGCGGCATGCCCGACTATCCGGAGTTCTCCGACGACGAACTGAAATCCCTGCAGCATTTCATTCGGCAAAAAGCTCGCGACGCGCTTAAAGAAACCGAGCAATCGGCGTCGCGCTAGCCGGATTTTCAGCAAGATTTACCTGGTTGAGAAATGACGAACTCTTGCCCGCAGGTAGGCTTCAATGAAATTTTCTTACACCCGCAGCCACTGCAGTCAATGGATCTGATTCAAGAGCACCCGGGCTGAAGAATGTCAGTGGAGATTTTTTGACCGGTTAGGTCACGACCCCGAGGAAGTTCTCGTTAAGCCTGCGGTCGTGGTAGAAGATTGCTTTGCCGATTTCCTCTGCGTCCCACGTAATCGGTTCACGGTCGGGGTACCAGGTGTAGTCACCACAAAATACTTCGTTACGATTGCCGGAAGGGTCAAAGAAATAGATCGTGCGTCCACGGGTAATGCCGTGCCGGGTCGGACCAATATCGATCGGAATCTCTTCCATACCCATGATGTCCGCGGCGTGCAGGAGTTCTTCCCACGAGTTCAGCAGAAACGAGGCATGGTGAAATTTGTTGGGCTCGTCGTGATCCACAAAGGCAATGTCGTGTGCTTTGTTAGAGCATGAAAAAAACGCCACCATTGGCGTGTCATCGGGCGTAACCACACGCTCCGTCAGGTCCATCTCCAGCAGCTCAGTGAAAAACGTGATGTTGTCCGGGATATTCGGGCCGTAGAGCAGGCAGTGATCGTAGCGGTTGACCTTCATACCCTTCAGCCCGCGCGGCCACGGATCGGGATTGCGGCGGCCGAGACCGTTGCCGACATAGTCCTTCTCGTCATACAACTCTATCTGGTGCCCCGACGGAATTTCAAAGCGCAGCCGCCGGCCGCAACCCGTTAGCTCGCCAGCCGGAATCTCTTCGACAGCGTGCCCAGCGTCTTTAATCTTGCCCGCAAGGCGATCGAGTTCACCACCGCCGTGGGTTTTGAAACCTATGAAATCCATCCCCGGGCTGTCCGCTTCCCGCAACAAAATCGAAAAACAGTCGTGTTCGTCCCAGGCTTTCAAATAAACCCGGCCCTGATCATCCTCGTCAGCTTTGATCAGTCCAAGATGCTCAACGTAGTGCGTCAGCGCAGGTTCCATGTCCATGACCCGGATACTGCAATGACCCGGACGAATGAGACCAGAATGTGCCATGTTGTTTCTCCTCCCGCGACCCGCGGTAACGGTTCAATTCTTTCAGTTCGCAAGCCGTTTGTGCAATAAACCTAACGGGCGTAAGCACAGATCACCTTCCGGAATGAGCTTGCAGGCTAGGCAGATACCCCGGCGCTCATCATCCTCACTGACCTGGGTACGGCTCATTTTCAGTGTGCGGTATTGGCCGTTGCCGATGACCTGCACGCGGCAGACCCCGCAGCCACCACCACGGCAACCCACCGGTATTCCCTTACGCCCAAGGCGTTCCATTGCCGCGAGTACGTTCTGCCCTGCTTTGCAGACGAACGAATCGTCGCTTGCTTCGATGATGATCTTGAAGGCCAATCGTGAATCCCGTTAGCACTAGAATTTCTTAAACAGTGCGCTGCGCCGGGCAGGCTCTTCAACGTCGGCGGCGGTGAAAAAATTCTCCGTGAAGATATGATCTTCAAACAGTCGCCCCTGCATGAGCGTGGTGATTGCTTTGTCGATCATTGGCGGTGGACCGCAGAGATAGGCCTTGTGTCCACCGAACTTGTTGTCGAAAACCGCTTGCGCGAGTTCGTGAACGTAACCGCGGGCGCCCGACCAACCATCATCGTCACGACCATCCGAAATAGCGACGTGGTAGTGGAAGTTCGGGTGCGTTTCGGCCAGCCCATGGAACAGCTCACCATAGTAAATTTCGTCGACCGACCGCGCCCCATAAAGCAGCGTAATCGTGCGTTCATCACCGCTTTGGAGCAAATCCAGAATCATCGACTTCGGACTCGACAGGCCGGAGCCGCCAGCAATAAAAATGATGGGTTCCGACGCTGACTTACGTACAAAAAAGCGGCCCAGAGGCGCCGTGAACGAGAGCTTGTCGCCAACCGTAAGATCACTGTGCAGCCAAGTGGTAGCAGCGCCGCCTTCGACAATGCGGATATGGAGTTCGATGTCGTTCGGGGTCGCCGGCGAGCTGGCGATGGAAAAAGCGCGTGGCTGTTGTTGCCCGGGTACCTTGAGATTGATGTACTGCCCTGCCTGAAAATCAACACCGTCGCCTTCGACTGCAAGCCAGATACCCTTGGTAGTCGGGGTGAGGTCCTCGACGCGCACAACGGTGGATGAGAAATCCTCGATCGGGATTGAGCGGGCATCCTCGTCTTCCTCAACCTCAACCTCAATAACGACGTCTGATTCCACGGTCGCGCAACAAGCCAGGCACTTGCCCTCGTCGCGCTCAATATCCATCAACGCAAACGCTGACGCGTGATTGTGTTCAACCTCGCCTTCGACCACATTGACCTTGCAGGTGCCGCACAAGCCGTGATTACAAGCATAAGGCAACCAGATCCCGGCCCGCAGCGCAGCATCAAGAATACTCTGCCCATCTTCAACCTCTAAGGTTTCGCCGAGCGGTTCGATAGTGGCTTGGTACATGTTACGGGAACGGGCTTAAGTATGTCCCTACCGCATCAATTTCCGACGCCGTGCATACCGTTCAGTCCGGGCGAGTTGAACTGCAGGTAAGTCATGTGCCCGATGCCATTTTCTTTCAGAGACTTGTCCAGATCGGGCCGCCAGGGTTTTTGGTCGAAATGCCACTCACACTGGCCGAAGTCGAGTTTTTCAGTGTCGGGATGGGCAGCATAGTCGGGTCGAAACATGCCTTCGAGAAAGTCTCTAAACTTCATGTCGACTGGCGCACGATAAGCCGAGGGGCAGGCATAAATCAGATGGCGTTCCCACTGGATGTAGAAATTGATGTCGCCGCCGTAACGTTCTTCGCGGTTGGCCGAAGGGTACTCATAGGATTCACCGAGGTGTGCAACTGTCATGGTTGACTGCTCCTTACGCCGCTTCGTCGGAACCGGTGGTCTTGTGCCGGGCCAGCCAGGCTTCCCATTGCTGATGATCGGGTGAACCGCGGTATTCACCGGTATCGACATCCTGCTCAAGATTCAGCCACGCCGCGTACTCAAAGATATTAGTTGCCCCGCCCGCTTCGCCGCGATAAACCTGCTGCGGTGGTATTTGCGCCTGCACGTATTTCTCGGGTTCGCGATTGAAGATATCTGCGCAGCCGTCGGAACAACAATGATGTTTGGTGCCGGCGTGCTCGACAATGCGCACGCATTGCGTTTCCGGGTCGTCGGGCTCGGTAAAAAAAACCGGAATCTGGCAGGTTTGACAGACCATTGGCAGGCGGTTGTTGAAAAAGCGCGAACCTTTTTCTTCCAGTTCACGAAAGTAGAGCAGGCGCGGCTTGTACATTCTGTCGAAGGTCTCGCCGTACTTCTCACTGAACCAGTCGAGTTCTTCATCGTCCGGCACCCAGGTATGGAGCCCAAGCGCGTTGCTGAACTGATAAAGCGTTGCCCACATTTCATGCGTAAGACGATTCTTTTCCTTCGTTGCGATTTCGTGATGCTTGGGTAACTCGATGCCGTAGCGCCCAAGGTCGTGAAAGAGCGCCACGCCATTCTCTTCCCAGTAAATACCCCAGGCCTCGTTCCAGCTCATAACTTTTTTCGGCAGCATGTAATCCATCATGGTGCCAACCAGTCCAAGCAGTCGATAGCCACGCCAGAACCATTTATCGAGCCACGCCTGCACGATGGGCACGTTATCTTCGTGCTGTTCAAGCATGAACTTGACCACTTCAAGTCCGAGCGTCATATGCCGGGATTCATCGCTTTGTGCCGAGAACCCAAAAGTCGTGGTCGCCATATCACCGTTGTAAGCGGCCCCCGAGACAAACGGCATGAACAGCAGATTGGTCAAAACATATTCAAACGAGAAGGAAATAGAGGTCACGAACTCGAACGGCCCTGCCGTCATCGCATCCTCGAAAAAACTCTTCGGAATTGACAGATACCAGGCACGGTCGCGCATGTGCGCGAAGTTGTGCATACCGTTGAAATACTTGTTGTAGTGACTGAAGGCGTGCATCTGGGTCTGCGCATGCCGAAGCTCGTCAATCGACTGCATCTGGCAGGCAACCTGCGCGCCAGCGCCGCGAAAGGAACGCGATGCGTGCGCAAAACCACGGTGCGCGGCGTACTCCAGCGGCGTGACACCCTGGAGCCAGATTTTCACGGCGCTTAAGTAGCGCGCCTCGGAAATATTGAGCTGGCCATTATTCTGTTGGAAGGCATCGAGAATGGCGTAGAGCCGGCGCTCCTTCTCTGACTGGTACTTCCAGTAGGAATCCATGGTCAAACGGAAAGGATCGGCCCACTTGTCCCAGTCAACAATCTTGATGCCTTCGTACTTGTCATACGGGTAGACCTCGTCCATCGATTGGTATGTTGTCTCCCAGTCGAGTCCGCGGGTGAGCAGCGCATATCGCTCTTTAAGTCCCAGCCTTTTGTTCTTTGCCATCGTTATTACCTTAATTCACTCAGTTGCGATGCCGCTCAGCCCCCCCAGGACAGGACGAACTCATCGTCGTCTTCGTCAATGTTGCCGCCAATTGAAACCAGGTTGATATGAAGTTCCTGCAGGTCAAAATCGCGACCGATTTTCCCCTCGATCGTTTCGCGTTTAACAACCAGTCGTCCGGGGCAGTCAATCTTCACCATGCCCGGGGTTTCATTTGTCACTGCTCCGGGATTGTCCTCGGCGATCGCCTCGATAATAGGTTGCGCTTCCGCATTGTTCTGCAATGCGATGAATACGTTGTCTGTCATGGCACGTTCCTAAATATCGAGGCCGCTGTTGACGGCTCGGGTCTTGAGTTCAGCGACGATGCCGTCTACAACTCCGGATGCGCAATCAGAGAAGGCATACTCGGCAAGCGGCTGTACTGCACCCTGGACCCGCGGCATCCAGCAGTGGACCCAGGATTCGATTTGCGTTTTATTGGCATCCGATTCTGAGATCGCGCGTTTGAAGACGGCATTGATCCAGCGACTGGACTCGACGAACCAGTCGATCATGAATTCGGACAACATCGAAAAAATCGCGCCGCCCTGCTTCACGATCTCACCTTCGAAGCGATCGAAAACCAGCGGTTGTACGGCGCCGTCCAGCAACAGGTTCTGGACCACGAACAATTCGAACCAATCCTTGGTCACCATCAGCTCCTCGACGAGCGCACGCATAGGCTGCCACATGGGATCGTTCAGCCACGCCTCCTTGCCCGCATCCAGCGCCGTGACCTCATTGCCTTCGAGCAACAGCCCGATACGACTGATGTACTGGGCGACGCCTAGTTCGTCCATCATGTGCATCGCGCAGGCAGAGGTTAGCGGTGCGCCGAAACCATAGGCCGCGATATAACTATTGTTGGTATTCGCGCCCCAGGCGATATGGCGTACCGGAATGACCAGCCTTTCAATCCGCTCACGCAGCGAATCGTCGAGTGTCGCCAGCAGTTGCCGCTTTTCGACAAACTCAAAATTCTTTTCCTGTGAATCCTGCTGCTTGCCGCGTTGAATCGTCCACGTGCCGTAGTAATACTGACGCGGGTCAACGAGGTCGTCGAAGTCGTCCATCACGATGGCGGTCCGCGAGGGATCGTAGAGTTCGCGAGCGGAGTCCCAGGTCGGCCTGTAGTGAAAATTCAGCACTGGTTGTAAGCCCCACACGGCTTCCTGGTAGCGGGTCGGTGCCTTCTTGCCACCAAGCTTCGCTTCGATGTGATCGAAGGTACGGCGGATCGGTTCGACGCTCGCAGTTTTTAGATCAATAGACATCAGGCATCCCCGTTTTCATAGCAGCTTTCTCGGTGATCGCCGTAGCGCCAACGGGCTTCGGCGGCATCTACAGCGCCGGCCTCAGCGGCAGTGAGCC
>CAXGUU010000076.1:0-11912 GCA_964012875.1 uncultured bacterium
GTCGCCGCGAGGTCCGTTAACTCGTTCCAATCGTCCTCAAGTACAGTGATGTCCGCAGGCGAGGGCGACCAGATGCGTGGAACCCCAAGACGCCGCTGCTTCATCGGCACTGCGGGGTTCGCCTCAACCGGGAACCACAGCACGCGCGCGAGCTTGCGCTTAACAGACGACGTTTCCCATGTTTCCGAGGGCAGAGCGTTGACATTGAGGCGACAGACGTAGGTTGATTCTTTAGGCCGCTGGTGAGCATTCAGTGGCAATGTTTTCAGTTCGATCCCCAGCTCCGAAAAGTCCGGTAACGGGCGACTGGCAGCGTCCGCGCCCAGAATAAATTCAAGGCATTCACCGATGAGCCCCTTATGCCCTGCCAGTCGCTGCGGCAGTTCAACTTGATTTCGGTTGGCGAGTTCTTCGAGCGACATCCCTGCCAACGCGCGGGCGCGCGTTCTCAGTTCTGTTTCGCTACGTGGCGGCGAGACTGATGGCGGCACGGATCGCTTCAGGCAGCAATGTCAAATTGTTCCTCATCGCGGGCAGTCAGCACTTCGTGTCCGGTGTCAGTAACCAGTACGGTGTGTTCCCATTGCGCCGATAGACTGTGATCTTTGGTGACGACCGTCCAGTGATCGCCGAGCAGCTTCACGTGGCGCTTGCCGACGTTAATCATCGGTTCTATCGTAAACGTCATGCCCGGGCTGAGGATCAGGCCGGTTCCCGGCGTCCCGTAATGAAGTACCTGTGGCTCTTCATGAAATTGTTTACCGATGCCGTGGCCACAATACTCACGGACAACCGCATACTTCCTTTCTTCTGCGTGCTGTTGAATGGCGGCACCAATGTCACCCAGCCGAGCGCCTGGTTTTACCAGTTCAATTCCAAGCAGCAGGCATTCGTAGGCGGTTTCGACCACTCGACGGGCTTTAACGGTCGCTTCCCCGACAATGAACATTTTTGACGTGTCGCCGTGGTAGCCATCCTTGATGACGGTGATATCGATGTTAATAATGTCACCGTTTTTGAGCTTTTTCGCAGCGGGGATGCCGTGGCAGACGACGTGGTTGACTGAAGTACAGATCGATTTCGGAAAGCCGTGATAGTCCAACGGTGCCGGAATCGCCTGCTGAACATTCACAATATAGTCGTGACACAACTGGTCCAGTTCGAGCGTTGTAATACCCGGGCGGACGTGGGGCGCGATCATTTCGAGGACTTGTGCCGCGAGCCTCCCGGCGGTCTTCATCTTCGCTATTTCGGCAGTGTTTTTGAGGGTGACGGGCATTGAACGTCTTTCATCCAAGTCATTGTTGCGACAGGACTTCTATGGTATAAAGCGCGCGCTCTCGACGCAATCGGAAGCATGATTAGGGGGCAGTGGCCCATTTGCGTTACGCACTTTGGTCCGCACTCTGGCGGGCGGCACATAAGGCCGGTCTCCCGGGTTGCGACCTTAGGCGTCTGCGCGATGGGCGCCCCTACACTAAATCCTCACGCCCTGGTTAGTTCGAAAGTCCGGGTGTCGCGCGGTGTGGTCAGAACAGATTACACGGCGGGATCGATTTTCGGCATGGGTGGCAGCGAAACCCGAACGGAGAAAATAATGAGCGATATCAGCATGCGCCAGATGTTAGAAGCTGGCGTGCACTTCGGCCATCAGACCCGCTACTGGCACCCGAAAATGGCACCGTACATTTTCGGCGAACGCAACAAGATTCACATCATTAATCTGGAGCAAACGGTTCCTCTGTTGGAGGAAGCGACGAATTTTATTGGTCGGATGGCCGCCAAACGAGGCAAGATCCTGTTTGTAGGCACCAAACGATCGGCGCAAGCTGCGGTCGCACGCGAAGCAGAGCGCTGCGGCATGCCCTACGTCAGTCGCCGCTGGCTTGGTGGCATGCTGACAAATTTCAAAACCGTCAAACAATCGATACGTCGCCTGAAAGACCTTGAGGAAATGATTGACGGCGGCGGCCTCGAACGCATGTCCAAGAAAGAAGGGCTGAATACGCGCCGGGAACTGGACAAACTTAATCGTGGACTGGGCGGTATTAAGGACATGGAGACATTGCCCGACGCACTGTTTGTCGTCGATGTTGGCCATGAAAGAATTGCAATCGCGGAAGCGGTGAAGCTTGGGATCCCGATCGTCGCTGTCGTGGATACAAATCATTCCCCCGACGGTGTGGACTACATCATCCCGGGCAACGACGACGCGATTCGCTCGATCGATCTCTACGTGAAGGCGATGGCAGACGCCATTCTGGATGGCCACATGGCCGCAAGCGACGTTGCCGCCGGCGCCGGCGACGAATTTGTTGAACTCAACGAACAGACCGCGACACCAGCTGCTGTTGCTGAACCCGAAGCAGCTGTCGCAGGCGAGGAACCGGCGGATCCCGCTGCCGAAAAGACGGAGCCAGGGGTATCCACGGAGGAGGAGAGGCCTGCTGCTGCGGCGGTAGACGAACCCGCAACTGAGCAGGCGTCACCGCAACCCTAATCGTGATCGTCGATTTGAATTTTTAAGGAAACGAAACATGGCAATCACCGCCAGTATGGTCAAGGAGCTGCGCGAACGTTCAGGCGCCGGCATGATGGAATGCAAGAAAGCCTTGGTAGAGACCGATGGCGACATCGAGGCAGCAATCGAGCATCTGCGCAAAACAGGCGTGGCCAAGGCCGCTAAAAAAGCCGGGCGAATTGCGGCCGAAGGGGCTATCGCCTACGCGGCTGACGACAATGCCGCTGTGATGATTGAAATCAACAGCGAAACTGATTTCGTGGCCAACGACGAGAACTTCGGCAGCTTCAGCGATGCCGTCGCAACGACTGCACTGGCCGCCGGCCTCAGCGATGTCGAAGCACTGGCCGCGACAGCTACGTCCGGCGGTCAGTCTGTGGAAGAGCTGCGGACTGCGTTGATTGCGAAAATTGGCGAGAACATTGATATCCGCCGTATTGTGCGCGTCGATTCTGCTGGCGGGCTGATTGCAACCTATTTGCATGGAAAGCGCATCGGCGTGGTTGTCCGCATGCGAGGCGGAAGTTCCGACCTCGCTCGCGACATCGCCATGCACATTGCCGCGAGCAACCCGGTTTGCGTTGCAGAAAGTGACGTGCCGTCGGCGGTGCTCGAAAAAGAACGGGAAATTCAGAGTGCTCAGGCAGCAGAGAGCGGCAAGCCGCCGGAAATTGTCGAAAAAATGGTTTCCGGCCGATTGAAGAAATTCGTTGCCGAGATCACCCTGCATGGACAACCCTTCGTGAAAGACCCCGACAAGACTGTACAAAAGCTGCTGGAGGAAAACGATGCAACGGTCGACCGTTTTGTACGCTTTGAGGTTGGCGAAGGGATTGAAAAGAAGACGGAAAATTTTGCCGAGGAAGTTATGGCCCAGGCGCGCGAGGCCAGCTGATTGTTAACCAGGAAGTGATGTTCTGCCGGCTGTCCTAATGCGCCGCGACTGCCAGAGGTGTTTGTAAACTGATGAATCGAAGCTCGGTGGGCGAGTCATTCAAGAGAGTGCTGATCAAACTTAGCGGTGAAGCACTCATGGGTGATGACGACTACGGCATCAATGCAGAGGTAGTCGACCGCATAGGCAGCGAAATTCGGGATCTGCATGATGCTGAAACAGAAATCGCCATCGTTGTCGGGGGCGGTAATATTTTTCGGGGCGCCGGCTTGGCTGCCGCCGGAATTGATCGGGTTACCGCAGATCAGATGGGCATGCTGGCGACCGTCATAAACGCGCTGGCTATACAGGACGCGCTTGAGCGCAAAGGCCTACATGTACGCGTCATGTCGGCGATAAAGATAAACGAAGTTTGCGAAGATTTTATTCGTCGACGAGCGGTACGACATCTTGAAAAACGACGGGTCGTAGTCCTGGCAGCCGGCACCGGGAATCCTTTTTTTACGACTGATTCGGCCGCCAGTCTCAGGGCAATCGAAATCGAGGCTGATCTTTTGATTAAGGCGACCAAGGTGGACGGCGTCTACTCTGCAGATCCTGCCATCCATGCGGACGCCGTCCGTTTTGATCAATTGGATTTCGACGAAGTCCTGGACCGCAAGCTTGGGGTCATGGATGCGACCGCAATCGTTTTGTGTCGCGAAAACGGTATGCCCCTGCGTGTGGTCGATATGACTCAACCGGGCGCTTTTGTGGCGGCGGCGATGGGAGAGTCAGTTGGCACGCTGGTAACCAGCGAGGAGTTGCAATGATTGATGACGTTCTAGCAGGCGCGCGTACCCGCATGACCAAAAGCGTGGAATCGTTTCGTAACGATCTCACCCGCATGCGCACCGGACGCGCAAATCCGAGCTTGCTCGACCAGGTAATGGTCGACTACTACGGCAATCCGACGCCGTTACCCCAGACGGCAAACGTAAGCGTGGAGGATGCCAGGACCCTGACAGTTACTGCGTGGGATCAAGGCACGGTCGCGGCCATAGAAAAAGCAATTCTGGAATCCAACCTGGGTCTAAACCCGAACACCGCAGGCACTGTTATTCGGCTGCCGTTACCGCCCCTTACGGAAGAGCGTCGCCGCGAGCTGATCAAGGTGCTGAAAGCTGAAGCAGAGCAGGCCAAGGTCGCTGTGCGAAATATTCGCCGCGACGCGATAAGTCAGTTCAAGGAACTGACCAAGGCCAAGGAAATTTCGCAAGACGAGGAACGCAAGGGCGAGGATGCGGCGCAAAAGATCACCGACGAGCACGTCAAATCCATCGACGACATTTTCGCCGCGAAAGAGCAGGATATGCTGGAGGTTTGACCCTCCCTGGTGGACCGGACCCCAGCTTGACCATGACATCGACTACTGCCCGGTTACCACGACACGTAGCCATCATCATGGATGGCAATGGCCGCTGGGCACAAAAGCGCAGTATGCCCAGGATTGCGGGACACCGTGCCGGGGTTGAAAACGTCAGGACAATAGTTCAGCGTTGTGCGGAGCTTGGGATCGGGACCCTGAGCCTGTTTGCCTTCAGTAGCGAGAACTGGCGACGCCCAGAGATGGAGGTTAGTTTGCTGCTCGAGTTGTTTGTTGTCGCCATTGAGCAGGAAATCGATAAACTGCGCGAGGCTGGCGTGCGCTTGCGGGTCATCGGGGACAGGTCCCCGTTCTCCGATAGATTGCGAAAATGTATCGAAGATGCGGAGCGGCGAACGGCTGAGAATACGACACTCAACCTCGTGATTGCCGCTAACTATGGTGGGCACTGGGACATCGTTAATGCCAGCAGAGAACTGGCGTCGCGGGTGGCAAGCGGTGAAATTACGCCGGAGCAAATAAACGAGCGGATGTTTGCTGAGCACGTCTCCCTGCACGACCTGCCCGAACCGGACCTGTTCATCCGTTCAGGTGGTGAGCAACGAGTCAGTAATTTTTTGCTATGGCAGCTGGCTTACAGCGAGATGTTTTTCACCGAATGTTTGTGGCCGGATTTCGATGCCGAACACCTCGAGCTCGCGCTGGCAGACTTCCAGTCACGACAACGCCGCTTTGGTATGACCGGCGATCAACTCGATGAGCCCCAGGGGCGGACTGTCGGGCTTTTGCGTGAAGAATAGGCGTCGATTGAGCCGAAACAGCGTAAGCTGGTGCTGGGTTAGCTTAGAGCCTCTCGCGTGATGCAAGTTCACAAGTACAGTGAATCGAATTCGCTCCCGCCGGCGTAGATCGAACCTGGTGCGGACAGCGACGAATATTACAAGTGCTGTTAATCGTTCCAGGCCGCGACTCGTTTCGTGGTCGGGCCAGACTTCCTGGTGCGGAACGCAGCAGCAGGTCCGCCGATGATTCTCGCGAGACTGTTTACCGGTCTTTTGCTGAGTGGTGGGGCTGTGGCCGCTGTACTGTATTTTCCGCCGATGGCCATGAGCCTGCTGCTTCTGGGGATAGTCGGCGCGGCGGGATTCGAGTGGGCGAGATTCGCTTCAGTCGAAGCACCGGGACAACGGCTCGCTATCGCCGTTCTCGCTGTGATTGCAGCTGTCGTCGCTTTTTTGTTCGGGACAGACAATCGCACCGCGCTGCCGTTGTTTGTTGTTGGCGCCACCGGCTGGGTGTTCGCCGGCTGCTGGGTCTGCGCATTTCAGGCTATCGGCAAGCCAGTCCTGCAAAAGCCGGCAATCATTATTTCGTTAGGAGTGCTTGTTCTCTGCACATCTTTTTCTGCGCTCAACTTTCTACAGGTCCACAATCGCGCATTGATGTTTCTGATTTTCGGCATTGTTTGGTCGGCCGATATTTTCGCTTACTTTGGCGGCCGCCGATTCGGTAAACACAAACTGGCCAACAGGATCAGTCCTGGAAAGACGTGGGAAGGATTCTACTTTGGTTTGGGGGGCACCCTGGCTGTTTCGCTGCCCCTGGCCCTGTTCGTTACCGGGCAACCCATATTATGGTGCTTACCCGTGATCGCGCTGACATTCGGTGCTGCTGTAATCGGAGACTTGGTCGAGAGTATTTTGAAAAGAACTGCGGGCTTGAAGGACAGCGGCAGTATCCTGCCAGGTCACGGCGGAGTGCTTGACCGTATTGATAGCCTGTTGGCCGCGGCACCGGTCCTGGCGAGCGCAATTTGGATGTTTGAATAACCTATGACTAAACGATTAACGATCCTCGGTTCGACCGGCACCATCGGTGTCAATACGCTCGATGTGGTTGAACATTCCGAGGAGCAGTTCGAAGTGTTCGCGCTGACGGCACGTAATAACGTTGAGAAGATGTTCGAGCAGTGCAAGGCATGGCGCCCGTCCAAAGCGGTGATGGTTGATGAAGCCGCAGCCGCTGAACTCGAGCGGCGGTGCCAATCCGAGGTGCCGGAGACGACCGTGTTGGCCGGGCCCGGCGCGCTGGCGGAGGTGGCCTCAGATAATCAGGTTGATTACGTCATGGCCGGCATCGTTGGCGCTGCCGGATTGCTGCCCAATCTTGCAGCGGCACGAGCTGGCAAACGCGTGATGCTGGCGAACAAAGAGTCACTGGTGATGTCGGGCCATCTGTTCATGGAGGCAGTTTCGAGCGCGGGGGCGGAATTGCTGCCGATCGACAGCGAACACAACGCGATTTTTCAATGCATGCCGGCCGATTTCGAGCGCGGCTTGAATAGCGTCGGGGTCTCCAAAATCTTACTGACAGCATCCGGTGGGCCGTTTCGCACAACGCCTATAGACAGGCTGAGTTCGGTCACACCCAACGAGGCCGTTGCGCATCCGAATTGGGTTATGGGGCGTAAAATTTCGGTCGATTCAGCAACGATGATGAATAAGGGGCTAGAGGTGATCGAGGCCTGTTGGCTGTTCGATACTAGTCCGGAATCAATTGAGGTGGTCGTCCATCCGCAAAGCGTTGTTCATTCAATGGTGCAATACGTTGACGGTTCGGTGCTTGCTCAGCTTGGAAACCCCGATATGCGAACGCCAATCGCTTATTCCTTGGCTTGGCCTGAACGGATCGACGCCGGTGTGGATACGCTGGACATGTTCGAGATCGGGCGGCTCGATTTTGAACGACCGGATTACGATCGATTCCCGTGCTTGCGTCTCGCCCGTGACGCAGTCAATGCGGGCGGAACGGCGCCCGCCATATTGAATGCAGCCAATGAAATAGCGGTAGAGGCGTTTCTCAACAGCGAAATAGGATTTATGCAAATTCCGGAACTCGTCGAGGCAGCGTTGTCAGAAGTCGATACACAAGTCGCCGACAGCCTTGATACGATTCTGGAGGCGGATGCTGCCGCCCGGCAGAGTGTTCGCCTAAAGATCGCGGGAACAGTTCAATAATGGAATTATTTCAGACCATATTGGCGTTTTTGGTTGCGCTCAGTATCCTCATCAGTGTTCACGAATACGGCCACTACTGGGTTGCGCGCAAGCTCGGGGTGAAGATTCTTAAATTTTCTCTGGGATTCGGGAAACCGCTACTTAAACGCCAACTGGGTGAAACTGAATTCACCGTTGCGGCTCTGCCACTCGGTGGGTACGTAAAGATGCTCGATGAACGCGAGGGTGAGGTCAATCCGGCTGAAAAGCATCGGGCGTTCAACCGGCAATCGCTTCGGACCCGCAGTGCGATTGTGTTGGCAGGGCCGGTCGCCAATTTTCTGCTTGCCATAGTTGCATACTGGCTCACGCTGGTGCTCGGCGTTTCGGGGCCGGTTCCGATTATTGGTGCCGTGGAAGCAGGATCAATCGCGTGGAAAGCGGGTTTTCAAAGTGACGACCGGATTACATCCATCGCCGGTATCGAAACGCAAACCTGGGATGGCGTGTTCAGAAAGTCTCTCGAAGCCATTCTCGACCGAAGCACAGTCAGCGTAACGGTAGAAAATACGGCGGGACAAACGCGAACAGCGGTCCTCGATTTTTCCGGACTTTCGATCGACGATGTCAGCGAAGGCGATTTTCTTGCCAAGACCGGCATTGCGCCGAAACGACCGGTTATTCCTCCGCGTATCAAGCGTGTCGTCCAAGAGGAGCCCGCCGCTGATGGCGGCATGCTCGCAGGGGACTTGGTGCAGGCCGTTAACGGCACGCCGGTTTTGAGCTGGTCCGAATGGGTCGAAATCGTGCGCGCACATCCCGAACAGCAACTTCTGGTGAAGGTTCTGCGGGGTGATTCTCAGTTGACCCTCACGATTATTCCGGCTGCGCACGAGCGCGAAGCGAAACAGGTCGGCCGTATTGGGGCCGAAGTGGTTGTTCCGGCTGACCTTCAAGCAGTGCCGTTTGCCGTAGAACGGTTTGGCCCGATCCACGCTGTCAAAGGGGCGCTACAGAGAACCTTCGACATGACGGTAACAACGTATAAATTTTTGGGGAAGATGATTGGCGGCCAGGCGTCTGTGCAGAATTTGAGCGGCCCAATTAGCATTGCGCACTATGCCGGTCAGTCTGCCGAGATGGGAACGGCTCGGTTTCTTGAGTTTCTAGCGCTGGTCAGTGTAAGTCTCGCGGTGCTTAATCTTCTGCCAATTCCATTGCTGGATGGCGGACACTTGTTGTATTACCTGATAGAATTCGGCATACGCAGACCGGTGCCGGATACCGTGCAAATTTACGGTCAGCAAATTGGTCTGATAATGTTGTTAAGCCTTATGGGGCTTGCCGTCTATAACGACATTCTGCGCATCCTGTAAACGCTGGTGACGGCATTAAAGAAAACGTAAAAAAGGGGGACGCTGACTGAATCACGCAGTTTGGACCTGGAGAGTCCAAAAAGGGGTCTGCGACCCACGAGCCGCAGGTCGTTTTTAACGATAAATTGCTGCGTCGCAATAAACCGATAGTATCCATGGGGATTCGGTTGATTCAGAACTGCCGTTTTCAAAACACTACCGCATGAGAGTTAGAGCCACGATCTCCGGCTGGATGGCCGCTGCATTACTTACGGTTGCGGCGACTTGCTCTGGAGCTGAGTCATTTATCGTTGATGACATCCGCGTGGAGGGGCTCGACCGCATCAGTCCCGGCGCGGTCTTCAATTACTTACCTATCAATGTTGGCGACTCAGTCGACGATACTCGGTCACGTGACGCCGTTCGGACGCTGTTCAAGACCGGTTTTTTCAAAGACGTTCGTCTGGAACGCGACGGCGACGTCCTGGTTGTCATCGTATTGGAGCGGGAGACGATCGCGGACATCACCTTTGACGGCAACAAGGCGATCAAAACCGACGACCTACTGGAAGGCTTGGGGGAGATCGGGTTCGCCAAAGGCGAGGTTTTCAACGAGGCCAAGCTGGATAAAGTCACGCAGGAGCTCAAACGCCAGTACTACTCGAATGGCAAGTACGGTGTTCGGATCGAGAATGAAGTCATACCGATTGGCGATAAAGCTGTAGAAGTCGCTTTCACGGTGTCGGAAGGCGAGGCTGCCCGCATTAAGCAAATTAATGTCATCGGCAACGAGGCTTTTACTGATGAACAAATCATGGGGCTGTTCGAACTCACGACACCTAACTGGATCAGCTGGTTTAGCAAAGATGACCAGTACTCCAAACAGAAACTTTCTGGTGATCTTGAATCACTGCGGTCGCTTTACCTGGATAACGGCTACATCAATTTTTCGGTCGACTCCACGCAAGTTTCGATCACACCAGATAAAGCAGACGTTTACGTCACAATCAATATCAGCGAAGGGCGGCGCTACCGCGTCGGTGACGTCAAACTTGCCGGCACGCTGATTGTCGATCCAGAAGAGTTGTTTGTTTGGGTGATGACGCGCAAAGGGATGGTGTTCTCGAGAAAACACTTAACGGCGACGAGTAAAGCAATCACGGACCGACTGGGTAACGAGGGTTACGCGTTTGCGAACGTCAATGCCATTCCCGATATTGATGACGAAAACCTTGAAGCGTCGATTACCTATTTCGTTGACCCGGGACAGCGCGTCTACGTGCGCAGGGTGAATTTTTTCGGTAACGCCAAGACCCGAGACGAGGTGCTGCGTCGCGAATTGCGTCAAATGGAAGGCGGATGGATTTCGACAACCCAGGTCGAACGATCAAAAATACGGCTGCGCAGGCTCGGCTATTTCGAAGATGTCAACGTCGAAACGCCCGCGGTGGCAGGTTTAACCGATCAGGTCGATGTCAATTACACGGTTAAGGAGCGCCCGTCGGGCAACTTGCTTCTGGGCCTTGGTTTTTCTCAGTCGGCGGGCATTATATTTAACACCAGCGTGACGCAGGATAACTTTCTCGGTAGCGGGAAGAGCTTGAGTTTTGCCTTTAATAACAGCGAAATTAATCGAACCTTCAGGTTGGGATATTTCAACCCGTACTGGTCGATAGACGGCGTCGCGCGTGGTTTCGATGTGAGCTATAGCGAAACGGATGCCGGCAACCGGAACGTTGTGCGGTATGACAACAGGACAATATCCGGCGGTGTGAATTTCGGTGTGCCGATCACTGAGTTTAACTACATCAATGTGGCGCTGAATTACGAACACAACGAAATTAAGACCGATCCGCGGTTTCTGGATCCGCGTATTTTCTTCTTCCTTCTGCAGGAGGGGAACGAATACGATACCTTGCGACTGCAGACGTCGTTCTCGCATGACACGCGAAATGCGGCAATCTTTCCTGACCGTGGCGCCCTGCAGAGGATTCGTGCCCAGGTCGCACTACCGGGCGGCGACCTGCGCTATTTCAAAGTCGACTACGACGCGCGCGTGTTTATTCCTCTGGTTAAACAATACACGCTGTTGCTTAAGGGCCGCGTCGGATACGGTGACGCTTATGGCGATACGAGTGAGTTGCCATTCTTCGAGAACTTCTTTGCCGGCGGGCCGCGGACAGTTCGCGGCTACGAGGAAAGTTCTCTCGGCCCCGAAGACATTTACGGCCGCGCACTTGGGGGCAACATTTCGCTGGTAGGTAACGCGGAAGTCATCTTGCCGGTGCCATTCCTTGATGATTTCAAATCGGTCCGCCTTTCAGGGTTTCTGGACGCGGGCAATGTTTACGCCTCCGACGATCGATTCGATCTCGATGACATGCGCATGTCGGCGGGCATAACAGGAATATGGATGTCGCCATTTGGTCTCCTTTCAGTCAGCTATGCGCAGCCGTTTCGAGACCAGGTTGGCGACGAGATTCAGAAGTTTCAGTTTAATTTCGGGGCACAATTCTGAGGTAGTCTTTGGTTAGATTGTCCGACCACCTCGAGCTCGGGGACGGTTGAAATTGGTAGCCGCGTTCGCTCACCCAATCCGAATTGTCGAATATTCAGGCACTGGAGTATCACATTGAAAAATTCATTCAACATATTGATCGCATCGGCGCTGGTTTCGCTATGTTATTCCTCGGCGGTTTTCGCCGAAGACTACAAGATTGGGGTAGTCAACGCTCCAAAAATCCTCGAGATGGCGCCGCAGGCAGAGGCGGCGAGGAAA
>CAXGUU010000077.1:0-11885 GCA_964012875.1 uncultured bacterium
CCATGGCGATCGCCGTATCACCTGAGATTTCCAACGATACGACGTCCAGTCGCGCCGCTTCACCCTGTTCTTTCGGTGATGGTTGCTGGCTGGCGACGAAGTCGGCGAACTCGCTGACCGACATCTGGTACAGCTCGCCCTTCAGGTAACCGGTGATCTTGGCATTCTCGTGGAAAGCGGCATGGGTCTTCTCCGCACTCGATTCATACATGCAGTCGAAGTAGGTTTGAATCGTATTTCTGATTTGTTGGTCATCGCTCATCAGGGGTTCTCCTTGGGCGGGCAGTGGTTGTTCCGGAACAGTGGCTGGGATGTTACCGTGCCTTGCGCCCCTTGGGCAGCGTCCCGATAGTTTCTGTCAGTACATCCACACACCGCTGGTGAACTGGCAGTCGAGTCCGTCCAGCGCCATATGGATGGCGAGGCCCAAGCCGACGAACTTCGTTTTCGGCCACAAGCAGAGCGCGAAATACGGTAGAAACAGCCATGGCTCGTGCAGCGGATGGAAACCAATGCTGCAGCGGTTGGGGTCATAGATGGGGTTGGCAAGCCAGTGGTCAAGGTCGACGGCCATGGTGGCCATCATCTCGGTAAAGGCGACTTTCCAGCGCGTCCTGAACCAGAGGACGGCCACCAGCGCGGGAACCAGGCAATGCAATGCCAGATGCAGCACCGGATACCCGGCCTATTCGCGTCGCAGCCACTGCTTGGCCGCGTCCATATCGTCGAGCGCATTCGATTCGCGCTGATGGGTGTCGTTCGGATCGCGCTTTGAGACCGACGTGCGCGAGCGGGCGTCAACCAGATCGCCCCGTACGCCCTCGATGCAGTCGAGTCCCGGCGCCTCACCAACCTCGCCGGCCCAGACGCTGGAGACGAGGCGTTTTTCGTGATCGATGTTGACCTGAAAGGGCATGGCTAAAGCGGTAAAAATTGCCCTCGGGGCGTTGGATGCGGGCGGCTATTCTAGTGTGCCACCGGAGACGAAGGACTACGAGGTTCATAACCAGGACAATATCGAACTGGGCGATATTCGTGAAACACCCAGCGAGTGCATCAACGCGCGGGACGCGCAGACCAGTGACACCCAATACGATCCTTCAGCTGGTTCGAATGTCACCCCATCGGCCCCAATGGGTGACTTCTTTTGCCGGGCGACGGGTGGTGGGCCCGAATCGGCCGCGCGGGTAGCCCATCGGGATGAGGCCGGCGATTTCCTTGTCGTCAGGAATCCCGAAGCGGGTCTTAAGCTCGTCTTCGAAAAAGTAGTGGAGGGTGGTCAGGGTCGCGCCCACGCCGAGCGCACGTGCGGCGAGCAGGATGTTTTGTATCGCCGGGTAGATTGATGCGTGTAAAGTCGCGGTGATTGAGCGCAGGTTGTTGGCGTCTGCATAGGTCGGGAAATCAGTGCCGCTGCAGGCGAGCAAGATTACCGGCACTTCGTCCATGTGTTCCGCCAGATGAATGGCCGACTCGAACATGCGCATGCGTTCCGGGGGAATCTCCGACATCGGCGGAATAGTGCCGAGGCGCTCAAGCTCGCGATAGTACTTGAGGTAGAGATCGCGAACAAAACGCTTGTCCTCGTGTTCCTTAAGCACCAGGAATGCCCAGTTCTGGAAATTACTGCCGCTCGGCGCATGCACGCCGGCATCGAGGATCTGCTCAAGTACCTCGTCCTCAATTGAATCCGGTTTGAGGCGACGCATCGAGCGCGTCGAATAAATAGCTTCGAACAATCCGATGTCATTCATTGCAGTCTCCCGATGAAATACCCGGCCCGGCCGGGCGTACCCTCGACCGAATGATAACCGTGCCGGTCTCCTGCGGCCGAAAACGGCTGATAAGCGACGCAAATGATGGGCTGGCGACCGCCGTGGCGGAAACTGCCGACGGCATCTTTCGTATCAATACGTCGGTCGACGTACTGGGTGGTTTTTCGCTCAACCAGTACCTGGTTGTCAACGATGAGCCGCCGCCATACGTTCGGCCAGTGCTGAACGCAGGACGTTTATCGTTTTGAATTTCGGACTTGAACTTCGGCTCAGCCGGCCTGGTGGAAGTTGTCCCGTTCGGCGTATGGAAAATCGACCAGCGCCGAACCTGGTTTGTCGCGATCGAAGGTCCAGTACTGGCGGATTTCCGCAATCAGACCGTCTTCAAAACGGTAATGCTCCGATCCGCGCACGGTGAACGCGCCGGCGCTCTCATGCACGCCGGTCATAGTCCATTCAATCGCGGCAGCGTCACCGACTGAGAGACATGAATCGACATACCATCTCGCGTTCTGCCATTGATTGCGCACTTTTTCCCACACGCTGCCAATTTCGGCCGCGGTTTTCAGCGGCCGGTGGTTAGTGTCGTAGATGACGGCGTCGCTGGTGAACTGGCTCGCGATTTCTGCGGCCGTGCCGGCTGAGCAGGCGTTGAAATAGGATTCGATGCGAGTGCGGTGGTCCATCTTGGTTTCCGTTTACGTTTAGCCGGCAGACGCCAGCTCGGGCTTGATGAAGCCGAGCTCTTTCGCTTTCGGCACCCACTCCGGTTCGTGCGATGGCGAGACCTTGCAGGGGATGCGTGTCATATCAACCACGCCTTGTTCGCGGTCCATGAACTCCGGGGTGTCCGGTACGAGGATGGCGTCGGCGTGGAGCCAGGCGCCGGAAAGAATTTCGCCGCCTTCGTCCATCTCGGGGATCCACCAGCCGCGCGGGACGCGGATCACGCCCTTGGGGATGTCGTTACGCATTTTGAGCTTAAGTGAGATGGAACCGGCCGGGGAGGTGACGTCGTACCAGTCGCCGTCGTTGAGCCCGTGCGTTTCGACATCCTCAGCGCACATGAACATTTCGGGATAGGGCGCGTTCTGGCGAAATTTCTTCACCTGGCGTTGTGCGGTGTGGAAGTAAGGATCGTCGCGTATACCGATGAACAACCGGAATGGCATGTCTTTCGGATCGTCGCGGTCGACGAAGTAGGGCAGCGGGTCGTGGCCGAGGTCTGCCAGTAATTGGGAATAGAGTTCAACTTTGCCGGAGGGTGTGGCGAACCCCTTCTGTTCATATTTCCTGAACTCGTATTCAGGCACGTAGAGGTTGTCGAACTCGGTTTTGAATTCATCCCAGTTCATGCCGAGGCCTTTAACGCGCTCGCTGTAGACCTCTTCGGTTGAGTGCCAGGGGAACTCATCGCCGAAGCCCATGCGATCCGCGAGCCCCTTCCACAAATCGTAGCCGCCGCGGCATTCGCCCGGCGCATCCTGCAACTTGTGCGAGATCATGCTGGCGTTGGTCCAGCCCCAGAAATCGTGCAGGTGGTCGCGTTCAAGCCAGCTGTTGCCGGGCAGGATGTAGTCTGAAAGTTGCGCCGTGGGCGACTTGAACAAATCGAAGGTCACGACCAGCTCCTGGTTCATGATCGCCTGGTAAACCTTGGTCTGGTTGGCGTAGCTCATGAGCGGGTTGTTGCCGGTCACGAAGAAGGCTTTCACGGGATAGGGGTCGCCCGTGATCATGGCATCAAATACGCTCGGCGGATGCGCCATGTAGCAACCGGTGATGAGGTTGGCGTACTCGCGGCCGTAAACGCGTTTGGTCGGCTCGCGCAATGCCGCCTGGCCTTCGTAGGTGAAGGCGTTGTAGCTCTGGCGAAGCTGCTTGTCTTTTTGTTCTTGCGGCAGGCGTTCATGCAGTTCGAAGTCGGTCTCGGTTAAAACGTCGGGGCTGAAGCCGCTCAGCAATTCACCGCCGGGCACATCGAGGTAACCGCAAACCGCGCGCATGATGTTCTGCGCGCGGATGGCCGAGGTACTGTTGTGTTGCTTGTCGAGCATCGGCACCCAGGGGATCACGGCCGGGCCGGCTTCGGCGTACAGGCGCGCGGCCTGTTCGATGAGGCCCTGGTTCACGCCGGTAATCTTGGCAACCCGTTCCAGAGGATATTCTTCGAGCCGCTCGCGCAGTTGTTCCAGGCCAACGGTCCAGTTATCGACAAAGGCCTTGTCGTACAAAGCTTCATCGAGAATGTACTTGATCCAACCCATGTACATCGCCGCATCGGTACCGGCATGCAGCGGCAGCCAGATTGCGGCATTTTTCACATGTGGATTTTCACGCGGGTCGAGCACGATCATTTTGGCGCCGCGTTCCAGTGCCCGCGACAGGCGCACGTACATCGCACTCCAGTTGTTCTTCGTTGGCACGTGGCCACCGAGGACGACCAGATTGGTACGCTCAAAGTCGGGCGACGGAAACCAGCCGCAGACCATGCGGCTGACAGCGGCCGTGTTACCGGCGCACATGGAAACGCCGGAAATATAGTTGGGCGTACCCAGAAGGTTCATGAAGCGCCGAATCGAACCGGATTCGACCGAGGTGTTCCACGAGTTCGAGGTCAGCGCTACGGTCTCCGGGCCATGCTCGCCGACGAGCGCTTTCAGCTTCGTGGCGATTTCGTCGAGGGCTTGATCCCAGCTGACCTGTTCCCATTCGCCACTGCCGCGCCGGCCGATACGTTTCAGCGGATGCAGCAGGCGATCCGGATGACTGTAATACTCAAGTGCATTGGCGGCCTTGATACAGATGGCGCCGGGTGTCAGCGGGTGGGTGTCGTCAGCATGAATGCCGACAAGCTGGCTCCCTTCAAACCGTCCCTCAAGCTGGCAAGCCATGTCGCACATGGCGCAGGTGACTTTCTTCGAAGATTTCTCTGTTTTATCGAGCATGACACTTCCCTCTTGGCGCATCGCCTGCGAACGGCCATGACTATCTCACAGGCCAGCGCGCTTAGACAGGGTGAGTGCAGTGCAGCAAGCAGTTTTGGCTTGGTGTTAAGCGATTCTAAAGACCGGTCGATTCCTCGACGCCGAGGACCAGGTTGAGGGTTTGCACGGCCTGGCCCGAGGCACCTTTACCGAGGTTGTCGAGCTGGCCGACCACGACCGCCTGGCCGCGGGCTCTATTACTGAGCAGATGCAGTCGGAGCTCGTTGGTGCCGTTCAGGCCTTCGGGGTCCAGCTCGCTGGCCACGGCATCCGGCGCGTTGACGGTCACAAACGGTTCATCCTGATAGTGCGCCCGGTAGATGTCGTAAAGGGCTTCCACGTCAGGTTGAGCGGGCAGGGCCCACAATGGCAGCGGGAGATGCACCAACATGCCCTTGTAATAGCGCCCGACACTGGGCGTAAAGATGGGCGCATGTTTGAGCCCCGACCAATGCGTGATTTCGGGCACGTGCTTGTGTTCAAGTGACAACGCATAGTCATAGAGCGTGCTTTCGATAGCCGAGTCCGATGGCGTGTCTTCAAACCGTTGAATCAGTGCCTTGCCGCCGCCCGAATAACCGGAAACGGCGTTGATCGAAACCGGCCAGTCCGCCGGCAACACGCCGTTCGCGATCAGCGGCCGCAGCATGGCGACGGAGGCCAGCGCGTAGCAGCCGGGGTTGGCGATGCGTTTGCTGGACTTGAGTTCGGCGCGGTAGTTCGGGTCGAGTTCGGTGAAACCGTAGGCCCAGCCAGGCAGTGTGCGGTGCGCGGTTGAGGCATCGATGACGCAGGTCGAGTCGTTATCAATCATCGCGACCGCTTCGCGCGCGGCGGCGTCCGGCAGGCACAGGATGGCAACGTCGGCTTCGTTCAGGCGCGCTTTGCGGGCCGCGGCGTCCTTGCGCTCGGCATCATCGAGGCGCAGCAATTCGATGTCGTCGCGACGATTGAGGCGTGAAGCGATTTGAAGGCCGGTTGTGCCGGCTTCGCCGTCAATGAATATACCTGCTATTGTGCTCATGGTTGCCACCTTGCGGGGGCGATCATACGCCGCTTCGTCGCTGGCGCAATGACATTAATCACGCCTGTGTCGCAGCGATTATCGACCCTTCCAGAAGCCCGCGTTATGAATCCGTTTCAGCGCCGCCACGCTAGGCATGGTTTCGTCGGGCTTCATGTGTGCAGCACGCTCAAAATCGAGCGATGTACAGAACTGTTCGATCATCCGTATCAGCCGACTGTCGGCGTTTTGCCGCATCACAAGATAGAAACGTTCCTCGACCATGGGCAGGAAATGGAGCGAGAATTCGCGCGCTGCGTCTTGCGACCCGAAACTGACATCAGCGCCCTGACTGAAGACCAGTGCGGCGACTGCCGTATGGGTGTATTCCTCGCGTTCGTAGCCTTCGATATCTGCGCTCCGCAGGTTTTCCGAAGCCAGCAGACCGTCGAAGATGAGTCGCGTGCCCGAGCCCGCCTGCCGGTTGATGAACCGCCAGCCCGGTTCGCCCAGTTGCGCCAGATGTTCGCAGGGGTGATCGGTTCGGGATATGAGACCGAGGGTGCGCTCTTCGAGCAGGCGGAAGGTGTCGCGGTGACTGTCCAGCAGATCGATCAGCGGCGCGGCGACGCTGCGTCCGAGATCACCCATGGGTAAATGAAATCCCGCGAGGTCTGCGTCGCCGCGCCGGTAGCGTTGCAGGGCCTGTTCGGTACCTGCGAGTTCGAGCGAGATGCGGAATTCATTCTTAAGCGCATCGCGCAGACGCTGCATACGCTCACTGTGGCTGGAGCTAATGGTGAGTGCGCCGCTCATGTCGTTCGCCGCCGCGCTCAGTTGCGCCGATGCGCTGGTGGCCGATTGCCTGAGCGTTTCGCTGTGCATGACGGCGGTGTCTTCCAGCGTCTTTAACAAGGCCAGGGCAAACTCCGTGAGCTTGGCGCCCCGGCCGCGCTTAGTTCTGAGCAAGGGCTGACCCAGGCGTTCTTCCCACCCGCGAATTAGGCCCCAGGCATGGCGGTAAGACACGCGCATTTCGCTGGCAGCGTAGTTCAGGTGGCCGCCTTCGTTGATGGCCCGCAGCAGGTCGAGCAACAAGGGCTCAATGGTTCGCCTCTCGCCGTCGCTTTCAAACGACCAACTGAGACCGAGTTTGAACTCCATTGCGTGCTATTGATAATCCTTCGGCTGCTGGCAGTGGAAGTCGGAGTGCTGTTGGTATACATGACCGGCGCGGGTCAGCAGGCTTTCATTCAGATTACCGGCCAGCAATTGAAAACCGTAGGGCGCGCCATCCTCGTTGAAGCCGCAGGGCAAAGACAGCGTCGGTGTACCCGAAAGGTCGAAGGGCGCGGTGAAGCGCAGCAGTTCCGGCCAGTCGTTATCGCGCTCGCCGAAGGTTGAGAATGCTTCCACGGTTGGGTTCTGATGCATGAAGGCCGGCGCCAGTATGATGTCGACGCCGGAGAACACCCGATTCACGCGGCCGCGAAATTCCTGGCGCAAGTTATGCGCAAGCGCGTATTCGGTGCCGCTGGTGGCGATGCCCGTTTCGACCAGGCTGGTGAGCCCGGGGCCGAAGTCGCTGGCGCGCTTTTCGAATTTATCGCGGTGCACAGCCGCGGCCTCCGCCGTACACAGTGGGAACCAGGCATCGACGACCCCCGACGTGTCAGGGAAATTAACCGGCACGATGTCGGCGCCTGCTTCGTCCAGAATTTTGAGTGCGTCCTGCATGGCCGCAACCACCAGGGGTTCGACGTTGGTGCAGGCGAAATTTTCATCCAGCCCCACACGCAGTCCTTTCACGCCCCGGCTGAGTTCGGCCTGGTAGTCTGGCACCGGCACGCTGAGCGCCGTTGGATCATCAGGATCGCTGCCGGCAATCGCGCCGAGCATGGCCGCGCAGTCGGCGGCGCTGCGCATGATCGGACCGACATGATCTAACGACCATGACAGCGGAAACACGCCGGCACGGCTCACCCGCCCCCAGGTTTGTTTGAGCCCGGTGGCGCCGTTGGCAAAGGAGGGGAAGCGTATCGAGCCACCGGTGTCTGAACCGAGCGAGCCGTAGCAGAGGCCCGCAACGGTGGCCGCGCCTGAACCACTTGATGAAGCGCCCGACCAGTAGTCGGCATTGTGCGGATTGAGCGGTACCTGAATGTCGGGGTGATGCACGGCGACGGCGCCTTCGGTGAGTTGTAACTTGCCCAGCAGCACGGCGCCTGCGCCACGCAGTCGCTTGACGACCGTCGAGTCCGCTTCAGCATTGGGTGCATCTTTGCGGATGCGGGGCATGCCGGCGCGGGTGGGTACGCCGGTGGCATCACAAAGATCTTTGACCGCAACCGGTACGCCGTGCAGCGGCTTCAGGGGTTCGCCTCGGGCAATGGCGAGGTCGGCTGCGCTGGCTTCGCGCAGTGCCGATTCCGCCATGACCAGCACATAGCTGCCGAGTTTGCCGTCGTGGCGTTCAATGCGGTCGAGCAGATGCTGAGTGACCTCAACCGATGAACAGTCGCCTTTGGCAATGGCCTGGGCAACGTCTGTCAGGGTCATGAAGGCGAGTTCAGAATCGGACATGGTTTTATTCCTGCGGGTGTATCGGGTCAGCGTACGGTCTCTGCATTGTCTTTAAGTTTATCCGGCCTGCAAAGTGACACGCCGGCCCTAAGATCCTGCTCGTTGCTAAGCGCCGGGCACTGGCAGAGAATCCTGAGCATAGCAGCGTGGAGGAGGGGAACCATGAGCTTTGCGGAATACAGCGACTACGACGCGACCGGCCTGGCGGCGCTCGTGCGGGCGGGCGACGTGTCGGCGAGCGAAGTACTGGAAACAGCCATTGAACGGGCCGAGGCGCTCAATCCGGAACTCAATTTTCTGGCACACCGCTGCTACGAGGTCGGACGTGAACGCGCCGGCGATCCAGCCCTGCCGAAAGGGCCGTTGTGCGGTGTGCCGTGGCTGGTAAAAGAGCTGGCATCGGCCTGGGAGGGGCAGCCGTTCACTAATTCACTGCCGTATTTGAAAGACGTGACCGGTCCGTTTGATTCCGAGATCATCAGGCGCCTGAAAGCGGCGGGCGCGGTGCCGTTCGGCAAGTCGACGTCGCCGGAGCAGGGCTGGTGCCTGGCCACCGAATCGTCGCTGCATGGCGTGACCCGCAGCCCCTGGGACATTGATCGTACGCCCGGCGGTTCCAGCGGTGGCTCGGCAGTCGCGGTCGCCACGGGTGTGACGCCGGTGTCGGACGCGTCCGATGGCGGCGGATCCATTCGCGTGCCGGCGGCCAATTGCGGTTTGGTGGGTTTGAAACCGACGCGTGGGCGCATCACCCTGCAGCCGCTCGCTGTTGATTATTGGTATGGCGGTGCGCTGATCTTCGGAATTTCGCGCACCGTGCGCGATACCGCGTTGCTGCTTGATGTGCTGGGTGGCGGTTTCCCTGGCGAACCCTATCGCCAGCCTGATCCCATGCGGCCCTATGTCGAAGACGCCGCCAATGACCCGGCCGCGCTTAAGATTGCGATGGTCACCGCGGCCCCAGATCACGGTACGCCGGTCGATCCACAGGTGGTTGCAGCAGTGGAAGCATCGGGTGAATTGCTGCAATCGCTCGGCCATACGGTGGAAGCGAAAGCGCTGCCGTGCGATTTCTGGCCGCTGTATACGAATTACGTCGACGTCATCGCCGCGCAGACCGTCTCCTTCATTGATGCAATGGCCGAGATGGTCGGGCGCGCGGTGACAGCCGACGACATGGCCAACCTGTACTGGACCATGATCGAACGGGGTCGCACCTTCAGCGGCGCCGATCATTCCAACCACATCGAGACCGTGCGCCAGCTGACCTGCAACATGGTCGCGGAGATGGACAGCTACGATGTCTGGCTGATGCCGACCCTGCCGATGCTGCCGCGGGAGCACGGCTACTACGACATGTCGCTCGACGTGCAAACCTACGATGCCACGCGCATGGGCCCGGATTGCTGTTTTACCGCGCCCTTTAATGCCTCCGGTGCGCCAGGTGTGTCCTTGCCACTCGGCTGGTCGCGTGAAGGCTGGCCGATTGGGGTGCAATGTGTCGGGCGTATTGGCGACGAAGCCACCTTGCTCCAGCTCGCCGGGCAGCTTGAGCGGGCGCAGCCGTGGGCCGACCGCAAACCACCGATTTCGGCATGAGATGATGCCGCTGCCTGCTGCGGGGGCTCTGCGCAGTGGGGCGGGCGGTGACCGCGCTCGCATTTCGTCCGGCGACCGCCGCCGACGCGTCGATATTGAGCATTATTGCGCTTGAGGCAAAAGCGTTGTGGGGTTACGACGAGACATTCATGCACGCCTGCCGCGCTGAATTGACCTTCAGGCCCGAGTACATCGCGGCGCCGACCACCGAGTTTGAAGTTGCCACCCGTGATGGTGCGCTGCTCGGGTTTTCGGCCCTGGAAACGCTCGGGGCCCGGCGCTACGAACTGGAGGCCTTGCTTATCAGGCCACAACAAACGCGTAGCGGCATCGGCCGGCAACTGATGCGGCGCGTATGCGAGCGCGTTCGCGCAGGCGGCGGCGGGGTGATCACGGCCCAAAGCGATCCGAACGCGGCCGGGTTCTATGCCCACTGCGGCGGCATCGCGGTTGGTGAGCGCGAGTCCGGCAGCGTCGCCGGACGCATGTTGCCGTTGTTTGAGTTTCGTATCGGCTGCGACTAGCCGCCGATTAGTTGCGGTGCTCGCGAGGTTTGCGCGCGGCCATGAATTCTTCCTTGGTGATGAAGTGCGTATTGCTGTCGCCACGGAAGTTCAGAAAACGCAGGCCCTCGGGTCCTGACCTGAAGCCGTACAGCGTATGGCCGGCGATGAACGCCGAGGCGCCCGGGCCGAGGCGCTTGCGGCCCATGATCATCTCGCCTTCAAGTACGTAAATAATTTCATCAGCCGGGTGTGCGTGCAGCGAAACCTCTTCATCCGGTTCGAACACCACTTCAAACAACTGCGGTTCGTTGTTACGCCCGGCATGCAGAATGCAGACATCAGCCTCGCGTTCCGCAGGTGACATCTTGGCTGCGGTTTCCGGTTGCACCGCCTCGTGCACTGGTTGCCACGGCAGACTGTCTTTCTCGACGATTCGAACTTTGGCCATGGCATTGCTCCAACGCGCTCAGATTGGTCGGCAGTGTAGTAAAAACCGGCGCCCGCAGCGTCGCGGGTCGGAGAGATATTACAATGCCGGCTGATTCGCATTCGGTAGAAATCGCCACAGGGGGAGTCAATGCGCAGCTTGCGCATGGTCATATTGATTGTTGTTTGCGCCGCCGTGGGCTACGGGCTCAAGTGGTACTGGGATTACCGGGAGCTGCATCCGACCACCGATGACGCCTACGTTCAGGCGCATATTGTTGACATTGCGGCACGCGTCACCGGTCCCGTGATCGCGGTGCACGTGGGCGAAAACGACTACGTTCAGGCCGGCGACCCCTTGTTTGATATCGACGCCTCGATTTTTGAGGCTAATGTTGCGGCGGCCGAGGCAAGCTATGAACTGGCCACGCAGTCGACCGGGGCGGACGACGCCAAGGTGGGTGTGGCTCGCTCGGCGCTTGAAGAGCGTAAGGTGAACCTCGCGCGCGCCCGGCGTAACCTCGAACGTGCGACCGCGCTCGGAGAGAAAAATCTCATTTCCGAAGCCGAGTTCGACAATGCCAAGGCGACCTTTGCCGAGGTATCCGCCGCTGTCGACAGCGCGCGGGCCGATTTGCGCAGGGCCCGGAGCGAACTCGGCGCTGCGGGGCGGGACAACGCGCGGTTGCGTGCGGCTGCCGCCGAGCTGAGAGCCGCTGAACTCGATCTCTCCTTCACCCGGGTCACGGCGCCGGTGTCGGGCTGGATTTCGAATATTGACCTGCGCGAAGGCGCCATGATCATTGCCGAGCGCCCGCAGTTTTCGATTGTCGAGGACGGCGACTGGTGGGTTGAGGCGAATTTCAAGGAAACCGAGATGAGCCACATGCGACCCGGTCAGCGCGCCCGCATTACGGTCGACATGTATCCCGACCTGGTGCTGATGGGCGGACTTGAGAGCCTGGGCGCAGGCTCGGGTGCCGTGTTTTCGCTGCTGCCGCCGGAG
>CAXGUU010000078.1:0-11872 GCA_964012875.1 uncultured bacterium
CGGGCAGCAAGGTCACCAGCGCGGAGCGCCAGTGCCGCCTGCCCCTCCTCCAGCAGCCGACCTTCCTCCAACACCACGCCGTCGGCGAGCTTGCGAAAGCGGTAGCTGCCATCATCGCCGACGCTCAGCACAATTTCCGCGTACTCGTCCAGCGTCGTATGCAAGGTCCGGGTCTCGCCGATCTCGACGCGCCCAACACTTTCTATTTCCGCGCGCTGGAACAGCGGTAACACCACGTAAAATAGGTACAGAAATATCAGCGAAATGGCGAAGATGACGGCTATGCCACCAATGGCCATCACGGCGGCAAATGCCTGGTCGACAAAAATTCTCAAGCGTTCGCGCGCACTACGTCCGGACAGGGCATCCTCCGGCGTTGCCGCTTCGGCGGCGGTCGCTGTGCGAGTTGTCTGACTTGGCACGTTACCGTGTTCTGTATAACCGGTCGGTTTGCCGACGAGTTTCACACACAACCGGAAATCCGGCCTGCAACCGTCGCTCGCCTGCTGGGGGCGGATTCTATCAGTCGAATGTTACATCTTTGTGACAACTACAAAGCCCGTGCGAGCGCGCTATTTGCAGGCCGCGATATAGGCAATCCAGCCGGCATCCGCGTCGGCGGATTCGACCGGTTCGAAGTCACCCAGTTCTTCGTTTTCCTCGTCAGCCCAACCCTGACAATAAACAGTGGTGCGCTCAAAACCGGCCTCCTGCAGAATTTCCGTGATTTCGGGCAAGGTCCATAGGCGCCAGTCGTAGCTAAAGGCCTTGTTCAGTCGCGACCTGTCCGGGAAAGTAAAGTGAATATGACAGGTCATTTCGCCATTAATGGGGTTGTAGGACGCTTGGTCCCAGATGTAAGTGAAATGCTTGTGCTTGGTTTTTTCCTTGAGTTCCCTGAAAGCGTCGTAGCCACCGAAGCAGTCGAGGAAAAAAACACCATCGTCAGCCAGGTTCTCGTGCACGCGTTTGTAATAGCGCCTGAGGGTCGCGCGCTGTTTAAACATCCAGTAGCTGAAATTCATCGCCAGGATTATGTCCTGCAAGGGTGTCGCCGCCGACATGACATCATCGGTGACTAGTTCCAAGCGCGACTGCTGGGCCGTCGTCATCTTGGCCACGTGATGGGTCTGCCCCCAGGCCTGCACATCGGCGTCGATATCAACACCAGTGGCGTAGTTGCCCGCTCTGCGCCTTACCCATTCGCAGGCGGCGTTGGCAGTGCCGCAAAAATCCTCGCGCAGGTAACGCGCCCGACGCTGTCTGAGTTTAAAAAATTCTTCATCGACGAAGTCGATCTCCGACTCGACGTTTTGAACCGAGTTTTCATAGAGCGCATGCCGATCAGCACGCTCCGCCATACTCGATCCTCGCCCGCCTTTACGCTTGGCAGTCTTATCTTTTTTAGATGACTTTCGATTCTGTTTTGACATGGCTCAGAAACTCGCCGAACTTGCAGAGTGGGCAAAAAGCGAGCAATGTTAAACACTGACACTACAAAATGCACATGACTTCAAGCGCCCGCCCAGGCGCGTCATGGCAGATCACAAGATGGACGCAAAAACCACGCAAATCGGCGACGCCGAGCTCTATATTAATCGCGAGCTAAGCCTGCTCGAGTTCAACCGGCGAGTGCTTGAACAGGCCAAGGATGATTCGAATCCCCTGCTCGAACGGCTGCGTTTCCTGTGCATCGCCAGCAGCAACCTCGATGAGTTTTTCGAAATCCGGGTCGCCGGCCTCAAACAGCAGGTTGCGTTCGGCTCGGTGCAGACCGGCCCCGATCAGATGTCACCGACCGAACAGTTACGCGCCATCAGCCAAGCGGCTCATGAGCTGGTCGAAGACCAGTACCGGGTATTGAACGATGAGCTGCTGCCGGCCCTGTCGGCTGAAGGCATTCGATTTCTCAAGCGCTCCGAGTGGAATGCGCGGCAGGCGTCATGGGTCAGACGCTACTTTCAGCGCGAACTCCTGCCAGTACTGTCCCCGATCGGCCTAGACACATCCCACCCGTTTCCGCGCATCCTGAACAAAAGCCTGAATTTTCTGGTGTCACTGGAAGGTACAGACGCATTTGGTCGCAACTCCGTCATCGCCATTGTGCAGGCGCCACGCGCGCTGCCCCGGATCATCAATATTCCGGAAACCCACGCCAATGGCCGCGACGAATTCGTGTTTTTGTCGTCGATTATTCACGCCCACGTGAACGACCTTTTCCCCGGAATGGAAGCCACCGGTTGCTACCAGTTTCGAGTAACGCGAAACAGTGATCTGTTCGTCGACGACGAAGAGATCGAAGATTTACTACAGGCGCTTGAAGGCGAATTGCATCAGCGTCAGTTCGGGGATGCCGTCCGCCTTGAAGTTGCGAGCGAGTGCCCGCAGGAAATGTCGAGCCTGCTGATGCATGAATTCAATCTGCTGGAGCAGGATATCTTCACCTGCAACGGCCCGGTCAACCTGACCCGATTGATGGCGGTGCCCGACATGATTGAACGACCGGAGCTCAAGTTTCCGCCGTTCACGCCGGGCCGCCTGCTGCGCCTGACGCGCAACGCCGACATGTTTGATGTCATTAGACGTGGTGACGTCCTGCTGCATCACCCCTACCAGTCTTTCACTCCGATTACTGACTTCCTGTTTCAGGCCGCGCGCGATCCTGACGCCCTAGTGATCAAGCAAACTCTCTACCGGACCGGGCCGGAATCGCCAATCGTCGAAGCATTGGTAGAAGCCGCCGGCAATGGCAAGGAAGTGACCGTCGTCATCGAACTAAAGGCGCGCTTCGACGAAGCGGCAAATATCGAACTCGCGACGCGCCTGCAGGAAGCCGGTGCCCACGTGGTCTACGGAATTGTCGGTCACAAAACCCACTCGAAGATGCTCCTGGTGGTGCGTCGCGAGGGCAAACAGCTGCGGCGTTACGTCCACCTTGGTACGGGCAACTATCACCCGGCGACGGCGCGCCTGTATACGGACTATGGCTTGTTCACCTGCGACAACGCGTTTGGCGTTGATGTGCAGAAGATTTTTCACCAGCTCACGGCGCCGGGCCGGGCGGGCAAGCTGAAAAAACTCCTGCAGTCACCATTCACCATGCACCCGACCATAATCGATCTGATCAACCGTGAAGCCAAGCATGCGCAGGAGGGCAAAACGGCGCGGATTATCGTCAAAATGAATGCCCTGTCAGAAGTCAAAACCATTGACGCCCTCTACGAAGCCTCGCGCGCGGGGGTCAAAATCGACCTCATCATTCGCGGTGTATGCGCGCTCCGCCCGGGGATAGAAGGAGTTTCCGACAACATCCGGGTGCGGTCCATCGTCGGCCGCTTTCTTGAGCACGCGCGCGTGTTCTATTTTCTGAACGACGATGCACCGGAGATTTATCTCTCCAGCGCGGACTGGATGGGACGCAACTTCTTTAACCGGGTCGAAACCGCTTTTTTGATCGAAGACAAACGCCTACAGCAACGGGTGCTGAAAGAATCGCTAAACAACTATCTCGCAGACAACACCCGCGCCTGGGTACTGAAAAGCGACGGCACCTATGCCCGCACCAAGCCAGGTTCAGCCCGACCCCGGGACGCCCAACAAAGACTCGTCGACTCCCTGGCGGGTTAAGGCGCTCCTTAAGCCGAGCGACGAGACCTATCTCAAAGACAGGCGAAGCGCGAGCGAGCACGCGACACTGCCATAGGCCGCCGCAGCCGTTTTTATTTGATTTTGAGTTTGAATCCAGCGGCTTTGAGATACCCCGCCTCCGATTCAAGATCAGCACGCAGTAATGGATGTTCACCCAGCCACTCATTAGGAAAGGTCAGTTTAAGAGTGTTGCCATCTGCATTGACCTTAATCACCGGCAATGGCTCCCCGCTGCGACGGCGGTGCAAAAGCGTTGCCAAGCGCAAAAGCACACACAGGCGCTGAACGGATTTTTGGTGCTCGGCTGGCAGGCGTTCGAATTCCGCCGACGGAAATTTGCGGCGATGTCCGCGGACAAGCGTGGCCAGGCGCCGCTGTTCGCCGCGGGCAAAGCCTGGCAAATCGTGGTGCGTCAACAGGTAGCCACCATGCTTGTGATATTGGCTGTGTGAGACTGACAGGCCGATTTCATGCAAGGTCGCGGCCCAACGTAGCAGGCGTCGATAGTCCTCGTGTTCGAGTGACCAGCCGCAGGCGGCATCGTGGTACAGGGTTTCCGCCAGGCTCGCGACCCGCTTCGATTGCCCTTCATCGAAAGCATAGCGCCGCGCCAGATCGCTGACGGTGCGTTCGCGCACGTCCTCCTGATGAATTCTGCCAAGCAGGTCATAGAGCAGGCCTTCGCGTAACGCGCTGCTGCTGACGAACATCCGCTCGATACCCAGCGCTTCGAATGTGGCGCTCAGGATTGCCACGCCGCCGGGTAATACTGCGCGACGGTCATCAGACAAACCCTTAAGGCTCAAGTTGTCCACCTGTCCCCGGTCGATCATTTCAGCTTTGAGCGCCTCAAGGCTTTTCGCTGTAATGCCTTCTTCACTCCAACTTTGCTGAATAACAATATCCCGTACTGCCAGAATCGTGCCCGAGGCGCCAATCACGGACTCCCAACCGTGTCGCCTGAAGCTGAATTCGAACGGTTCAAGTTCCTGCCGCGCGGCGATTTCCGCCGCCTGGATCTGATCGGCCCTAATCTGCCCATCGGAGAAAAATCGGTCACTGAAACTCACGCAACCCATGTGCACCGATTCGGTATAGTGCAGTTCGAAGCGGCGGCCAAGAATAAATTCCGTACTGCCGCCGCCGATGTCCATGACCAGACGCTCGTCAGCACTGTCGTCGAGTCCATGCGACACACCGAGGTAAATCAGGCGTGCCTCTTCGTGGCCCGAGATGATATCGATCGGGTGCCCGAGAGCCAGCTGGGCACGATGAATAAAGCTCCAGGCGTTACGCGCTTTGCGCAAGGTATTCGTACCGACCACCCTTACCGCACCTCGCGGAAGCTCTCGCAGGCGCTCACCAAACTGCTCAAGGCAGGTCAGGGCGCGCTCAATCGCCTCGTCAGTCAGCTGCTTGTCTTCGCCCAATCCGGCAGCCAGACGCACCATTTCGCGCATACGATCGAGGATTCTGAATTCACCTTCACTGACGCGCGCGACGATCATGTGAAAACTGTTGGAACCAAGATCAACTGCCGCAATGGTGTCGAACACATCAGCGACTGAGTCGTTATCAGTTGTTTCGTGCGCGTTTACCGCTTCGTTCTCGACGCTCGCCACAATCGCTGTCAGGACTCGGCTAGGTTGATCATTCGTTTTGGCGTTTCTGCTGCGGCGGTATCCGTCGCTCCGTGATCTGCACTTCAGCGATGGCGACTATACTGGCCGCGACGGGCTCGCACAAAGCATGGCTTTGCGACACACTTCAGCGTTGGTTTTGTCTCGAGCGTTCACACCTTCATTATGACATTGAATCGAGGGGTCACCCAGATGAGCGAGACAGACATTCGCCGCCTGACGCCGCCGGAAGCTGCTGAACTTTTACGGCTTGACGACAACGCACTGCTAATCGATGTACGTTCGAAAGTCGAATTTGATTATGTCGGCCACCCCGTCGGCGCCGTCAATATTATTTGGAAGGATTATCCCGATTGGGGCGAGAACCCCGTCTTCGTAGATGAAGTCAAAGTTGCACTCGAAGCGAGCGGCGGTGATGATTCAAGCCGCGCAATTCTTGCCATCTGCCGCAGCGGCGCGCGCTCCATGGCCGCCGCTAAAAAGCTCGTTGAGGCCGGCTACGACAACCTGACCAATGTAGAAGAAGGTTTCGAAGGAGACAAAGACGACGCCGGCCACCGCGGGCTGGTCAGTGGCTGGAAGTTTCACGGCCTGCCGTGGGAACAGACCTGAAACGAAGCGACAATCGGGTGCGCAAAACCTGCACCCGGGCTGAAGCCTGATGCGGCTGTGCAAGTACCGCGACATGAAGTACGAGAATCAGGGGCGCGAGGAGCCGCACTGCCAGCAAGCGTCAAACTGACCTTCGATGTGCTCGTCGCAAGCCGGGCATATCCAAGGGTGGCCAAAGGGCTTTGCGGCCACTGCGTCATCAACCAATGCGCGGGCTCGCGCGTGATCGGCCGCATCGACGACCCAGATCTCCGGCCAGGCTTCATTCAGCGGTAATTCGCCAATAGCGCCGCCAAGGTACTGGTTGCGCAATATGCAGTCAATTCCGGCGCCCTCCAGCACCGACGCCAGCCAGCCGCACCGGATCGGGTCGATCCCCGCGTACACCCGCTTCATCACATTTAATCAAACACGCCTTGAATCACGCGTATAATGCCGCGCCTTTTCAAGGACGCAAACCGTTTTCGCCGGTTCGTGCCGCGCATCTGCTCCCGATGCGTACAGGGAACGCCGCAGCCACGGGCCAGCCAACGCTGTACCCGTTTTTCTGCCAAGCCCAAGAATCCTTAAGACCACTTCGAGTCATGAATGCCGATCGTTTAAGAAATATCGCAATTGTTGCCCATGTCGACCATGGTAAAACCACACTCGTCGATGTCCTGCTGCAACAATCCGGCTCGTTCGAGAATACCCGGGGCACGCCACAAGAGCGCGTCATGGACTCCAACGACCTGGAGCGTGAGCGGGGTATCACGATCCTGGCCAAGAACACCGCGCTGACCTGGAACGATTACCGCATCAACATTGTGGACACCCCGGGTCACGCTGATTTCGGTGGCGAAGTCGAACGTATTCTGTCGATGGTCGACTCCGTACTCCTGCTGGTCGACGCAGTCGATGGACCCATGCCACAAACGCGGTTTGTGACCCAAAAAGCGTTCGCGCGCGGCTTGCACCCCTTGGTAGTCATCAACAAGTGTGATCGTGCAGGCGCACGCCCGCACTGGGTGCTGGATCAAACTTTTGAACTGTTCGACAGACTCGGGGCAAACGATGCGCAACTCGACTTTCCGGTGGTCTATACCTCGGCAACCGAGGGGTATGCACGCAGCGCCGTGGATGGCCAGGAAACTGACATGAGCGTGTTGTTCGAGACTATTGTCGAACACGTACAAGCACCCACTGTCGAACGAAGCGGCCCGTTGCAGATGCAAATCAGTTCGCTCGATTACTCGAGCTACGTAGGCGCCATCGGCATCGGGCGGATTCAGCGCGGCTCGATTGAACCGGGCCAGCAACTCGCCATCGTCGACCGCGACGGGAACGAGCGCCGCGGCAAGGTGCTTGAGGTGTTGGGCTTTCAGGGTCTTAAACGGGAATCGCGCCCGCGTGCCGACGCCGGCGACATCGTCGCGGTGACGGGCATCGACGAACTCAGGATCTCCGATACCTTGTGCGACCCGGCACATCCCGAAGCCCAGCCCGTGCTGTCGGTTGACGAACCGACCGTGAGCATGACCTTCGAAGTTTCAGACTCTCCGTTTGCCGGTCGTGAAGGACGATTTGTGACCAGCCGCCAGATCCTCGAGCGCCTTGATCGCGAACTCATTCATAACGTTGCACTTCGCGTTGAACCGACGGCCGATCCGAAGGCGGTCATTGTCTCGGGGCGCGGTGAGCTTCATCTTTCGATCCTGATTGAAAATATGCGCCGTGAAGGCTACGCCTTTTGCGTTGGGCGACCCCAGGTCATTGTCAAAACGATTAATGGTGTTGAGCACGAACCCTATGAGCAGGTCGCGGTCGATGTCCCCGAAGAATTCCAAGGGACCATCATGGAACGCCTCGGCAACCGGCGCGGACAGTTAGATGCGATGGCACCCGATGGCAACAGCCGCGTGCGGCTCGACTACACCATGCCCGCACGGGGCTTGATCGGTTTTCGCACCGAATTCATGACCGCGACATCGGGCACGGGTCTGATCTTTTCAAGTTTCGATAGCTTCCGACCGCGCACCCAGGGCACGATTGCCGGACGCACCAACGGTGTGCTGATTGCCAATGCAGATGGCAAGGCGCTGGCCTTTGCCCTGTTCAACCTGCAGGAACGCGGACGCCTGCTGATCGGCCACGGCGAGGATGTCTTCGAAGGCATGATCATTGGTATTCACTCGCGCGACAACGATCTCACCGTCAACCCGATGAAGGCGAAACAGCTGACCAATATCCGCGCGGCCGGCAATGATGAAAACATCCTGCTGACCCCCGCGCTGAAGCTGGACCTGGAACAAGCGCTTGAATTCATCAATGACGATGAACTAGTCGAAGTCACACCCGAGGCGATTCGCCTGCGCAAGCGGGAACTGACCGAAATTGATCGCAAACGTACCCAACGGGCAATGGACAAAGCCACAGGGTAAATATCGTGATCGGGCTGCTGCAGCGGGTGCGCAAAGCGCACGTTGAAGTCTCAGGTGAGGTTGTCGGCAGCATTCAGCAAGGCTTGATGGCGCTCATTGGTGTCCAGCGCGGCGACGCCGAAACACAGGCCGAGCGCCTCGTTGATCGCCTGCTCGGCTATCGCATATTTACCGATGATGCGGGCAAGATGAATCACTCAGTCGTCGATATCGACGGTGGCGTTTTACTGATACCCCAATTTACGCTCGCGGCCAATACCCGCAAGGGTATGCGACCGAGTTTCACCCCGGCCGCCGAACCCGCGACCGGCAAGCGCCTGTTCCAGTACCTTGTCGAAAGCGCGCGCGCTAGGTACCCGCGCGTTGGTACCGGCCGCTTCGGTGCGGACATGCAGGTCAGTTTAGTAAACGACGGCCCGGTGACTTTCTGGCTCGAAGTTTCCCCCGAACTCTAGGTCCCAGCGAAACCAGCAATGTGTCCGGCGGTCTCGACGGCACCGCGTCCCAGCGTGATCGAGTAGTGATTGGTATCGGCGATCTCTACCCATTGGAGATGGTCGATTGCGGCCACCTTGGCTGCCACCGCCTTGACCGGCATCAAGGGATCCGGTTGGTTCAAAAGACCGCGCACGGCGGTCAGCATCAACATTGGCGTCGGCACCCGATCAATCATTTTCACCATCTCCGGTTGCATGGGATCGAGTCCATCGCGGCGGACCGCGGCCTCGCGGACGCGACTTTTCAATGTCGGCGGCGTCCCCTCCAGGTCGTAGTCAAAGTAGGCTTCTACATCGTCATTCCACTCGGAAGCATCGGCAAAAGCCGGATGCTGGCGCCAGAATTCATGGTAGGCGGCGCGATCTTCAAAGGTCAGGGCGAGGCGCTTGAGACCGGGGCCCAATACCTTCTCAAGCAGGGTTTCAGGTTGCATACCGTCTGGCAACGGCAAGGCAATGCCGCCGTCGACCAACACTAGTCGGGACAGGTAGTCGGGACGGCTGGCACCGAAGACGGCCCCTATATACGCACCCATCGAATGTCCCACGAGTGCTACCGGTTTGCGGCACAGCTTGTTGATTACTTTGCACAAGTCGTCGACGTGACGCTCAAGGCCGTAGGGCCCTTCCAGGCCATTGCTCGCGCCGCGCCCACGCAGGTCCGGCGCAAAAATATTGAACGCACCTTCCGGCAGGGCTTTTACGACCGGGGCCCATGACAAATGGGAGCCTGAAATGCCATGAATCAGCAACAAATCCGGGCCGTCACCCGGCCAGTGCGCGACATGCAGGTTTCCGTCCCCGACATCAACTTCGACAATGTGCTTATCTGCCATCATGATCAACCCGCAACGTCTTTCTCCCGACCATTAAACCATGGCCGACAAGCATCTTCTGATCGTCTACCACTCACAATCCGGCAGCACTGAACGGATGGTGCAGGCAGTTATCGCCGGTGCGCGCGATGATGCTATCGCCGGCGTCCAGGTCAAAGCTGTCGATGCCCTCGCCTCCACGCCTGAAGACGTGCAATGGGCCGACGCCATCATTCTTGGCACACCAGAGAATTTCGGTTACATGTCGGGTGCGCTCAAGTATTTTTTCGACCACATTTACTATCCGTGCCTGGAGCACACTCAGGGCCTTGGCTACGGTCTGTTCATCAAGGCCGGCAATGATGGCCAGGGCGCGCTGAACGCAATTCGTCGCATCGTGACGGGACTCGCCTGGCGCGAGCTCGCACCGCCCGTCGTTCATGCCGGGGAAATGAACGATAACGCGCTCCACGAGTGTCACGAACTCGGCATGACTGTCGCCGCGGGCCTTGAGGCCGGCTTGTTCTGATACCGCCTTAAATGGTGTTCGGCTGAATACCGTAGAATGCGCTCCCCCCGTCCAGTTTTCCTGAGTACCCGCATGGCTTCAGATTACACCGCTGGCAGCGCTACGCCGTTCCCGGAGCGGGTTGTGCGCGATACCGCGCCTGACATTCGCAAAACAGCCATCGATCCCGATTTCTGGTACCCGGTCGCGCGCAGCCGCGACGTTAAGCCCGGCCAGACGCTCGCTGTGACCTTTGCCGGTGCTCCAATCGTCCTGGTGCGGCCAAAAAACGCTGCAGTGTTCGCGCTCGAGAACCGTTGCGCTCATCGCCAGGTCCCGCTATCAACCGGCGTGGTCAACGAATGCACCTTGCGTTGTGGTTATCACGGCTGGGAATACGATGCCGCTGGCAAATGTGTCAGCGTGCCGTACCTCGACATGTGCAAGGAAAAGCCGAACAACGTGCGTCACTATCCGTCGCGCGAAGCATACGGACTGATCTTCATCTTTCCCGGTCAGCTCAATCTTGCCGACCAGGTGCCATTCCCGGATATCCCTTCGGAGAGTGACCCGAATTACAAGACCCGCTACCTCGACCGGCGCGTCGACTGTCATTTCACGTTCATGCACGAAAACCTGATGGACATGAACCACCAGTTCCTGCATCGCAAATTGATGGGCAGCGTGAAAACTATGTTCCTCGGCATGCGACAGGGTGAGAACTGGATGGAGGCGGACTATACCTTCAAGCGCGCTGGCGGCAAACAACACCTCGGCGAGAAGTTCATTCTCGGTGAGCGCCCTGAAACGGAGCCTGGCGAACGCGACCTCATGACCATTCGGACCGAGTACCCCTACCAAACACTCAAGTTCTGGACTGCCGGCAGCGAACATCCTGCACTCGACCTATGGAACGTCTACATCCCAGTCGATCGCGAACAGCGCACCAACCACACCTTCGGCCTGATGATGATTAGGCGCCCGAAGATCGGCCTGCTGCTTGACGTTTTCTGGCCAATCATCGTGTGGTTTACCAACGGCATCTTTGCTGAAGACCGCTGGATCTGCGAACTCGAACAAGCCGCTTTTGACGAGTACGGCTCCGACCGCAATCATGAAATATTTCCGGCCATTCGGGGCTTGCGCCAGGTGCTCGTCAAAAACGGCATACCGCCGGCGGAGTAACCGCCGACGGGTCCGCGCTCAGGGCTGCGCCGCGAGCCAGTCCTGCGGCTTGAGAAATTTCTCGTACAAGGCCGCTTCCGCCGATCCCACTTCCGGCGAATAGCCATACTCCCAGCGCACCGCGGGCGGCAGTGACATCAGTATCGATTCGGTGCGACCGCCGGTTTGCAGGCCGAACAAGGTACCGCGGTCATAGACGAGATTGAACTCGACGTAACGACCGCGCCGGTAGAGCTGAAACTGACGTTCCCGCTCACCGTAGTCAGTGTCGCGACGCCCGGCCAGGATCGGAAGATAAGCAGCACGGTAGCCAACCGCCACCGCCCGCATGAATTCAAAACACGTCTCAAATGGCCACTCGTTCAGATCATCGAAAAACAGGCCGCCAACGCCGCGTTGCTCATCACGGTGTTTAAGGTAAAAGTACTCATCGCACCATTGTTTATAACGGGGATAAACGTCCGCGCCAAAAGGCTCACATAGATCACGAGCTGCGCCATGCCAGGCCACGGCGTCTTCTTCGAAGCCGTAGTAGGGCGTCAGGTCG
>CAXGUU010000079.1:0-11824 GCA_964012875.1 uncultured bacterium
ATGCGTGATGAGAATCGCAGTCAACGCACCCAGATCGAAATCGATGCTCGATGCCCGCCGTTCCAGTTCCTTCAAGCTGATGCCGCAGTCGATGAGCACGGCCGTCGTGTCGGTGGCAACCACCGTCGCATTACCAACGCTGCCACTGCTCAATACAGCGAAACGCATTGCGTTTTTCCGAGGCCTGTTGGCTCTAGCTCCGTCCGCTATTCAATGCGTCGTGGAGTTTGTTCAATATTGCGCCGGCTTGCTCACCTGTTTCCCAGCGCCCGTTTTTGTCCAGTACGACGACCTCGGTTTTCTCGCCTACGCCCGTCAGACTGACCTGGTACTCAGCGGCGACGCCCCGGTCCCAGAACTTCAGCTTGTTCCACATACCAGTTTCGTCAGCGTCAGACACCTGACCCGCGACTTCAACGATATAAAGGCCGCGACCTTTGTCGGAATCCTTGACGTCCATACCCGCTTCTTCTAGCGCCCGGCCTGTAGTCTTCCACGCTTTCGGAAAATCTTCAGCCACTGTTAAGTAAAATTTGCCGCCGCCGACGCTCACCAGTTCCGCATGCCGGGCGAGATTGGCTTCGATCGAACCTGCTTGCTCGCCGATCGTCGGAGCCGCCGCCGGCGCTGACGCAACCGATGCAGTACCGTCTGCTTCGACCTCTGCGACGGCAGGCGTCTCAGCAGGCGCTGGCCGAGTTTCGGGTGTTGCTACACGCTTCGGTGCGGCCGCGGGAGCCTGGCCGGATAGTTCCGTCAACAGGCGTTCGACCGTTTCACGCTCCAAATCCGCATTGCGAGGGCGCGGTTTCCACACCAGATCTTCCCCATCTGGCACTAGTTCCTGACCTTCATGAGAGATATACAGCACGGTCGTTCCGGTTTCTGCGCCGGGTTCAGCAAAAACCTTGAACTTGTCGCGCATCAGTTGCGCTTCGTCTTCGCTCCAGCCCGTTTCGATAATGCCGAGTTCAGCGTCGTTAAGATCAAGGCTGTAGCCTTCCGATTCCCAAAACCCTGACAGGCGCGGCCATACCTGAACCGGCGCGCCGGCAACGGCAACCACGTGTTCGTTTTCAAGTAGCCGGATAGCCGAAGTTTCGGCCCGTTCGAGTTCGTCGGCGCGTTTTTGGGCCGCCCGACGTTCCTGGTACGAAGAATATCTGGCTGACTCACCACCCTCCGGTATCGCCATGCGATCACGGATAGCCTCGGTGCTCAAATCAGGTGGCACTTCCAAATCGGGGAGTGTCTGTGCCTTGACGTATTCCCTGCGATTGTCCGGAATGACCTCGTCAAGTTTGGGCACAATCTTGCCACAGCCACAAATGACTGCCATTAGCGCGACTACGCTCATGCGAGCGAATTTAGTCATGTATCGTTATCCTCCACCGGGCAAGCGAGTAAGGCTTACCGCTGCTCTATATTCCCGCTGCGCTCATTGCTGCGCGCACGGGTGTATGAAATTCGGGTGCCAGCCAAGTCAGCGGCAGGCGAATCCCTTTTTCGATTAAACCCATCTCTGCGACCGCCCATTTGACCGGAATCGGATTTGCCTCGACGAACAAATTCCGATGCAGGAGCCTCAGCTTGCTGTCAATCTCCCGCGCCTGCGATTCATCGCCAGCAACGGCCGCCGCACATAATTCATGCATAGCGCGCGGCGCAACATTGGCCGTGACGGAAATCACGCCTTGCCCGCCAGCGAGCATGAAATCGCATGCTGATTCATCATCACCACTTAAGAGAACAAATTTTTCGCCGCAAAGTTCCCTTAATTGAGCGACGCGCTCGACTTCACCCGTTGCTTCCTTGATTCCGATAATGTTGCCGACGTTCGCCAGGCGGGCGACTGTTTCAGGCAACATGTCACAAGCCGTGCGTCCGGGCACGTTGTACAGTATCTGCGGAATATCGACTGCGTCGGCGACCGCCTTGTGATGCAGGTATAGGCCCTCCTGGCTGGGCTTGTTGTAGTAAGGGGTAACCAATAAACAGACGTCAGCGCCCGCGTTCTTTGCACATCGGGTGAGACGAATGGCTTCATGGGTAGAGTTGGCGCCGGTGCCGGCAATTACTGGTATGCGCCCGGCTACAATCTCAACCATTCTGGCTATAGCGCTGCAATGCTCTTTTTCGTCCAAAGTAGCAGATTCGCCGGTCGTTCCCACAGCAACGATGGCGTCGGTGCCCTCTGCGACATGGAAATCAAGCAGTCGCACCAGGGCTTCGTCGTCAAGCGCCGTTTCCGCCTCTTGCCCAGCGACCATTGGAGTAACAATCGCGACTATGCTGCCTTCTATGGTAGCCATTATCCAGCTCCTTCGAACAGCCGCGCATGGTAGCTTGCGACCATTGTTAGAACAAGGAATCTACGCCCATATCGGCCGTTTTTAACCCACAAATCCTAGGTAGATGAGTTGGTTTCGGGCGATTTGGAGCATCATGGCCGGACTCGAAGAGAAGGCGGGCGCGGTATACTCGGGTCCGGGCCCCTAGGCAACTTTGACCTCGCCTGCGGACGACGAATCATGGAAAACTATTTAGCTGTTTGCGCCATGGGTGCCAATCGAGAAGGTTTGGTAGAACCCATCGTGCAGGCATTCAAGGATTGCGGATGCTCAATCGCCGACAGCCGCATGTCCGTCATGGGCGATCGGTTTACCCTGATGACACTGCTTTGCGGCAACTGGAACGCGATCGCCAAGATTGAAGCGCAGCTCCCGCGCCTCGAGGCCGAGCTACAGGTAACATTTATCGGCCAGCGGGCAAGAACCCGAGAGCCCTCGCGAGAACTGATGCCGTATGCGGTCGAAGTGATAGCGGTCGATCAGGTTGGCATTGTTCACGAAATAACCCAGTTCTTTTCGCGTCGCGATGTCAACATCGAAGACATGTTTTCGGGCAATTATTCGGCGCAACACACCGGTACACCGATGTTTTCGCTACACATGACGATCAGTATTCCCACCGATGTCTCGATTGCCGCAATGCGCAGTGAGTTTATGGACTTTTGTGATCAACTCAATCTCGATGCCATCATGGAGCCAGTGAAGTAGTCCGCGATGTCCGCCACCGACAATCGCACCTATGTACTCGATACCAACGTCCTGCTGCATGATCCTGCGGCGCTGTTCCGCTTTGGCAAACACGATATCTATATACCGATGATCGTGCTCGAAGAGCTCGATGCGGCCAAAACAGGCCTCTCCGAGATTGCCCGCAATGCGCGACAAACCAGTCGATTCCTGGATGACGCCATCGGTCCCGCTGATGGCGCAGAAATCAGCGCGGGACTTGATTTGCCGGCACCTGCAACGACAGCGGGCAGCGAACCAACAGGCAAACTGTTTTTGCAGACGTTCGCTTCTGATTTTGATCGGGTCGCTGGCACAGTCGCCCCCACCCCGGATAACAAGATTCTCACGACTATCAATCGACTAGCCGGCGAATATCCGGAACGCACCTACATTCTGGTGTCCAAGGACATTAATCTGCGAATCAAGGCGCGGGTTACCGGAATCAGCGCTGAGGACTATGCCAGCGACAAGGTGCTGGATGACATTGATCTACTGCACCCGGGCTGGGACACCGTTGCTGCGGGGGAATGGCCTGATGCACCTGACGATTTGCAATGCTGGCACGAGGACGATTGCAACTTTTACTCTGTCGACCAGGGGTCGGTCGATAACCTCACCAACAATGAATTTCTGAGTGTCACTGCAGCGAACGAAAGCGAGTGCGACCTCGAACTCCGCCTCGTGGCTTTTCGTGACGGGCGCGCCATCTTCCGACAGGTGACAGACTTTCGCTCGTCACGACACTCGGTGTGGGGCATAGAGGCACGCAACCGGGAGCAGAATTTTGCCCTCAATTTGTTGATGGACCCTGAAATCGAGTTCGTGTCGCTGCTCGGGGTAGCCGGCACCGGCAAAACGCTGCTGGCTCTGGCAGCAGGTCTCACCCAATGTCTGGACGCACGCCGCTACCGCGAAATCATCGTCACACGGGTCACCATTCCGGTCGGGGAAGATATCGGATACCTCCCGGGTACTGAGGAAGAAAAGATGGAGCCCTGGATGGGAGCCTTGATGGACAACCTGGAGGTCCTGACCGGCGCCACTGAGAGCGGCGAGTGGGGCAAGGCTGCGAGTCAGGATTTGATCCGAAGCCGGATCAAAATTCGCTCAGTCAACTTCATGCGCGGCCGCACCTTCCTCAATCGCTATCTCATTATTGACGAAGCTCAGAACCTGACACCAAAACAGCTGAAAACTCTGATCACCAGGGCTGGCCCCGACTCCAAGGTCATTTGTCTGGGCAACGTCGGTCAGATCGACACCCCGTACCTGAGCGAAACCACGTCGGGCCTGACCTATGTCATCGACCGCTTTCGCGGTTGGGCACATTCAGGCCACGTGACTCTGGCCCGAGGTGAGCGCTCGCGCCTGGCCGATTACGCCAGTCGGCATCTGTGACGGTTGCAAGTTGGGCCAATCGGCAATTTTGCATGTGATCATCAACCCGGTTCGAAGTTGATATCCGAGCGGCTGGGCCATGCCGCCAGTAGCGACTTCACCAGCGTCGCGAGTGGAATGGCGAAGAAGACGCCCCAGACCCCCCACAAACCACCGAACACCAGGACTGCCGCGATAATTGCCACCGGATGCAGGTTAACAACATCCGAAAAGAGCAACGGGACCAGCAGATTGCCATCGAGCGCCTGAATGATGGCGTAGGCCACCATAATCGCAATGAAATCGTTGCCCCAGCCGAACTGCACGTAAGCCGCCAGTGCGACCGGCAGAGTCACGACCGCAGCGCCGATGTAGGGTACGATCACCGACAACCCCACCAATACGGCGAGCAGGGGTGCGTAGGCAAGACCGAGTAAGGCGAACGTCGTGTAGGTCGCCGACCCGACGATGAAAATTTCGTAGAACTTACCTCGCACGTAGTTACCGATCTGATCGTCGACGTCCCGCCAAACGGTGGTTAGAACGGTGCGGCCTGTGGGCAGAAAGGCCGTTACCCAATTGACCAGCAGTTGCTTGTCTTTCAAAAAGAAGAACACCAGCACAGGCCCCAGAATCAGGTAGACCAGGACTGTCACCATCACCGGAATGGAAGCCAACGACGCGGTCAGCACGCTTTGTCCGAGGTCAGATATGCCGCTGCGAATCGTGTTGAATACGTTGTCAATCTGCGCAGTCGTGATGAACCCTGGGTACGATTCGGGCAGACCCACCAGTAAGTCCCGCCCTTCGGAAATCATGCGCGGCAGGTCCTGGATGAAGTTGGTGAATTGTCGTGAAACGATCGGGCCGAGCCCAATGACCAGGAACGCCAGCACCGTCAAAAACAAGGTAAAAACGAGGGTAACGGCGAGAATGCGGCTAAAGTTTCGCTGTTCCAGCCATTGCACCGATGCTTCCAGCAGGTAGGCAATGACGATCGAAGCCAGTACCGGCGCCAGCATTTTGCCGAATAAAAACACCGCGCCAAAACCAGCCACCAGCAACACCACCAAAAGCACGGCTTCCGGGTGTGAAAAATGGCGTTGATACCACTCGCGAACGAAATCGATCATATAGGGGTGTTATGCACGGCACTCAGTTTGGTCAGCTGATAGGGCACCTCGAGCGTGCCTCTCAGTCTATCTCAAAGCCGGCGCCGGCGGCGACCGCGAAACGGCTCGCGGCGCTTCATGATTGCCGGTACACGACGCCGATTTCGGCTTTTGTGGTAGCGTAGCCTGTACCCTCGTAAAGCGGCCCGGATGCAGACATTTGAATGAAGGTTGTTGCGGTTCACAATCTAAAGGGCGGCGTCGGCAAAACATCGACCGCGGTCAACCTCGCCTACCTCGCCGGGCGCGATGGCCTGCGCGCGCTGTTGTGGGACCTGGACGCACTGGGCGCGACTAGTTACTACTTCCATTTGGCGCCGCGCAAACAGGCTTATATCGAGCGCCTGCTGGAGCGTAAAAAGCAATTGCCGAGCGCCATCAAAGCAACGGCCTATGACGGCCTCGATTTGATCCCTGCCGACGTCTCGTATCGCAATTTCGATCAGGAGCTGGGCGACCTTGATAAACCGCAAAAGCGCTTGAGCAAACTCATTCGTTCGGTCGAGGAACACTACGATTTCGTGTTCCTCGATTGTGCACCGAGCATGTCGCCGGTCGCGGAGAACGTTTTTCACATGGCCGATTTTGTGCTGGTGCCACTGATTCCTACCACGCTTTCTGTGCGCGCCTTTGAGCAGGTGCGCCGATTTCTGAAGAGGGAAACGAAATCGAAAGCGCGGCTCATGCCGTTTTTCTCCATGGTCGACAGGCGCAAACGTCTGCATCGTGATCTGATTGTCGAATTCGCTGATGCTTATCCCGACGTCGTGCGGTCTTACATCCCTTATGCCAGCGCTGTCGAACGTATGGGAGAACAGCGCGCGCCGGTCAATGTTTTTGCTGACAATTCGCCCGGTGGACAGGCTTTCAAAGCGCTATGGCAGAGCATTAAGCCGACGTTTCTCGATATCGAGAACGCGCGACAGAAATGACTGGCGAGGCTGCTGCCAAACCCTCACCCGATCACAAACAAGTGATCAATAACCTAAGTCAGTGGTCGAGAGAGTTAGGTTTTCAGAAAATGGGCGTAGCCAGGCGCACCATCGACACGGATATCGAGCGTTACCGGGACTGGCTCAGCGAAAATCTACACGGTTCGATGGCTTACCTCGAGCACAATATTGACAAGCGCTCGGAACCGGCAACGTTGCACGACGGGACTATTTCCGTGATCAGCTTTCGAATGGACTACCTGCACGAAACGCCCGCTGACGCCCAGCATGCGTTGGCACAGTCAGACCGTGCCTACATTTCGCGGTACGCTCTGGGCCGGGACTATCACAAGACAATTCGTCAGCGCTTAGGGCGCCTGGCTGAACGGCTGGCAGCCATCATCGGACCCTTTGGCTATCGTGTATTCACTGACAGCGCCCCGGTGTTAGAAAAGCCGCTGGCGCGAAACGCGGGACTCGGCTGGCTTGGCAAACATACCAACGTGGTCGATCCGGAGGATGGATCGATGTTCTTCATCGGCGAAATCTTCACAGACCTGGCGCTGCCGGAATCAGCCGACGAAGTATCCGACCACTGCGGTTCTTGCCGTCGCTGTCTTGATGTTTGTCCGACACAAGCCTTCGTCGCCCCGTATGTTCTGGACGCACGACGTTGCATCTCCTACCTCACGATCGAATCGAAAGCGCCGATTCCCGAAGACCTTCGGCCGCTAGTGGGAAATCGTGTGTTTGGCTGTGATGATTGCCAGCTTGTGTGTCCCTGGAACCGGTACGCCAAGATCAGCCTGGTCGACGATTTCAAACCACGACACGGACTCGATCGTGCTGACCTGCTGTCATTGTTCGAACTGGATGAAGCGCAGTTCGACAATCTCACCCGCGGATCTGCCTTGCGCCGGATTTCCTATGCGCAATGGTCGCGTAACCTGGCGGTTGCCCTGGGCAACGCGCCGCAATCGGCGGCCATCAAGCAGGCGCTCTCCCGCAGGAAAGATGACCCAGACCCACTGGTCCGTGAACACGTTGCGTGGGCGTTGTCGCGCCAACAATCCGAAACCAATGGTAACGACCAGTGAGGGCGGCCGGTAGGATGTGGTATCAGCAGCCGATAAGGATTGAAATCCCATCAGCCGCGGGCAAACAGTGTCCGCAGTAGGCACACGAACGAATTCTGTGGACAACTACTTCGATCTTAACCAGCAATCCTACGACTGGTGCGTGCGCGCGTTCGATCAGGTCCGGAAACTGCTCGGTGTGCGCATCAAAATGCACGCCAAACGCGGGCAGGTCGAAGCGGGCGACATTTTTCTGTTCAATCATTTTGCCCGATTTGAAACGTTCATACCTCAATACCTGATTTATCAGGAGACCGGCGCTTTCTGCCGCTCAATTGCTGCGGCCCAGTTCTTTCGCGGCAACGATAGGTTCGCCAGCGCTTTGCGCGATCTCGGCGTCGTGCCAAATGACCAGCCAAACCTTATGGAAATGCTCGCCACTGATATCCTGCGAGGACGCAAGATCGTCGTGTTCCCTGAAGGCGGTATGGTCAAAGACCGTCAGGTCATCGATGAACAGGGGCGTTATTCGATCTATTCGCGCCATGCTGAAGAACGACGAAAACACCACACGGGTGCGGCGCGACTTGCGATCGGCCTGCAGGTATTCAGGCGGGCTGTTAGGCATCGACACGCTGCTGGCGATACTGCAACCCTTGAACATTGGGCCGAAAAGGCAGCGCTCGGTTCGGTCGAGGCCCTGATCGAAGCGACCGAGCGCAAACTCACTATCGTGCCGGCCAATATCACCTTCTACCCGTTGCACATCAGTGACAACGTACTGCGACGCGGTGCTGAATTACTCACCGGAGGTTTAAGTACACGCGCAATTGATGAACTTGTCATCGAAGGTAATATTCTGCTCAAAGCCACCGATATGGATATCAATCTCGGTCGCTCGATTGAGATTGCCTCAACACTTTCGTGGCTCGAACGGCCCCTCGTCGAACTTCTGGCGCGCCAGCTGCCGAGCCTGGGCGCGATTTTTGACATCGATTTTTTAACCGCAAAGCTCACCCGACGCACTGCTATGCGCGGCACTAACCAAGCCATCAGCCGTGTCCGCGATACCTATATGCAGGAGATTTATCGCTCAGCCACAGTGAACCTCTCCCATCTCGCCTCGACCATTATTCTGGAACTGGTCGAGCAGGGCGTTACCGCGATTCCGGCAAACCGCTTCCGGCAGGCCTTATACCTGAGCATAAAGACCATTCAGAACCATGCCGAGATTCGCCTGCACCGGGGCCTTTGCAACCCCGACCGTTACCAGGCGGTACTCGATGCCCAGCCGTCTGATCTCACGCAGTTCCTCGACTCGGCCGCCAGTACGGATCTGATCGAACATGACGAACACGAACTCAGGCTGATGCCCAAACTTGCCCAGGAACATGAGTTCGACGCCATTCGCCTGGAAAATCCGATCGAGGTATACGCCAACGAAGCTGAACCCCTCGCGGCCGTGCGTCAGGCGACGGATAACGCGATTACACGATTGGATGAACTTTCCGATCACGATTTGGCAGCGTCACTTTTTGACGACGAGCTGAAGTCCCACGCCTGGGATCTGGCGCTTTACCGTAAACGCAAGCATTACGAAATTAATCATCGCGAGACAGCGGATTCAGACCCGCGGCCCTTTTTACTCACACCCGCGACACCGAACGGCCTCGGCGTCGTGTTGTCGCACGGCTTCCTGGCTTCGCCGGCCGAGGTTCGTGAGTTCGGCGATAAATTGTGCCGCGATGGCTACACCGTGGTCGGTGTCCGCCTCAAAGGGCATGGAACCTCGCCGTGGGACCTGCGTGATCGCTCCTGGCGCGACTGGTTCGAGTCTGTTGAGCGTGCGCGCAGGATTATCCGTCTGCTCGTCCCTCGACATGCGATGGTCGGATTTTCGACCGGCGGCTCTCTGGTGCTGTCGAGTGCCGCGCAATCATCGGCAGACCTGGCAGGCATCGTCTCTATTTGCGCCCCGCTGAAGTTTCGCAACAAGAACATGCGTTTCGTACCGCTCATGCATGGTGCGAACCGAATCGTTCGTTGGCTGTCGTCGTATGAAGGCGTCATGCCGTTTCGACCCAACGAATCAGAGCACCCGCATATCAACTACCGCCACATGCCGCTTCGCGGCCTGTACGAGCTCACACGGGTGACCGTTCATCTGAAAGCGATTCTTGCCGATGTCAGCGTACCAACCTGCATCATCCAGGCCACTCATGATCACGTTGTGGATCCACAAAGCGCAGAAATGGCTTTCGAACGACTCGGCACCGAGGACAAGGAAATGCACTGGGTCGAGTCTGAACGGCACGGAATTCTGAATGAGGATGTTGGCGATACCCATTCACACGTGCTGAATTTTCTAGCCCGCGTATTGGGAAAGCGCTGAATAAACCTGGATGAAATGACAGTCGTATTGCCGCCAATTTTGCCGGAGCTGTTCCAGGTTGGCGGCTTGCGCAACAATCGACTGGTCCGGCCGCGCAGTTTACGCGCGATGGCCATACGGTCCTGCCGCGCTCCGGGGTCTGCGCCGTCCATTGGAAGCAGACAGTTCGCCGTTTGCGCCATGATGAACCGCCGGTGTCGCTGTTCCGCCGCGCGGACTGCGGCGGCATCGTTCGCCACGACGATGCGCGTTCGCTTCGAATACGCTACAGTGCGCCCCCGTTGCTCACAGTCAACGCGGAGCTGCAGCGAACCATGAAACTCGATCCCGTGATCGCCCCATCGATATTGTCTGCCAACTTTGCTCGTTTGGGTCAGGACGTTGCGGACGTCATTCAAGCCGGTGCCGACTGGATCCATTTCGATGTTATGGATAACCATTACGTGCCCAATCTCACGATCGGGCCGATGGTATTGGAGGCGCTGATCAAGGACGGCGTGACTTGTCCGGTTGATGTGCATTTGATGGTCTCTCCAGTCGATCAACTGATCGATGAATTCGCGGCCGCCGGCGCCAGTGTGATCACCTTTCACCCTGAAGCAAGCCAGCACATCGATCGCAATCTGCAGCAAATCCGAGATGCCGGATGTCAGGCGGGGCTGGTATTCAACCCGGCGACGCCACTGGATGCCATGAATTACGTGATGGATAAACTCGACATTGTATTGTTGATGTCGGTGAACCCCGGTTTTGGCGGCCAGGCATTCATCCCGTCAGTACTGGAAAAGCTCAGCGAAGCAAGACAGCGCATCGACAACTCAGGTTTACCCATTCGCCTGGAAATAGATGGCGGCGTAAAGGTCGACAATATCGCGGATATCGCAGCGGCCGGCGCCGACACGTTCGTCGCGGGCTCGGCGATATTCAAGGCAGACGACTACGCCAAGCGCATCGCTGACTTCCGACAGCGAATCGCCGACGCCGAGGCAGGGTGAACACCGGCTCACGGCTGGCGCTGTTCGATCTAGACGGCACGCTGGTAGACAGTGCTCCCGATCTCGCGGACGCGGTTGATCAGGCTTTAACAACGCATGGGCATCCGGCATGCGGCGAAGCAAAGGTTCGCCGATTCATCGGTAACGGCGCCGGCCGGCTGGTGCATCGGGCGCTGACCGACGACGCCAACGGTCAAGCACAAGACAGCATCTTTAAACCCGTATTCGCCGAATTCCTTGACGTTTACGCCGCGCGTTTGTTCGAGCGGACAACGGTCTATTCCGGCGTGCAGCAGGTCCTGACTGAACTCAAAGCTGAAGGCTGGAAGCTCGCGATCGTAACCAACAAACCGGCGCGATTCTCCGAACACCTGATTCGCCTGGCAGGGCTAGAAGCATTTTTCGATCTCATTGTCAGCGGCGACACCCTGCCGGCCAAAAAACCCGATCCCGCGCCTGTGGTCCACGCGATGACCCAGCTAGGAACTGAGTCTTGGCAAACCATCTTCATCGGCGACTCTGAAACCGATATCGCAGCCGCCAGGAACGCCGGCATCAACTGCATTGTGGTCGAATACGGCTATCACGGCGACCTCGATTTAGGCGCGCTCTATGACTGTCTGACGATCGCGGCGTTTCCCGCACTCGTACCTATACTGCGCTCACTACCCGGCTGCGGCGAATAAGGACCCGGCCGACCCGATAAACGGGACTTCATGCGATAATCGCGCCCCGTCCGGCGTACCTGTTTGTTCGACCCATGCTTTTGATGATCGACAACTACGATTCGTTTACCTACA
>CAXGUU010000080.1:0-11659 GCA_964012875.1 uncultured bacterium
TATCGCGCGGGCCGGGGCAATGGCAGAATCGCGATGCCGATAAAACTGAACAACACTGTCAGAGGCAGCAAGCCCAAATAGAAAATGATTGAGCGAGTCGTCGCTAGGGCCTGTTGATATTTCCGGGGCAACAGCATTGGTTTATTAAAGACAAACAGGTCCTAGCATTGCAGCAAGGACTCAACGGCCGCCGCCAGATTCTTGTGAACCGGAACCTTCATACTGTTTTGTAGTTCATGCTGCCCGGTTTCGACAAGCATCGTGCTGACGCCGGCACTAAGCGCAGCCGCGGCATCAGTTTCGCGGTCGCCAATCAAGGTGGTCTTAGACAGGTCGATGCCGAGTCGCTGGCCGGCGTCGAGGAGTAAACCTGGCAGGGGTTTGCGACACCCGCACCCTGCGTCAGGAACGTGCGGGCAGAAAAAGAACGCTTCAACGCGCGCACCTAGGTTGGCCAGTTCGTTTTGCATGCGGGCGTGAATCCGGTTGAGTTCGCGGATGCCAAACAATCCGCGGCCGAGGCCTGACTGGTTGCTGATCACGAGGATTCTGAAGCCGTGCTGCTGCGCCTGTGCGATGGCCTGGAGGCTCCCCTCGATTGGCACCCAGTCATCAGGGCCACGAATGAAATCACGGGATTCGTGGTTGATGACACCGTCGCGGTCGAGAAAAAGTGTCGGCATGGTGACGCCTTATGGTTTCAGTTCGGCAATATCAGCGACTTTCTTAAACATGTTTTGGATGCTTGCCAGTAAGGCGATCCGGTTTGCGCGGGTGTCGACATCTTCGGCCATTACCATGACATCGTCGAAGAACGTGTCAATCGGGGCCCGCAACTCGGCGAGCGCGGCAAGGTACTCGGTATAGCGTTCGGCTTCGAAGTGTGCCGCAGCCACGGGCTCAAGTGCCCTGATACGTTCAGCCAGGGCGATTTCCGCAGGTTCAGCGAGCAGTTTTTGTGTCCACTGCTGGAACGTCTGCTCAGACTGTTTTTTCAAGATATTGCCGATACGTTTGTTGGCGCCCGCGAGCGATTCTGCTTCGTCCATCGCTTCGAAGGCCGCGACCGCTTCAATTCTGCGCATCGTCTGCAGCGGGGATTTAGGTTGCACCGTTATTACGGCGGCGATTTGATGCGACGCGAATCCCCGCTCACTACAGTAACCACGCAGGCGCTCCTGCATGAAATGGAAGACATTCCGCACTGCATCTTTTTCGAGCTCCGTTGCACTGTATTGTTCGTAAGAAGCGGTTAAGGCCGCCCATAGATCAAGTTCGATCTCGCCTTCGATCAATGTTCGCAACACGCCTAGCGCCGCTCGCCGCAAGGCATAAGGATCCTTGTCGCCGGTGGGCGCCCCACCTATTCCGAAAATACCAATAAGCGTATCGAGACGGTCGCCCACGGCGATACATTGACCGACTGCTGTGGTCGCGATTTGATCACCGGAAAAACGAGGTGTGTAGAACTCCCGCAGCGCGGCAACGACCGCGTCGGGTTCACCGTCGTGGGAGGCGTAATAGCTGCCCATCGTTCCCTGTAATTCGGGGAACTCGCCAACCATGTCAGTCAACAGGTCGCAGCGCGAGAGCATCGCCGCCCGCACTGATTTTTCCTGGTCTGCGCCAAATGCTGATGCGTGTTGGTGCGCGAAGCTCCGAACACGCTGGGTCTTGTCCAGCAAGCTCCCCAGGCGGCGTTCGAAGGTGACACGTGCGAGGTTGTCGCAGCGCGATGCCAGTGATTGTTCCCGATCAGTGGTGAAGAAAAAGTCGGCGTCAGCCAGCCGTGGTCGAATAACGCGTTCATTACCTTGTCGGACTAGTTCCGGTCGGGTGCTCTCGATATTGCTGATCGTAATAAAGCGGTTGGTCAGCCGGCCCTTCGTATCCCGGAGCGGGAAGTACTTTTGATGATCCTGCATCGACGCGATCAGGGCTTCTTCGGGCAGGCTCAGAAACTTTTCGTCGAACTGTCCGCTAACAGCAACCGGCCATTCGACCAGTGCCGTGACCTCGTCGAGCAGGGCATCGCTGATTACTTCGGCCATTTCTTCTTTTTTTGCGGTTTCAGCAATGGCGGAGGCGATCAGATGCCGACGGGCTTCGAAGCTTGCGATTACCCGACCGCTGGACTCGAGAACGTTCGCGTAGTCGCTGGCGTGCGGCACGTCGATCGCGCCGGACGAATGAAAGCGGTGGCCCCGGGTAGCCGCACCGGCATTCAACCCCAATACCTGGCATGTTATCGGCTCGGACCCGAACAGCACGACGGCCCAATGGACCGGGCGTACGAACTCGACCTCGCCGCTGCCCCAACGCATGCGTTTTGGAATAGGTAGTTTGTGTACTGCTTGTTCGATGATAGGTGCGATCAGCTCGCTGACGCCGCGACCTGGAATGTCTATTTCATAAGCAAGCCATTGCTCGCCTTTACTTCCGCCAATGCGGGAAAGTGACTGGACGTCGGTACCGCATGAACGGGCAAACCCGAGCGCCGCTTTCGTCGGTTCGCCTGCGTCGTCGAATGCATTGTGGATGGCGGGTCCCTTTCGAACCTCGCGTCGGTCCTCCTGTTTTGTCTCGAGTCCGTCTACGCAGACGGCCAGCCGTCTCGGGGTTGCAAATGTTGCGGTACTTTCGAACTGTAGCTTCGCAGCGGCCAGACCTTTCTCGATCTCGCTTCCAAAAGTCTGCGACAGTGTCAGCAGCGCCTTCGGTGGTAATTCCTCGGTGCCAATTTCAATGAGCAGGTTGTCGCGCATCAGGCGTGCTCCGCGGTTGTTTCACCGAGGAGGGGGAAACCCAATTTCTGGCGCGCAATGAAATAGGTTTCGGCGACCGACCGCGCGAGCGTCCTGACGCGGAGAATATAGCGCTGTCGCTCCGTAACTGAGATCGCATGACGAGCATCGAGCAGGTTGAAGGTATGTGACGCTTTCACCATCTGTTCGTAGGCCGGAAGCGGCAGGTTAACCTCAATCAGTCGTTCCGCCTCCCGTTCACACTGGTCAAACCAGTCGAACAGTGCACCGGTATCGGCGTGTACGAAGTTATAGGTCGACATTTCGACTTCGTTTTGATGGTACACGTCGCCGTAGCTCACGACATCGCCGTCGTGCTCGCACCACTTCAGATCGTAAACGGAATCGACATTCTGCAGATACATCGCGATGCGCTCCAGGCCGTAGGTGATTTCGCCCGAGACCGGTTTGCAATCGAGTCCGCCAACCTGCTGAAAGTACGTGAACTGAGTGACTTCCATGCCATTCAGCCACACTTCCCAGCCCAGGCCCCAGGCGCCGAGCGTGGGGGATTCCCAGTTGTCTTCGACAAAGCGAATATCGTGCACCAGAGGATCGATGCCGAGTCTGATGAGCGACTCGAGATATAAATCCTGGATGTCGAGCGGGGAGGGCTTCAGCAGGACCTGAAATTGAAAGTAGTGCTGCAAGCGATTTGGATTATCGCCATAGCGTCCGTCGGTCGGTCGCCGTGACGGTTGTACGTAGGCGGTACGCCACGGTTCAGGGCCGATGGCGCGCAAGAATGTCGACGGATGAAACGTTCCCGCACCCATTTCCATGTCGTAAGGCTGCGCAACCACACATCCGCGGCTGGCCCAGAATTTCTGTAGCGCGAAAATCAGATCCTGAAACGAGTCGGGATGTTTTTGAGCCTGGCTCATGAGTGCTTAAACGACTGAAATGGTGCGCCGCGCAGTATAGCCGCTCGCCTTTACCTTGGACACGCCGGCGAGCACTGTCGTGTTCATCAGATCTAAATATCCGCCGCGCTCAGCCGAAACGCTCATCACCGACGGTACACGCCGCTGAGCAAAGCAGAACTTCACAGCCCGGCCAATGCGCCGTGGCGCGTACTGTTCACGCGCGCCCGGGTCGAGGCTGGATTCCAGCGCAATAGAATCGTGGAAGAGCACCCGGTGAATTAGCTGTTCTACCTCGCAGACCAGGATTTGGCGCCGACTGCTATCGGCGAATTCTGGGTTCAGAAGATGGTCTTCAAGGGCGATAATTCTGGTAGCGGGGTCGGCGACCCGTATCTGCTCCGCGCCGGCCTGGCCTAGACCTGCCTGGTTGGAGTTGGGCGGGACGCGTACCGCGAGTATTCCGGCCGGCGGGGATCGGGACGCCACCGTCAGCTGACAGACCACTTCGCGCGGGCGCTAGACGGCTATTTCCGCGCTGGCTTCGCTTGCCGAACGACCCGTGGCAGACCGCGCCTAAGGCCTGCAGCGGCGGCTGCTTTTGATGCCGTCAGTCCTCGTCCTCAATCGCCTTGATAAGACTGTCAAACTTACGGTCGATCATGCGTTGTTTGTACTTGGGTAGCAGGTAAACCCACGATTTGGTGTGAGCATTCAGGCGCGCTGCTTCCGCCGCCGGCGTCTCGGTTGCTTGTTCGGTTTCGCCATCTTCTGCGTGCCCGGTATCAACCGAGCCCGTCTCTGCAACAGCCTCAGTTTCGCCGTGGTCAACATGCGCGCTATTAGTGGTGGCCGAAGCCTCGCTTTCGTCTGCCGAAAAGCTGAAACGGACGTAGGTATCCTGGTCGTCAGGAAATTCGTCAATCGAGATTTTCAGACCATTAAATGTTCGAAGTTCGATCTTTCGCCCCGGCTGCAGACCCTCGATTGTCGCCCTTGAGGCGACATCGTTGAACCTTAGGTCCAACAACAGCGCGCCCATGCTTGAAATGATCGTTTTCGATTTCGGTTCAAATCCTTCTGGGACATTTAGCAGGGCGAAAAAGCTGTCATCGGTGTCATTTTTCGTGATGTGAATTGCAGGCTCGTTCGCTGCGGTGATCAACACTTCCTTGACCCGCTCGCTATCGATATCAACAATACTTGCATCGAGCCACCGTATGGGATCTGCACTTACTTCCAGGTCGCCCTCGGCTAACCACGATTGCTGCTCGCCATCGCGACGCAAGTAGTGTTGAGGCCGGGCGCTCTGCTCCCGTGTGTTACCGACAATGACGTTGATGACGGCAGAGGTATCGGTTCCCGCGCTCGCGCTGACCTGCGTACCGCCGCTGCCGGAGCCGATATCGGCTACTCCGAGGCGCGCGTAGCGCTCGGGGGAGCTGGTCTTGGCCTCGACGGTTCGGAGACTGGCCAACTGCAACAACAGTTTTCTCACCTGCGCTGGTTCAGCGGCAAAGCCGTCCTTGTTACCGATCACCCAGCTCTCGCCAACGCGCTCGAGCGATGTCGTTGCATCATCACTCTTCAGGATCAGGGTGCCGATTTGGTTAACTTGGTCCAGCAAATTCGGAAAAAAGAGTCCGCGCTCAACTTCGGTTTGAGGTGCTTTTTCCTGACTGATTTTCCACGCGCCGACGAGTACCAGGAAGGTGACTACAATGGCAGTGAGTTGTTTTCCGTTCATGTGTTTAACAGAGCCATTTTCAGTTCATCAGGTTCAGCGGCGGGTACGGCTACGTGCACCGGAAATGCTGACGATGATACCGATCAGCATGATTAGAAGCGGCACCGCAGCCGTATTAACGAAGGTCAGTTTGGTGCCGAGGCTTTCGATGTTACGCTGCAATTCATGTTGCACCGCGCGCAGTTCTTTGCGCGTCTTGAGCTGTTCGCTGCGAAAACGGTCGATTTCAGCTTTTTGTTCCGGCGTCAGCAACACATCGGAGCCGTCTTCCTGACTTTGTAGTTCACTTAGCTTCTGCTCCGCCTCTGCCAGCTTGTCGCGCAACGCCCGTTCGCGGTCGCGAAATTGTGCTTCGGCCTCGCGCTGAATTTCCTGCACAACCACGAATGGCCGAGTGTAGTTGCCACGGCTTCTGAGGCTGATGAGATCATCGTTGCCGCCAAGATGGTCGACTGCGTTTACGAGGAAGTCGGCGTTGTTGCCGAACGGTTCGGGGATGCGCATTCCTGCGAAATTGCTGAACCGAACCCAGAAGCGGTCAGCAAGAATATCGGTGTCAGAAACCACGATAAGGTTGATCGGCGCTTCGGAGGTGGTCAGGAAATTTTCGTCTTCCGGTCCCCGAGATTCTGTTTCCTCGCGCGGACGACCGTCCGGGAATGCGGTTTCGGTGATCCCTGAGACCCGCACCGCGATGGCATGCTTATCAGCATCAGCACTGAAATTCTCCAGCAGTCCGGTCGGATTGCGGACGAAAATGATCGAATCGCGTTCGATTAAGCCGGAAGTATTTCCCGCCTCAACGAGTACCGTGTGATCAAGTGCACTGTCCTCGGCGATGGTCAGTGAACCTGCGGTACCCACGTTGATGACGTTTAGCTCATTGGTGATGAAGTCATCGCTGTTCAGCGATTCAGCCTGCAGCTGCAGCCACGGCAGGTATTCGACTTCCTGCGGTCCGCGCTGGCTCCGAAAGCTGACGCGTACGGCGCTTGTCGGATCGCCTATCACCTTGTCGGCTGTCATCGTTAAGCCCCACTTCTCCAACATGGTTTCAAGGTTGGATCCAAGTTCGGGCAACACGCCCGGCCGTTCCGGGTCAGGTTGTGCGGCATCCTGTTCTGCCATCGGATCAACAAAGACCATGGCTTTACCGCCACCCAGGATGAACTGGTCAATCGCGTACTGCGTTGCGCGCGACAGGTCTTTGGGATGAATCACGAGCAGGGTATCAATCTCTTCGTCGATAGCGTCGACATCGAACGCAAGTTCGAGCACTTCGTAGAGTTCGCGCAGCAGCACCAGCGCAGTCCAGTCAGCGCCTGAAGCGCGGCCGGTAACAGGGTCTGGTGGCGGGGCGAATACCGGCAGTCCGGTGATAACGCCGATAACCCTTTTCTTCGGTTCGGCCAGTTGGTAAATCATTTTCGTCAATTCATATTCAAGCGCGTCTTCGCGCTCGGGGCTCAGCAGTGGCAGAGCCTCGATGTCATCGGTGGTATTGGTACCCACGACACCAAGGTAGCCAACCTCGCCACCTGCACTGATTGCGAGCTGACGCACACCATAGCCGACGGCTTCATCTTCGGCTTCTGAGAACGGTTCGGGATCAATGACCAGCAGGCGTACGCTGCCTCCGCTGGCGGCTACGTATTCCTCGAGCATGTCGCGGACGCGTTTGCCATAGTTCAGTAACTGCGGCACGCCGGCGAATTGTTTGGCTGAGTAGTACAAACGGATGGTGACCTGCTCTTCGATGCCATCCAGGATATTTCGCGTGCCCTCCGACAAGGTGTAGAGGTTGTTTTCAGTGACATCCAGACGCCAGGATGTAAATGCCTGGTTACTGATGATGTTGACGCCGAGAAACAATGCCAGAGCGACGACGAGTCCGGTGCCGGTCACGAGATTACGATTCATGGCTTGATCCGCTGTTTCGATGAGTTGCTTGTTGTCTTCATCTGTCATTTACCCTTGTTCATTTCGATCGCGAGCACGTTGGCGTATAACCAAAATGCAATAAGGGTTGTGAAGAAAATCAGGTCACGAAGATCGATCACACCCTTAAGTATCGAGTTGAAGTGCGTAAGGAAGCTGAACGAGGAAATGACGTCTACGATCGCCTGGGGTGCCCAGGCGCTGAATATATCGATGACCATGGGGAAGCCGCTCAGATTAAATGCGAAGCAGATGACGAAGCTGATTACAAAGGCGATCACCTGGTTTTTTGTCATGGCGGATATGCAGGAGCCTATGGCGAGAAAACCGCCAGCCATCAATAAGCTGCCGATGTACCCGGCGGCGATCACAGTGTTGTCTGGATCGCCAAGGTAGTTCACCGTGATCCAGATGGGGAAGGTGCCGGCCAGCGCGAGTGCCGTGAAACACCACGCCGCGAGAAATTTTCCGAGCACGCTGGCGCCGAGTGATACGGGGAGCGTGAGCAGCAGTTCGAGGGTGCCTGCTTTGCGCTCTTCTGACCACAGGCGCATCGAGATCGCGGGCAGCAGGAACATATACAGCCATGGATGAAACTGGAAAAAAGGCTCCAGGTCGGCCTGCGCGCGCTCATAAAAGCCACCGACGTAAAACGTGAAAACGCCGATCAGAACCAGGAAGATAACGATGAAGACGTAAGCAACCGGGGTCGCAAAATAAGCCTTCAGTTCGCGTCTGAAAATTGTGAGTAATCCGCTCATGTTCGGTGAACCTCGCCGCTTTCGCCGGATGACAGGGTGATCGCGCGAAAGACTTCGTCCAGGTGACCATGCTCGATGTAGAACTCGATGGGATCGAGCTTCAGGTCCCGGAGCACCTGCTGAACTCTGGCCGCCGGTTGCTGATTACGCTCTGCGATCACGGTCAGTCGGCTGTGACCGTCTTTTGCTTCCTGTTCGACCGCGGCGACTTCGGAGAGTGCCGTTAAAGCTGGCTCAAGCGTTGCCACCTGGTCGGGTGCAACCACGAGTGTCACGGCGTTATGGTAGTGCGAGCGAGCGGCAAGTTCCTTGGGCGTGCCGCTGAAAATGAGTTCGCCCTGCGCGATGATGATGGCTCGGCTGCACACCGCATCAACTTCTTCGAGGATATGGGTCGAAATGATGATTGCTTTCTCGGCTGCCATTTCCTGGATCAGGGTCCGAACTTCATGTTTCTGGTTTGGATCAAGACCGTCGGTTGGTTCGTCCATTATCAGAATCTCGGGATCATGCAGGATCGCCTGGGCGAGGCCCACACGCCGTTTGAACCCTTTCGACAGAGTTTCGATGCGCTGATGCAGCACGTGTTCAAGGTGAATCTTGCCGACAACCTCCTGGATCCGCGCAGCTTTTTCGGGTCCTGGAATGCCGCGAACGTCGGCAATGAAATCAAGGAATCCCGCCGGCGTCATTTCGCCGTAGGCAGGCGCGCCTTCGGGCAGATATCCGATACGCTTTTTGGCTTCAAGCGCCGAATCGTCGATATCAAATCCGGCCACACTGATGCGTCCTGCTGTAGGGCTTAGAAAGCCGGTAATCATTTTCATGGTGGTCGATTTGCCGGCACCATTCGGACCGAGAAAGCCGAGAACCTCGCCGCGTTTCACGCTGAGCGAGATATTACTTACCGCGGTCAGGTCGCCGAATTGCTTACTCAGCCCGCCGACTTCTATCAAAGTATCCATGCTATTCAGTACCGTTACTTATGTCGTGTGAACCAGCGGGCCGCATTCGTCACGTCAGATGCTCCGACCCGCCCAGTACACCGCGTTGAGCGGTCTTGTCGTTTGTATGTTTGGTTCTGTAGTGGCCAGCGCTGCGGCCGGAGCGACCAGACGCAATTCGCCAGACTCGGAAATTGTCCGTCCGGTTCTGGCTCGAACACCGCGGGCGAGACCCGAGGAATTCTGGCCATCACCATCTCATCCGTCAAGAAGCGGATACCTGTGCCGGCCACAAAAATTTCCTCGCGCAGGACGACTGGCCTCCGAGTGTCGAGGACGTCTTCGATCTCGAACCAGAATGGTTCGAATCCGGGTGCTAGCGGTTTCCTGGTACCGCGGGGAGCACGCGGAGGCGTAACTAAACCTTCATATTTTGTAGGTATAAGGTCCCTGTTTCTTAACGATGTGACCCGCTCGTGTATTAGGACGTGCCTTAATGGCTCCGACGATTCAGCATCCCTCGACCCAGCGCTTCCGCAGCGTTTGGATTTCCGATATTCACCTAGGATCGCGTGGCTGTCAGGCGCAGAGCCTGTTGGCATTTCTGCGCGGTTTCGAATGCGAATACCTGTATCTCGTTGGCGACATTTTCGACATCTGGCAGCTCAAACGCCGAATCTATTGGCCCCAATCCCATAACGACGTCCTGCGCACCTTGCTTGGGAAAGCGAAGCACGGCACGAAAATACTCTACGTGCCCGGCAATCATGACGAATATCTGAAGGATTTCTGCGGCCACGAATTCGGCAATATTAAGATTTGTCGTCAGGCCATTCATCAGACCAACGATGGCAAGCGATTTCTGGTGTTGCATGGCGATCAGTTCGACGCGGCCGTGTTGTCGTCACGACTGGTAGGACAGTTGGGCTCGTGCGCGTATGAAGCGCTGCTCGGCACCAACATGCTGGTCAATCAGGTCCGGCGGCGATTGGGCTACCCCTATTGGTCGCTGGCCGGTTTTTTGAAGCACAAGGTCAAAAACGCGGTCAAGTTCATCAGTCGGTACGAGGAAGTCGTGGCGCACGAAGCGAGTCGGCGCGGTGTCGACGGCGTTGTCTGCGGCCATATTCATCGCGCAGAGATCACACGTATCGGTGACATCAGCTATCACAATTGCGGCGATTGGGTCGAAAGCTGTACGGCAATCATTGAGCATCGCGACGGCTCGATTGATTTAGACAGAAACAACGCCGACGCCCGGGACAAGGCTCTGGAGCAGGCAGCATGAGCGACAAGCGCATCGCCATCGTCACCGATGCATGGCACCCGCAGGTCAATGGCGTAGTGAGAACGCTGGAAACCACAGGCGCCCATCTCATCGCTCGCGGACATGAGGTCGAATTCATCTCCCCGCAAATGTTCCGCACGCTGCCGTGCCCGACTTATCCGGAAATTCGGCTGGCGCTGAGACCGCAATCAGGCGTTAGCCGGTGCCTCAACCGATTTCGCCCGGACGCCCTTCATATCGCGACCGAAGGCCCGATCGGTCACGCGGCACGCCGGTACGCGATCAAACACGGACTCAAATTTACGACCTCGTTTCATACTCAGTTCCCGGAATACATCCGTATGCGGGCACCGCTTCCGGTGAGTTGGTCATATGCGTATTTGCGGCGCTACCACACTAGGGCCGAGTGCACGCTTGTGCCCACGCAATCGCAACGTCGAAGGCTGGTTGAACGCGGGTTCGAAAACCTGCGCATCTGGGGTCGGGGCGTTGATTGCAGTGTGTTCAATCCCGACGAACCAATCGACTACGGGTTGCCGCGCCCGATACATATTTATATGGGACGGGTCGCGGTAGAGAAGAATATCGAAGCTTTTTTGCGTCTGCCCCTGTGGGGTTCGAAGATAGTGATCGGGGACGGCCCTGATCGTGAAAAACTGTCGGAAGTGTTTACCGATACACATTTCCTGGGCCCCCGGTTCGGACGAGATCTTGCGCGACACCTTGCCGGCGGCGATGTATTCGTGTTTCCCAGCCACACCGATACGTTCGGCCTGGTTTTGCTTGAAGCGATGGCATGCGGGCTCCCGGTCGCGGCTTACCCGGTCCAAGGTCCTGTTGACGTTGTCGCCGACGGCCGCAGTGGCGTTCTGGACGCGGATCTCAAGCTCGCAATCTCTGGCGCGCTCAAACTGAATCGTGATGATTGCGTTGCCCATGCCAGTCAATTTGCATGGGAGAAGTGCAGCGAGATTTTCGAGTCACACCTGGCGTTCCATTGAATCGCGGTCACCTCCGTCGAATCAACCAATGCCGGAGGGCTGCGGCGCAATCTCAGGCCCGGGACCGATTTCAGCCCCGCTTCGGCATCCGCTACGCGCACGCAATCGCTTCAAAACCAGCCCGCGCGGCAGTATCCTTGGCGCCCCGTTGACCTGGCCGCTTACGTCAGCCTGGTTCCGGACAGTTGCTCGGTAGGCGAATATGGAACATCCCGAACACTTTGATGTCATTGTTGTTGGCGGCGGCCATGCTGGTACAGAGGCGGCGCTGGCGGCTGCCCGTATGGGTGCATCGACATTGTTACTGACACAC
>CAXGUU010000081.1:0-11635 GCA_964012875.1 uncultured bacterium
ATATGCAATCACCACCGCCAGACGATAATGATTCACTGTCGCCGATCAGTGCCAGTCTCGGGTTGCGCGCGATGGTCTTTTGCTGAATCGACGCGAATGCGGTGCTGAGCGATTCCACACGTGCCTGAATACAACCGTCAGCGGCATCTTCGATTAGTCTGTGAACACTGCGCGGACCATTCCACAAATCCTCGAGGCGTGCCGTCGGGGTCAATGCACGCCCTGCGTTGGCGATAGCCAGCGCATGGCCGCGGTCACTGACCGACTGCTCGGCTTCGGCGCGGGACTGGAGCAGCAGATCGCGAAGGCGTTCAGATTCGTCGAATCGGGTGCCGTGAACGATTTCATGGACATTCTCGATCAGTTCGCGGCGTTTGCGGTTCAGGCCCTTCGCTGCCACCACCAGGTAGGCGTGCACACCGCTTGGATCATCTGCCGCCGCTCCGAGGTTCGGCCGCACCAGGGCATAGGCCGAAAAATCACCACACAAGGCGCGCCGCCGCTGCACGTCGAGATAGGCTTCCGTACCGTGCCCGAGTTCGGTCAGGTATTCGCAAAACAGAGGCAGCTCACGAATCTCCTCAGGCGTCAGCAATGGCAGCGGGTAGGCAGCCTTGAATCGGAATACGCCGTTGGCGGCGCAATCGTAAAGATCACAGGAAACGCCGTCATTTTTTTCCTGCCGGGGCTGAACCAGTGGCGTTGCGGCCGGAACGTCAGCCAAAGTGACCTTTGGCAGGATGTTTTCATCGTCAACCTGGCTCTGGCGCTCGCGCAGCGCCGCCGCGCGGGCTTTGACGTCAGCTATTCCGGCAAGCCCAATTGACTCACTCAGATCGGCCAATAGCTGCTTTTCGTCCGCGCGCTCGCGAGCGGCAAACTGATCGTCGGGCACCATGGTGATGCGCACACGGTGGTTGTTCTCGAGCAGGCACCGGCGAATCAATCCCGGTACGAATTCAGGATCCCGAATGGATTGACGCAGGTCGGTAAGCACAGTGTCGATATTCAGGGCAGCGACAGGATCCCCACCGTAAACGGCCGCCGGCAGTAATCGGCCCATGACCTGCAGACCGTAGGGGTAGCCACCGCTACCGATGTCCCGTTGTGCAAGTTCCAAGCGGTCGACAATTGCCCCCAGCACCTCGCTGCTGACACCATCGCGGGCAACGCGTTCGAGCACTTCAAACATGGTTTGTTCCAACGCCGCCGCCGCGTCCGGACTGCTTCCTTCCACGCCGCAAATAAACAGCAACTGGCGTGCCGAATCATCAATCCCGCAAAGTTCAGATGGTGCCTGTGCCAGCTCAGTCGTTTCGAGGAACTGCCGCAGCGGGCTCGCGCTGTGCTCAAGCAGCAGCGATGACAGGAAATGCGCTTCGATGCTTTGCCGAACCTCAACGGCGTCATTCAACAACCAGGCCCACACAATATGAGTCGCAGAATCTGAATCAGATTCTGACGGGTACTGGCAAACTAGCTCATTGGTTTGCGAACGACGAGTCTGGGTTGGCGCCCTGTAATGAACACCTCCGTTCTCAAACCGTGCAAGCGCGAGCGATTCAAACTGCTGTTGGTGCTCGGCAACTGGGAAACTGCCATAAGTCATGAACACCGCGTTCGACGGCCGGTAATAGCGAGAATGAAAATCTCGTAGCGCTTGATAGTTCAAATCCGGTATCGCCAGGGGTTCGCCGCCGCTGTTATGTCGATAAACCGTATCGGGAAATATCGCCGTGTGAACGTGTTGCCACAAGCGCGCAACAGGCGAACTCATCGCACCCTTCATTTCATTGAACACCACGCCGTGAAATTCAAGCCCGGCGCCGTCCTTCGTCGCCTCTACGCGCCAGCCTTCCTGGGCAAAATCGAGTTCATGCAGACGCGGAAAGAAAACGGCATCGAGATAGACTGACAGGAGATTTTCGAAATCTTTTCGATTCTGGGTCGCGAACGGATAGGCCGTCGTATCTCCGGAGGTGAAGGCATTCATGTAGGTGTTCAGCGATCGCCTTAACATCATGAAAAACGGGTCACGCACCGGGAACTTCTGACTGCCACAGAGCGTCGTATGCTCGAGGATGTGCGCGACCCCGGTTGAGTCATTTGGCAGTGTCGGAAATGCGACCATAAACGCGTTGTTCTGGTCGTCTGCCAAGAGATGAAAATGCTGCGCGCCGGTCGACCGGTGCCGAAAGTGCTGAAGCGTCACGCCAAGCGTCGGAATTGTTGTTTCGCCTGTCGGCTCAAAGGATGGTGTTGACATGTTTTTGGGCCTGCTTGGTTCTACATTCCGAGCGAATTGGACGCCTATTGTAATTCGGACACCCCGGGCTACCGCGTGGTACGGTCCGAATACCGACGGCAGCTATAATTTCGGCCTGCCGAATGAGGACAGGTAAGGTCGGAAGTCCGGTTTTTAAAGTTATGTTGCAGGAGTCTACAGATGCCCAGTTTCGACGTCGTATCCGAAATTGACCAACATGAACTCGTCAATGCTATTGACCAGACCACGCGGGAACTCGCAAACCGATTCGATTTCAAGGGTAGTAACGCGCGAGTCGAGCGCGGCGACGACGTCATTAAACTGGTGGCCGAAGCAGAATTTCAAACGCGCCAGATGCTCGAGATTCTGCAATCCAAAATGACCAGCCGAGGCATTGACATCGACTGCATCGAAATTGGTAGCGTGAGTAGCAATGTCGCCGAAGCGACTCTTCCCATTACCGTGCGTGAGGGGATTGATAGCGACCTTGCCCGTAAGCTGATTAAGCTCATCAAAGAAACGAAGCTCAAGGCTCAGGCACAGTTTAAACAGAATCAACTTCGCGTGACTGCAAAAAAACGAGACGTCCTGCAGGACATCATCAAGGCGCTTCAGGAAACGGAACTTAACTACCCGTTGCAGTTTAAGAATTTTCGCGACTAGACCACGCTTCTCGCGCCCTGAACTGTATGAAAACAGCCGTCGGCGCCACTGCGAATTTTTGAGACCGCTTGTACGTTGCAAGACCAAATTGAAAATTTTTTTAGCTGCCCCTACTGCGGCGAGGACATCAGCATCCTGGTCGATCCGTCGGCCGATCATCAATCGTATATTGAAGACTGCGAAGTTTGCTGCCGACCGATCGCCATCGCGATTGGTAGTGCTGATGACGAACTGCCGCTCTGCGCCTCACGTTCGGAAGACTAGCCAGTGATCTCCAAATTGAAGACCAGCAAATTCTTACCGGCGCACGCTTGATCGTCAGAGGTGGTGTGTTCAGGACCTTTCAATCCGAGTTTCTGACCTACCAAGCCGAGTGTCATTCACCGATCTGAATTTTTTACTGGCCCTCGGCGCCATCGTCGGCGCGTGGACATGGTTGGCCCAGGGCCGGGAAACGGCGGACGAGCTGTCATCCCGGCTGTGCACAGAACTGGCTTTCCAGCGCCTCGACCAGTCGGTAACCATGGCGGGCCTCAGGATTGCGAAATCAAATCGGCGTCTGGGCCTGCTTAGACTTTACCGTTTCGAGTTCAGCACCAATGGCAACAATCGTAAGGAGGGGCTGGTGTGCCTGTCCGGGGGGACAGCGGTGTGGGTCAACCTGGCACACCCCGACGGCAACATCAGGATTGCTTTTTAGACGCTGTTCGGAAATTCTGAACACGCCCAGTCACTCGTTGCCGGGTCACCGCAGATCATCGCGGCTCCGATCAGCGCGAGACGGTAATCGGGTGCGTCCGGCGCAGCGGCGCGCGTAATTTCTGCGCGACCGCTCACGATGACATGGCAATAGTCACCCGGCTCACTTTGCTTCACGACCATTTGGTCTTTAGTGACCTTGAAATGTTCGAGGAGGCCGAAGATTCGGTGAACATTCGATGCCGGCAGGCTCGCGAATAACCGCGACTGCAGCATACGCGTCATCCAGTCGTCCGTGTCCTCGCTGTCAATCTCGGCGACGGTGACTTCGCAGAATTCATCTGCCGCTTCCAGCGCTGAAAGCTTCTCAAGCAACCGGCGCTGGCATTGAAGTAGACTGACCGCACTACTGAGCGCGCGCCGACATTTTCCGCGGCTACAGCTGGGCCATCGGGTGCTGGGCATCACTGCTCTCGCCACTGAGCTGCAATATGACCTGACCATCTGAAATCAGTTCAACCTGACCGCTCAGCAGATAGAACGTCCAGGATACTTTGCCGCCCTGCTCAAAAATGATTGCTCCCGGCTGTTCGCCGCCAGGCTGCCAATGGGTACCAGGGCATCGATGTGTCCGTCAAAATCCGTTTTTTGAGCGGTCATAGCTCGTAACGCATGGTTTATTTGCACTCCGCGCTTCTTCGATCGTGGTGCCGCGCCGCCCTGCCCGTCAGGGCCGCTGGTCTTCCTGATAATAGATAAACAGTAAGGCGTTTAACCATGGGCGCTGCAGCGAGTGTGATGAAGGTCTCGTGGATTTCTCAGAAAATGTCAAAAAATGTGAAGTAATTCACCGGCAGATGCCATAGACTCTTCAATGCCTGGCCAGTCAGGCTCCGCTATAGAGGGCTGTCGAACCCGCGGAACTGCTGGTTCTACCCCGCCCCTCCGCATGAGTACGCTCTGATTTGATCCCTTCAGAAACGCGTAAATATATTGCTACCAGTTAAACCCTTAAGTGTCCAACCGACGTGTCAAACGATGAATTGAAATCGGTTCAACGTCGCCTACTGGAACTGCAAAGTGAGCACCGGATTCTGGACCACGAGGTTGCCGAGTTATCGCTCAAGCCCGAGTCCGACCAGCTTCACTTGAAGCGCCTTAAAATGCGCAAGCTACGACTGAAAGACCAGATTGCGCAACTGAAAAGTTCACTGATACCAGATCTTGATGCCTGACCCGACGATCCTCGCTCGACACAATAAACGGATATGGTTGAAGACAACGCCTCAACCGAAGAACGCGCCAACTATCTGGTGCCAATCAATAAACTTCCGGCTGATCGCGGCAGCCGCTTGCTGGAAAAGTCCGAACTGTTAGTTTTAAAACGCAAGCAGACAATTAACGGGCCAGATTGAGCTTTATTTTGCCGCGGGGGCATGACAGCTGCCCTGGAATAGCGACCGCATCGCACCTTGTCGCGCGATACCACGCGCGTCGCTAGGGATTCGGTTGAGCATGGTCAAGATACGTCCCGTTATCGAGCGCTTCGTTGATGGTGGTGTAACGCCGGTTCGCGTTCTCGATGTCCGATTCAACGAAAGCCAGCATGAGCACCTCGGCATTGATTTGTGCGACTTTCAAACCATTGTCTGCGGCGATGCGAAACCACGCCCACGCTTCGCAAAGGCTTAACGCTACTGCCGCGCCACGCATATAGGCCATCGCCAGTGCGTTCTGACCTTCGGCTGATCCGCCAGCAGCCGCGCGCCGCCAATGGCGCACGGCTTCGCTGAAGTTTCTCGGCCTTCCGATGCCCTGACGATGCATGGTGCCCAGATTGAATGCTGATTGCGCATTTCCCATTTCAGCCGCCGCCGTCCACCACACCTCCGCGGTCTCGAAATCACGCGGGCTGCCGACCCCTCGATAGGCCATCAAACCGAGCTGGTGCTCGGCAAATCCATCGCCGAAACCCGCCGCCATGCTGAAGTACGACCGCGCCCGCTCGAAATCCTGCCCGGTACCCACCCCTTTGAGAAAACACATCGCAAGATTGAACTGCGCCTTGCGGTTTCCGCCGTCGGCGGCCTGCTGGTACCAGCCGACTGCACGAATGTCATCTCGGATCACACCCCAGCCGTGGGCGTATGCGAGTCCCAGGTAGTACTGTGCAGCCGCGTCGCCAACGGCCGCCGGACCACGGAGTCCGGAGACTGCCTGCCCGTGGTCGCCGTCGAGAAATCGGGCGATCGCGTCATCCGAGTCGGCCGCCACCACGCCACAACAGGTCGCTGTCATGGCCGCGGAAAGTACGACCCCAAGCGGCAATTTTGCAGTTTGAATACCTACGCTTTCCATGCTTTACAATGGCCGCCGCGAATTCTGGATACTGAAAAATATGTCGAACGAACGTTTCACCGGTACCGATACCTACATCGTGACTGAAGATCTCATGATGGCTGTCAATGCCGCCGTGACCCTGCAGCGGCCATTATTGGTCAAGGGCGAACCTGGTACTGGTAAGACCATGCTGGCTGAAGAAGTTGCCAATGCACTGGGACGACCGCTGATCCAATGGCATATCAAGTCCACCACCAAGGCTGCCCAGGGCCTGTACGAGTACGACGCTGTCGCTCGGTTGCGCGACTCCCAACTTGGAGACGATGCGGTTCAGGACATTGCCAACTACATCGTTCGGGGGAAACTATGGGAAGCATTCGCATCAGATGTCCAACCGGTCCTGCTGATCGATGAAATCGATAAAGCTGATATCGAGTTTCCAAACGATCTGCTCCAAGAGTTGGACCGAATGGAGTTCTACGTCTACGAAACCAAGGAAACGATCAAGGCCGCGCATCGACCGATCATTATCATCACGAGTAATAACGAAAAAGAATTACCCGACGCATTTTTGCGGCGCTGCTTTTTTCACTACATCGCCTTTCCTGAGCGCGAGACCATGGACGAAATCGTGAAGGTACATTACCCCGATATCAAAAAGCACTTGCTCGCAGAAGCGATGGAATGTTTTTTCGAGCTGCGCGATATTCCAGGATTGAAAAAACGGCCATCAACCTCCGAACTCCTCGACTGGATCAAGCTACTCGTTGCCGAAGATATCCCGCCCGAAGCCTTACGCGATAAAGACTCGCGCAAAGCAATCCCAAAACTTTACGGCGCATTGCTGAAAAACGAGCAGGACATGCACCTGTTCGAACGCCTCGTCTTCATGTCGAGACGGACCGGTGCTAACTGAACTCTTCTACAAGCTGCGCAAGGTCCAGATACCGGTATCCATTACCGAGTACCTGAGCCTGATGGGCGCAATGGACGCGCGAGTCGCCGGTTTTAGCATCGACGACTTTTACTATCTGGCGCGCACCGCCCTGGTCAAAGATGAACGCTATTTCGACCGCTTTGATCAGGTCTTCGGCGAACATTTCCGCGGACAGGAAACCTTGTTCGATGAAATTTTCGGCGAAATCCCGATGGAATGGCTGCAGATGCAGAAACAACTCAATCTGAGTGACGAGGAAAAAGCCAAGATTGAAGCGCTCGGCGGCTGGGATAAATTGATGGAAACGCTGCGGGAGCGCCTAGAGGAACAGAAGAAGGCGCATCACGGCGGCAACAAAATGATCGGTACCGGTGGCACCTCGCCGTTCGGGGCGGAAGGTTACAACCCTGAAGGTATTCGCATCGGCCAGGATGAAGGGCGTGAAGGTCGGGCCGTAAAGGTTTGGGACCGACGAGACTTTCGCAACCTGGACGACCAGGTGGAACTGGGCACGCGGAACATCAAGCTCGCGCTCCGTCAACTGCGACGTTTTGCCCGTGAAGGTGCGGTCGACGAACTTGACCTTGATGACACCATTCGCTCTACGGCTCGCAACGCGGGCTTGCTGGACATCAAGATGGTGCCCGAACGCCATAACGCCGTAAAGGTACTGCTGTTCCTTGATGTCGGCGGTTCAATGGATCCTTACGTCAAGGTCTGTGAGGAACTGTTTTCTGCGGCACGCGCGGAATTCAAGCACCTCGAACATTACTACTTCCACAACTTCCTCTATGAAACTGTTTGGCGCGATAACAGCATGCGTGCCAACGTCAGGATTCCGACCAGCCAGGTGATGAATACCTACGGCGCTGACCACAAAATGGTGTTCGTAGGTGACGCCACCATGAGCCCCTATGAAATTATGGCTGTCGGCGGCAGTGTCGAGCACTGGAACGAAGAGGCCGGCGCGACCTGGATGGCCCGGATGATGGCAATTTTTCCGTACGCGGTATGGCTGAACCCGCAGCCGGAAGAATACTGGGGTCATATCCCATCAATAGGTATGGTGAAGGAGCTAATGGCCGACCGTATGTTCCCATTGACCGTCGACGGCCTGGAACGCGCAGTCAAAGCCCTCAAAAAAGCGCACTGAACCCGAACTCGCGAACGCCGAATGCAGGACGTACGTTGTGCGGGTTCTTGGACGCGCTATGGATTAGGGATGAATGCTGGTAACAGCGGGGGCACGTGCGGAAACTCGTGCCTTAACCATGCCCAGTGCCAAAGCCCGCCGCACCGACCACACGCAGGCGGCCGTCTATCTGGCCTCGACCGCAGAATTTTCCTGACCCAGTCGTAGCGGTGCCGCATAACCTCAATGGTGGCACGGTGCTCGATGCCTACTGTAAAAGCGGGCACGGGCCGGCTCAGGTGCTGTTCGTAGACAACCCACTCGCGTGACTATTCAGCAACTGGCGATCGCGCGGAAGAATATTCGGAAGTGCGACGTGGTCATGCGCATCAGCACCTGAGGACACAACAATTGTGGATGGACGCCTGTCGTCCGGTGTCTAATGCCGGATCTGGGGCCCGCTGGTTTTGATGGCTCCGACGCTAGTCAGACCATGAACAACATAATATTCATCATTTATCTCGCCCTACTCACATTGGCGGTGCCCTGGTACTGGCCAGCGGAGCACAACGTGATTTGGTTCGGAATGCCCGGCTGGGTAATTGTCGCTATCGGAGTATCGTTTCTGGCTTCGGTGCTCACGGCAAGTCTGATGTTCAACCGTAGCGCCCAAGAGCAGGACGATGAATAACCTCGTACCGCTTGGGTTCGGCGCCTGGAGCTTCATCGCCGTCTACCTGCTGTCACTAATTGGCATCGGCCTGGTCGCGAAGCGGGCGCGTGCCGCCGACACCATGAAAGATTTCTACCTCGCCGGCAAAGGTTTTGGTTTCACGGTGCTGTTCCTGACGCTGTTTGCGACCCAATACAGTGGCAATACGTTTTTTGCCTTCACGGGCGCAACCTACCGCATCGGGTACGCGTGGATCTTGAGCTTGCATTTTATGACCGCGGTGGTTGTCGCCTACTTGTTGTTCGCACCAAAGCTTCATCGCCTGTCGCGTGAACGCGGCTACCTGACTCCCGCTGACTTTATTCAGGATCGCTACACCAATCGAGCACTCACATTGTTCATTACCGTCATCATGATCGCTGTCCTGTGCAACTTTCTGCTTGCTCAACTGATGGCAATGGGTCGGGCCATGCAAGGTCTTGCGCACGATAGCGGCGGCTCAGCCTATATCGCTGGCGTAATCGTCTTGGCAACGATTATGGTTATCTACGGCACACTCGGTGGCCTGCGAGCGGTTGCCTGGACCGATGCGCTGCAAGGCGCCATTCTGGCAGTCGGTTTTGCGGTTCTGCTGGCCTTGCTGTTCGAACGATTCGGCCCGCTCACGGAGGCAACAAAAATTATCCTCGAGCGCGATCTGGCGAACGGAACGCGCCTGGCCCGACCGCCGGATGCTGACCGCTGCCGCGAATGGTTCAGTTACATCATTGCCGTGGGGTTTGGAATCTGCCTTTATCCTCAAGCCATTCAGCGGATTTACGCGGCACGTTCCGAAGCCGTATTGAAGCGCTCGCTTGCCGTTATGGCGTTCATGCCGCTGCCAACAATGATCATTTCACTCATAGCGGGCATCATGGCGCTTGCCTACCTGCCGGGACTTGAGGGCGCATCTGCTGACCAGATCTTTGGCCGGGTGCTCAGAGAAATCCAGAGCCATTCCGCCCTCGGATACGGTCTGGTTGTCGTCACCTTGTCGGCGGTCCTCGCCGCGATGATGTCCACCGCGGATTCTGCGCTACTGTCGATTTCATCGATGCTTACCAAAGACGTCTGCGCCAATCATATCGTCCCCGACGCGACGCAGGCGCAATTGACGAAAATCGGGAAAGTATTTTCGTGGGGCGTCATCGTCGTCCTAATCGCGCTGGCGCTGATACTTCGGGAGGAATCATCACTGGTGGCATTGATGGACAGAAAAATCGACCTGCTCATACAGCTCATGCCGGCGTTCATCATCGGCATCAGGTGGAATGGATTGCGCGGCGGCCCGGTCCTGGCCGGCATCACAGTTGGCATTTTAGCGTCCTTACTTCTCGTGTTCGGCGATTTCTCCTTCGTCCAGAAAGGCAAGATTGCCGGCCTGCATGCCGGCCTCGTCGCGCTCCTACCTAACGCGGCGATCGCGATTGTCGGTTCTTTTGCCTGCGTACGCGCACAGCGGTCGTGATAACGGAATCCGTCGTCTGCAGGTGACACATAGCTCACGATAGGCTCGTGGCGTACAAGGCGAAATGTGCGTTTCGTCACAAAGCTGTGGTCAGTAGCGTGGATTTCGAAAGCCCTTTGCCGGGAAATCAGCGAGTTACAAGATTGGTACGGTAGTTGCCGCTCCGTGTGACAAAGAACACCGCACGGGGAATAACAATGAATGCAATCTCCAACTTGGAACTGTTCGAATGGCCGCGGTTTGATGGCTATCAGGACCTGAATGGACAGTACATCCCCTTTGAAAACTCCGACGAGGTTTTCAGTCGGGCCCGCGCTATCGGTGCTCGCGTGCTGGTGCGGCTGCAGTTGAACGACGACCGCGAACTCGAAGGGACCTTCTACACCAACGACCAGAGCTTGAGTACGTAGCACCCGTTCTCAGCGTTCATTGCTGCCATCTCTGTTTCCCGTCTGCGGGCGGGAAACCTGAAACTGTTGATTTAACCTGTCGCCCCAATCGTTCAAGCTATCGACCTACCCGCCGGCTGGACCTTTGGCTTTTTGATTCATCTGATTTCTTCTTACCATTGGGACCCTATGGCCCGCCTCATCTTTGTTCCGACCCTTTTGTCGGGCAGCGATGGTGGCGAACACGACTACTACCCGCTAACACAGGACCATTGGTGGCCTTGCGACATCAGCGAAACTATTCTTGATGACGAGCATCATACCCGCCACCTCGTGCGCAACGGAGCAGCACAGCGCGGGTGGATTGGCGAGGCCGTGGTGCAATACTTACAGCTGCGTTCCCGCGACTTAATCGCGATCACGGATGCTGGTGTCCAACGACTGCAAGGGTTGAGACCCAGCGCTGGGGACACAGTTTGATGAGAAACCACGACTCATCATCCCGCACGATCAGGTATGGTCGGTCACTTCAACGTCGGGGCTCATCGAAAGCCGTACGTTCGCAAGGCAGGATCGACTACGTGTTCGACACCTGCCATTGAGCATAAGTAAACGCGTCGCGGCCGTCAGCGAGCGCATCACGACACCCGCCGGCACCTTCGCGGATTGCCTGCGCATTGACAGCACCGGGGACCGTGCAGTTCAAACTGATCGGGACAACTCCGTCGCTGACGTTGTGGTCAAAGCCAGCGAGTGGTGCGCGCCTCGTATCGGGCTGGTGAGACTGGAACGAAATGAGACGTCCCCCAGCACTTTTCTCAAACCGGGCCGACAAACCTGGACGTTACTTGAATTCGGGGACTAGCAGGTTGAACCGGTTGGGTTCTGCGCACGCTGGTCGCTTGTTGATGCGATCTCGATCGATTAACCTTTGCCGCCCATTTTCCAACCCGACGTCTGGCGAGAAGCCACAGCGGCAGTAATCACGACGGCGGCCTGTACAAACCGCTGCTGTCAGTAATCTTGAGT
>CAXGUU010000082.1:0-11552 GCA_964012875.1 uncultured bacterium
CCGAGTTCTTCAAGCTCCAGTCGGATCGCATTCATGCCGAGCCGCTGCGCAATGGGGGCGTAAATATCCAGCGTTTCGCGCGCGATACGGCGCCGTTTTTGAGGTGCGAGTGCGCCGAGCGTGCGCATGTTGTGCAGGCGGTCGGCGAGTTTCACCAGGATGACCCTGATGTCATCGGCCATGGCCATCAGCATCTTCTGAAAGTTCTGCGCCTGCGCCTCTGCGTGCGATTCGAACTCGATTTGAGTGAGCTTGCTCAGCCCGTCTACGATGTCTGCAACCTCGGCACCAAACTCTTCGACGATGCGGTCTTTGACCACGGGCGTATCTTCGATGACATCGTGCAGGATCGCGGCGACCAGCGTCTCGTGATCCATCTGCATGTCGGCCAGGATCTTGGCCACTTCTAACGGATGCTGGATATAGGGTTCGCCGCTCTGGCGGGTCTGGCCCTCGTGCGCTGCGGCACCGAAGCGGTAGGCTTGCCTGACCTTTTTGATTTGGTCGTTTTCGAGATAGGACCGTGTGCGCCGGCACAGGTCATCGATACGCAAGACCGGGGCGGCAGGGGTCTCAACGACTTTTTCCGCGACACTGCTCATGGTGTCCGTGCATCGTCCCCGGGCGCGCTAATGGGCTTCCTTTGCCTGGGGTGGGTATTTGTGTTGCGAATTGGCATGTTGACTTCGCCCGGCGCCGATCCGCAGGAATTGGAGCTTAGAACTCCCCTTGTTCATCTTGTTCGGGTTGTGTGGCCCGCTGTTCGGCAAATTCGGCCGCGAGCTCGAATTCTTCTGCGGCGCGCTCTTTGGCCTCAATTTCATCAAGAATTTCCTGGTTCATGACTCCCGCGGCAATTTCGCGCAGCGCAACGACCGTCGGTTTATCGTTTTCGATTTCGACCAGTGGCATTGCACCCATGGCGAGCTGGCGAGCACGGCGACTGGCGACCAGCACCAAATCAAATCGATTGTCGACGGCGGGCAGGCAGTCTTCAACGGTCACTCGAGCCATGATGCAAATCCTTTAAAACGGTAGTTTGGCGACGGGACTAACAATCATAACAAGGACTTAGCTAAGGCGCTACGAGTGAATCCAGCAATTCGCGGTGGCGTGATTGCTGCGCGGCACGTTCGAGTCGGGAGGCACTCACGACTGCTGTCAGGTCAATCAGCGCCTGCTGAAATGAGTCGTTGAAAATCAGGTAATCGTACTCGGCGTAATGAGACATTTCGTTAACCGCATCGCGCATACGTCGGCGGACCACGCTGTCAGTGTCGCCACGGCCACGAAGTCGTTGTTCGAGTTCGTGAATAGACGGTGGCATGATGAAAATTGTGACCGCGTTCAGTCCCGCTGCACCGACCGCGCGAGCCCCCTGCCAGTCGATTTCGAGAATAACGTCGATATCGGCTTGGAGCAGTTCGTCAATCGCAGTCTTGCTGGTGCCATATCGGTGATCAAATACGTTGGCATGCTCAAGGAATTCCCCGGCTGTAGCCATTGCGTCGAATTCATCGTTGTCGATGAAGTGGTAGGCGACACCATCGGTCTCGCCGCCGCGCCGCGGTCGCGTCGTATGAGAAACCGATACCGATACGTTATCGAGTGCGCCTCTCAGTGCCTGCACCAGACTGGTCTTGCCGCCGCCTGATGGCGCCGATATCACAAACAGGCGTCCGCGCCCGGCCGGTTGCACCGGGTCATTCAAGATTTTGTACCTGTTCACGCATCTGTTCGATCAGCACCTTCAGTTCTATCGATGAACCCGTCGTATCGATATGTGCAGACTTTGAACCAAGTGTATTAGCTTCCCGATTGAGTTCCTGCATCAAAAAATCCAAGCGTCGGCCGATCGGTTCTTCCTGCCTAAGCGTATAGCCGACTTCTTCAACGTGAGCCTTCAGGCGGTCAAGCTCTTCGGCAACGTCTAGCTTTTGAATTAGCAACGCACTTTCCTGTTCAATTCTGGCTTCGTCAATACCGTCTGCTAGGTCGTTGATTTTCTGCACGTGTCTATGCTTGATACTGGCAATGATCTCAGGCACCCGCGTGACCATAAGCTGATGCTGTTGCAATATCCCGGTCAGCCTTTCGCTGATCATGTTGGCGAGTTTTTCACCTTCGCGCTGGCGCATGTTTAGAAATTCCGCGAGCGCTACGTCCAGGCCTGCCAATAACTGCTTGCCGGCCGCATCGAGGTCGAGTTCGTAGCTCGTGGTCACGCCCGGCCAGCGCAACACTTCCAGCGCGTTGACTTCGAGAGAGCGCTCGCCGAGCGACTGGATCTGATCAATAGCTTTCAACACGGCCTGTGCGGCGGTACGGTTGAGGGTGATATCGCTGAACTCGTCGCGTTTGCGTTCAATGCGTAATGTGCAGTCAATTTTGCCGCGCTTCACCCGCCGACCTACGCGCTCTCTGATCGCCGGTTCAAGCGCTCGAAAGTCGTCCGGCAAACGCACTGAAACTTCGGCGTAACGGTGGTTTACTGAACGGATTTCCCAGGCGGCGCGGCCACAATCTGTGTCCGTCTCGATCCGCGCGAAAGCGGTCATGCTATGTGGCATTTCTAATTGACTTCAGGTTCGGCGATTCCCGCATCAATTCTAACAGTCTGACCGTACACGCGGTTGGTACCGCAGCGTGACCGGGTGGCAGGGCTATAATGCGAATTTAATACACAACGGGGAACATTATGGCGAAGCGTCCGAGCGGTCGCGCGGCGGATCAAATGCGGGAAGTCAGCTTTTCGCGCAAATTCACCGACCATGCCGAAGGTTCGGTCCTGGTTGAATTTGGTGCCACGCGTGTGCTTTGTACGGCAAGCGTGGAGACCCGCGTGCCGCCATGGTTAAAGGGCAGTGGCTCGGGGTGGGTAACGGCCGAGTACGGCATGCTGCCGCGCGCAACCCATACCCGTTCACGCCGCGAAGCGAATCAGGGGAAGCAGGGCGGGCGTACGCTCGAAATTCAACGGCTGATCGGCCGGTCACTACGCGCTATCGTCGATTTGGAAGCGCTGGGCGAGAACACAATAACGCTCGATTGCGACGTGTTACAGGCTGACGGCGGCACCCGCACGGCATCGATAACCGGCGCATACGTTGCGCTGGCTGACGCGATCGATACGCTGATGACGGCGAAAAAGCTCAGGGTCAACCCGCTGCATGGCGCAGTGGCCTCGGTTTCTGTCGGGATATTCGAAGGGACGCCTGTTCTCGATCTCGATTATGCCGAGGATTCCAATGCAGAAACCGACATGAATATTGTCATGAACAGCGCCGGCCATTTTGTCGAAATTCAAGGCACAGCTGAAGGTCACGCATTTCGTCGTGATGAGATGGACACCATGCTTGATCTGGCCGCGCTAGGTATCGGGCAACTTTTCGAACTGCAGGGGGCGGCCCGCGCGGCCTGAGCTGGCGGCTTCACAATCGTGAAAACCTTCGTTTTGGCCAGCGACAACCGTGGAAAACTACGTGAACTCTCCGCCCTGTTCTCTGGTCTGAATGTCGAACTCAGGGCGCAATCGGAGTTCGACATCGACGCTATTGAAGAGGGCGGCCTGAGCTTTATTGAAAACGCACTATTGAAAGCGCGCCACGCGGCATCAGTGTCCGGGTTGCCGGCGATAGCAGACGACTCCGGCCTCGTGGTAGACGCTTTACGCGGGCAACCGGGACTCTATTCAGCACGTTTCGCCGGCGATAAAGCCACGGACGAGGAAAACGTGAGCAAGCTGCTGTCCGAACTTGAACAATTCAGAGGTCATCATCGCCGCTGCCGGTTTGTCTGTACCATGGTACTGCTGCGGCACGCCGAAGATCCGATGCCCCTTATTGCACAGGGGCAATGGCGTGGGCGGGTACTCGAGACGCCACAAGGTTCAGGTGGCTTCGGCTACGACCCGGTATTCCAGGTCGTGGGCCGTAACGAGTCGGCGGCCGAACTTCCGCCGGCTATCAAGAACCGTATCAGTCATCGAGCAGAAGCAGGCAGGCGGCTGGTGCAGCGTATTATCGATTCCGATCTCCTCGATGCCTGAGCAACCCCAGGCCCTCTACATCCATCTGCCCTGGTGCGAGGCCAAATGCCCGTACTGCGATTTCAATTCCTACGCATTGAAGGGTGGTCTGCGAGAGGCGGACTACGTTGATGCCGTAACCACCGATTTGAAGCGCGAATGCGAACGCATCGGCCGGTTCGAACTTGATTCGATCTTTATTGGCGGCGGTACGCCAAGCCTTTTCAGCGCGCCGCAAATTGAGCGCTTGCTTGGCGCGGTTGCTTCGATCGGCAGCGTGGTCGAAGGCGCCGAGATCACACTTGAAGCGAATCCTGGCAGCGCAGAAGCCGAACGGTTCGAAGGTTATCGGAAGGCCGGGGTAAACCGCTTATCGATCGGCGTCCAGAGCTTTCACGACCCGCACCTGCGCTCGCTGGGGCGCGTTCATACTGGCGCAGATGCCCGGCGCGCGATCGGCCTTGCGCGCGCGGCCGGGTTTGAGAACATCAACCTGGACCTGATGTTCGGCTTGCCCGATGCTGTTCCAGGTCAAGCGCTTGACGATCTGGCCGTTGCCATCAGTCACGCACCGGAGCACTTGTCATGGTACGAACTCACGCTTGAACCGGACACGGCGTTTGCCCGTCGGCCGCCACCGTTGCCGAGTCACGACGTTATCGCAGATGACTATGAGGCTGGTCTGCAACTGCTTGAAGACGCGGGTTACAAACAATACGAAATTTCCGCTTATGCGGTCCGCGATCGCGAATGTCGCCATAACCTGAACTACTGGCACTATGGTGACTACCTTGGAATCGGTGCCGGGGCGCACGGCAAGCTTACATGTGATGAAGGCGTGATTCGTAGTCGCAGGATTAAGAACCCGCTGCGCTACATGGACCTCGTCCAGCGGGGACGGGCACCGTTCGAACTGGAGCCTGTTGTCGAAGGAGATCGGCTCAGCGATTTCGCGATCAACGCGCTCCGCCTACGCGAAGGGTTCAGCCGTCAGGCCATTCGAGAGGTGATTGGAGACCAGGCTGCGGCCACGTTTGAAAAATGTCTGCACACGGCAGTCACGCGCGGTTGGCTCGAATGTCGGGGTAACAGGATAAGCCCTACCAAACTTGGGTTCCGCTTTTTGAACGAACTCCAGTTGCTGTTCGTCCACGGTTAGTGCGGCCGCCTACCGTGTTTCGCTTTAGGATGTTCTGAACAAATCTGGGTTGAACAGCCTGCGTTCCGGATGCGCGAAGACAAGGCGCGAATCGCGCGTAATAGCTGGCTATCTCAGAGATTCGCAACGCCGTGTTCGTAGATTCGGAGCGAAAGATGCCAAATCACGACTTGTTCAGAGCTTTCTTAATACATCGGTGTGCCGAATTTCTCAGACCAGGCGATTTCCGATAACGGGCGCCTGCTCAGTTTTTTGGGGAATGGTTTCTCCGGCCATCCCAGCGCGACCATCGCGGCCGTGGAAACATCTTCGGGAATCTGCAGTAGCGCTTTGACCGCCGGCTCTTCAGCACACAGCAGCGTTGTGAGCGCAGTGCCAAGCCCCGCGTTTCGCGCCGCTAACAGGAGATTTTGAACGGCTGGGTAAACTGAAGCGCCGCCGACGATGCTCAGTCGATCGAGCGCGGTGTCGGTCGGGTGTACATCAGCGAGACGCGCGCATACATTGATCAGGATCGGGATGTCCACCAGATGATTCGCAAAGTAGTCGGCCGAGTCCACTAAGCGCCGATCGCGCGTCCCCACTTTCACTTCGCCTGTCTTGATACCCGCGATGTACTCGTTCCAGTAGGGCAGGTAGAGATCCTGTAGCTGTTGTTTGGTTTCCCGCTCGCGGATGACAACCACACTGACCGGTTGACGGTTTCCTCCTGTCGGCGCCCAGCGCAGCGCACCCAGCACCGGTTCCAGTACTTCGTTACTCACTGGGTCTGGTTTGTAAAGGCGGCAAGTATTCGTGCTCTGCATGATTTCGTGTAATTCCATCGCAAATTTTCCTATGCGTTTGAGTGGCGCTGGCTGCCATCGGCGGCCAAACAAAAACGGGGCACTGGGCCCCGTTGAGTCAGCGTGCTCGGTCGCGCTAGCCGGCGGCGGACTACGGCGACCACCACTGATTTTCGAGCTTCGAAACGTCGATTGAATAGTATACAAGCTCCTCGTCATCGGCTGGTGCAGTCGCCGGTGTGGGTGCGGGCGCGCTTGCGGCCGGTTTACTCGCTGCCGTCGCCGCAGGCAGTCACAAACGCGATGGCCAATATCAAGCTGGCAAATCTCATCGTGGCATCTTCCCGTACGTCCGGTCCTGAATATACCACCTAGTCACTGAAGCGTTGCGCCGCGTGCGCACTTTGGATGGACTGTGGCTGCGCCAGCAGCACTCTTGTTTCGTCGCTATGCGCGGGTTGGCCCGACATCACAAGGGCGAGGAGAATCAGCCAGCGGCTGCTCAGCTTCGGGCCTCCTGTCCCCGCTTCACAAGACCTTGTGCATGCAACCCGCATTAAGCACGATGAGTGCACTGGTGTATAGGCAGACCACGAGATGTAACCGCCAGTCGGGTACGCCGCCGATGAGCCTCACCGGCGGTACGTCGTGGCACTAGAGCAAGTAGATGACTGCGAGCAATCCCGTCGTTGACATCGTGATGGTGTAGGGCAGCGCCATCCACACCATGCGCCCATAAGACAGCCGAATCAGCGGAGCCAGCGCCGAGGTCAGAAGAAACAGGAATGCCGCCTGGCCATTCGGTGTCGCGACGCTCGGGATATTGGTGCCGGTATTAATTGCTATCGCCAGCAAATCGAATTGCTCGCGCGTAATCGCGCCGGCTTCCAACGCTCCGAATACCTCGCTGATATAGACCGTGGCAACGAATACGTTGTCGCTGATCATCGACAGTAGGCCATTAGCGAGATAGAAGGCGGATGTTTGGGTCGTACCTTCAAGCGTCAACACCCAATCGATGACGGGCGTGAACAAATGTTGATCGTGAATAACCGCGACCACGCCAAAGAACACAACGAGCAGCGAAGTAAATGGCAGCGCTTCTTCGAAGGCGTGGCCGATGCGATGCTCTTCAGTGACGCCGTTAAACGCCGTCGCAAGAACGATAACACACAGGCCTATGACGCCGACTTCGGCGAGATGCATGCCAAGTGCGATGACCAGGAAGACTGAAGTTACACCCTGTACCCAGAGTTTGGCGATATCCTGCAGACCACGTTTTTCGGTTTCATGTTTGTCGTAATCCTCAAGAATTTCGCGGACGACGTCTGGCAGCCGCGCGCCGAAGCCGAACCAGCGCATTTGCTCAAGAACGGCGCAGGTGATCAATCCTACGGCAAGAACCGGCATCGAAATCGGTGCCATACGGACAAAGAATTCGATGAATTCCCAACCGGCGATTTTTGCGATCAGGAGGTTCTGCGGTTCGCCAACCAGGGTGCAAACGCCGCCCAGTGCGGTGCCAACTGCGCCATGCATCATCAGGCTGCGTAGAAATGCACGAAAATTTTCGAGATCAGATCTGTGAAGCTCGTGCACGTCATGGTCACCGGTCGCGTCGTGATCATGGTGGTACTGCTTGCCTGAGGCGATCTTGTGATAGACCAGATAGAAGCCATGGGCAACAGTGATGATGACGGCTGTGACCGTTAGCGCATCAAGAAATGCCGACAGCACTGCAGCAACCGCTGAAAACAGCAGCGATAGCATGACCTTCGATTTCACCTTCAGCAAAATCTTGGTGAAGGTGAACAGCAATAACTCCTTCAGAAAGTATATGCCCGCAACCATGAACATCAGCAGCATAATGACCGGGAAGTTGTGCACGGTTTCGTTATATACCGACTCAGGCGAAGTGAGCCCGAGGACGACGGCCTCAATCGCCAGCAATCCGCCGGGCTGCAGCGGGTAGCACTTGAGCGCCATTGCCAGGCAAAAAATGAACTCAACGATCAGGCACCAGCCAGTGATAAAGGGACCTGCCACGACGACCAGAATCGGGTTGAGGATCAGAAACCCGATAATCGAGAGCTTGAACCAGGTAGGTGAGTGCCCAAGAAAGTTGCTCGAGAACGCCTGCGACATGGTGTGCGTAGCCATTGAACTTAAACCCCTGTATTACCTAGCTTTGGCTCGTACCTGTTTATGCAGTTGTTGCTGGTCAGCGCACCGCTTGCAGGCTGGCATCGGCAGCCCTGGACGCAACTTAAGACGCAGAAATTATATGTGTTTCATGCATCACTAATTTCGAGAGCCCGCGCCCGCGTCCATCTCCCCCAATAAAAAAGCATAAGCCCGTGCTTGAGCTGATGCTTTACTGACCACCGGCGGCTCAGGCCGCCAGCTGGCGCAGCACGTACTGCAAAATACCGCCGTGCTGGTAGTAGTCCCATTCTTTCGGCGTGTCGACCCGGACCGTGCACGGGAATCGGGTTTGCTTGCCGTCTTCGTCTATGGCAGCGACTGTCACCTCGCGAGCACCCGTCGCCAGGCCTTCGACGGAAAAGGTCTCAGTCCCGCTCAACCCGAGTGAATCAGCACTCTGTCCGTCTTTGAACGTCAGGGGCAGCACACCCATGCCGACGAGGTTCGAACGGTGGATGCGCTCAAAGCTCTCGGCTATGACCGTGCGAACGCCAAGCAAGCGGGTGCCTTTCGCTGCCCAGTCCCGCGACGAGCCAGTGCCGTATTCCTTGCCGGCCAGCACGGCCAGCGGTACATCGTCCCGTTGGTAGCGCATGGCAGCATCGTAGATCGACATTTGTTCGCCGCTTGGCTGGTAGCAGGTCCAGCCGCCCTCCGTGCCGGGCGCGAGCTGGTTACGCAAACGAATGTTTGCGAACGTTCCGCGCATCATGACTTCGTGGTTGCCACGGCGTGAACCGTAGGAGTTAAAGTCGGCCGGCTGCACACCGTGTGATATCAGGTATTCGCCGGCTGGGCTGTCTGCCTTGATCGCGCCTGCAGGCGAAATGTGATCGGTTGTGATCGAATCGCCAAGCCGCGCCAGCACACGAGCACCTTCAATGGCTTCGATGTCACCAGCTTCTTTCGACATGTTGACGAAGTAGGGCGGATTCTTGACGTAAGTCGAGCTGTCGTCCCAGTCATAGCGGTTGGAGGCCGCAACATCGATACTGGCCCAGCGTTGGTCGCCGGCGAACACACTGGCGTAGCTGTCGCCGAACATTTTCGAATCAATGGTGCCTGCAATCGTTTCCTGAATTTCTGCTGCCGTCGGCCAAACGTCTTTTAGGAAAACGTCACTGCCGTCCTTGTCCTGTCCGATCGGATCGGTGGTCAGATTGAGGTCCATGGTCCCCGCGATTGCATACGCGACTACCAGCGGCGGCGAAGCGAGGAAATTCATTTTGATTTCGGCATGGACCCGACCTTCGAAGTTTCGATTGCCGGACAGCACCGAACAGGCCACCAGATCACCTGATTTAATGGCGCTGCTGACCCGGGCCGGCAACGGGCCAGAATTACCAATGCAAGTTGTGCAGCCGTAGCCCACGGTGTGAAAGCCGAGCGCCTCGAGATGGGGCGTCAGGCCTGCTTTGTCGAGATAGCTCGAAACCACGAGGGAACCCGGTGCGAGGCTGGTTTTTACCCAGGGTTTAACTTCCAGCCCGCGTTCGTGTGCTTTTTTAGCGAGCAGGCCTGCGCCCACCATCACAGAAGGGTTGGATGTGTTGGTACAGGAAGTAATGGCCGCAATGACGACGGCGCCGTCCTTGATTTCAACTGACTCGCCATTGATTTCCGTCGTTGCCGCACCGCCCGCTGAACGATCCGCAGTCGCGTCCTCGAGGTGCCCCTGGTAGATGCCCTGAGCTGACTTAAGTGCAATCCGATCCTGCGGTCGCTTGGGGCCAGCGAGGCTGGGTTCGGTTGAACCCATGTCCAATTCCAGTGTATCGGAGTAAACCGCGTCAGGGGTATCGGCGTCGCGCCACATGCCCGTCTCCCGGGCATAGGCTTCGACCAATGCCACCTGCTCTGCGCTGCGGCCAGATAGTCTGAGGTAGTTAACGGTTTCGGCATCGATCGGAAAGATGCCGCAGGTCGCGCCATACTCCGGCGCCATGTTGGCCAGGGTCGCGCGGTCTGCCAGCGGCAGGTTGTTGAGCCCCGGACCGAAAAACTCGACGAATTTGCCGACCACCCCTTTTTCGCGCAGCATTTCGACCACCCGCAGCACCAGGTCAGTGGCGGTTGCACCATCGGGAAGGTTGCCTGTCAGCTTGAAGCCTACGACCTGGGGGATGAGCATCGTTATCGGCTGCCCCAGCATTGCAGCCTCGGCTTCGATACCACCAACACCCCAGCCAAGCACGCCAAGCCCATTGATCATGGTTGTATGGGAATCAGTACCGACCAGTGTATCCGGATAGGCCTGCAGGGTGCCGCCGTTCTCGCCGGCGAATATAGTTCGGGCCAGGTATTCAAGATTGACCTGGTGGACAATGCCGGTGTCGGGCGGCACGACCGAAAAATTGGCAAATGCCTCCTGGCCCCAGCGCAGAAAGCCATAGCGTTCCTGGTTGCGCTCGAACTCGATGCGGGCATTTTCGTCGGCCGCCGACTTCGAGCCGAAAACGTCGACCTGCACGGAGTGATCGATAACCAGTTCCGCCGGAGACAACGGGTTGATACTGGTCGGATCACCGCCCATCGCGCTGACCGCGTCGCGCATCGCCGCGAGATCGACGACGGCCGGCACACCAGTAAAGTCCTGCATCAGCACGCGCGCCGGGGTAAATGCGATCTCCTGGCTCGGCGTTGCCGCAGCATCCCAACAAGCTAATGCTTCGATGTCGTCTTTCGTAACGTTAAGACCGTCTTCGAATCGCAGCAGGTTTTCGAGCAGAATTTTCTGCGCAAACGGTAGTTTTTCAATCGGATATTTGTCGGCCAGGCGGGCGAGGCTAAAAATTTCGTAAGTCTTGTCGCCAATCGCGAGGTCCGTGCGCGCGTCGAATGAATTGTTCATCGTTACTCCATGAAACAGGTTATCTGGCAGGGAGGCCTGCCGCGAGAGTCGCGCATTATGGTCAATTCCCGGTCGCAGTTGTAGCCTGGGATGGTGGGCGCTCCCGCATCGGCTCCATAAGCCCGATATCGCCCGGGCAACGCCGATGAGCCGGTCGAATGCGGCGGTAGCCGCTTCTAGTCCGTGTGGTCGATGAATCCCCCGCCCAGGCAGCATTCGCCATCGTAGAAGACAACAGACTGTCCAGGTGTAACCGCTCGCTGTGGCTGGTCGAACGTCACCCGTGCCGTGTTGTCTTCCAGACATTCCACCGCACACGGCTCGTCCGATTGGCGATAGCGGGTTTTGGCGGTGCAGCGGAATGCAGCCTCAGCAGGCACTCCGCCGACCCAGGCCACACCGTTTGCAACCAATTGCCGGCTCAGCAGGGCCGCGTGATCGTGCCCCTGGACGACGGTCAGGGTATTGCTCTCCAGATCCTTGCCGGCCACGAACCAGGCCCCTTCGGCAGCGCCGCTGATGCCT
>CAXGUU010000083.1:0-11540 GCA_964012875.1 uncultured bacterium
TGATTGCGGATATATCCAAGTGGTTCAATCGACGTCGCGGTCTGGCCGTTGCTATCTGTGCCTGTGGCAACTATGTCGCGGGTGCCATCTGGCCGCCGTTAATGCACGAAATGATGGTCGAAAACGGCTGGCGGGAAACCTACATGTTCATCGGCATCGCAAGCCTTTCGATGATGCTGCCACTACTGCTGCTGCTCAACCGCCGGCCCGTGGGAGATAACCAGATTCAGGGTGCCGGCGGCAGCGCGGGGAGCCCGCAGTCGCTCGGCTTGTCACCAAACGGGTTGCTCGCTCTGCTGTGTGTGGCGGGCGTCGGGTGTTGTATGGCGATGGCGATGCCGCAGGTACATATTGTCTCTTTATGCGGGGACCGCGGTTATGCGCAGGCGCGGGGCGCCGAAATGCTGTCGGTGATGCTCGGCTTTGGCGTTTTGTCGCGGCTCGGATTCGGCTGGATTTCTGATCACCTCGGTGGGCTGCGCACCATCTTGATCAGCTCAGGTCTGCAGGGGCTCGCCCTGTTCCTTTTTTTGTTTGCGGACACCCTGACGTCGCTCTACGTGGTGTCTGCTCTGTTCGGATTGTTCCAGGGCGGTATCGTTCCGTGTTATGCCCTCATCGTGCGGGAGTTCTATCCTGAAGACGAGGCTGGCTCCCGTCTCGGTGTGATCATTCTGGCGACCCTGACCGGGATGGCCCTCGGTGGCTGGGTTTCCGGGGCGATATTCGACCAAACCGGGTCCTACACCGTGGCTTTTGTACACGGTATCGGCTGGAATCTTCTCAACATGTCGGTGATCCTGTACCTGTTGTTCCGTACTCGCGCAAATGGCCTCTTGCCGGGCGTTTCCCGGTCTGCGGCCTGAGCCTGCGAGCAGGTCAGGTGACACCGTCATTTGCTCCGGGGCTTGCCGCGGCGGTTTTCGCGACCGCAGCCTGGGGGCTGCAAATGCCGATTGCGCATGATGCCTTCACCATCGTTGATCCCTTTCACATCACCGCAGCGCGCTACTTCATTGCTGCGCTGTGCCTGCTGCCAATCCTGTTGTGGCGCGAGGGCTGGGCAGCGCTGAACCTGAAGGATCGCGGTATGACGGCCGCCGTGCTCGGCGTTGTCGGCATGTGCGGCTCGCCCATGCTCGTTTTCTTCGGCATGTCGATGTCGACGGCAGAACACGCGGTGGTCATTGTGACTCTGCAACCTGCGCTCGCGGCGATCGCGATTTGGGTTTTCGGCGGGCAGCGACCGGCGCGCTTCACGCTTGCCTGTATCGCAGTTGCGTTCCTGGGCGTGGTGGCGGTCGTGACCCGGGGTGAACCGCTGTCCGTAACTTCGAATCGTCAGCTTTTAGGCGATGCAATTGTGGTTGTCGGCTCTGCGTGCTGGGTTGCCTACACACTCGGTCTGTCGCGACTTCATGGATGGTCAACCTGGCGCATCACGGTCCTGACGATGTTTCCCGGTGCCTGTGCTACCGGGGCGATGACACTGGTACTGCTGCAGTTGGGTTATCTGGTGACGCCGTCTTTCTCGGCGGTGCAGGAAGTCTGCTGGGAGCTGGCTTATCTGACCTTCATCGGCGTGCTGATCGCGATGCTCGCCTGGAATTATGGTGCTCGGCACATCGGCGGATTGAATGCCACACTACTGATCAATCTGATGCCAGTGACAACATTTCTGTATCGCGCCGCGCAGGGACACCAGTTTGTGCGCATGGAAGTCGCCGGTGCCGCACTGGTGGTCGGCGCCCTGGTTGCCAACAATTTATATCTGCGACGCAGACAACACGAAATTCGTTATTTGGAGGCGTTATGAGATCGCTTTCAACGGGCGGTCACCGTCCGAACTGGTAACCGAAATTCTCTTGCAGCAGGCGCGCGCAGGTGGCATCAAAGAACGCCCGGTCTGAACCTGAAAACCAGCTCAGCGGATCGTCTTCCGAGTCACGCACGATATTGGTGACTGGTTCATCCGGGTCCAGCATTTCTGCCATGTTGTCCTTCGTGCCCGCGCGTGCGGCAGTTTCCAGGTGCCGGCAGTCTATGCGGATGTTGAGGTGGCCGAAAATCAGGCCGAGTTCGCGCACCGGGTCGCTTTGCAGATGTTCGTAGGTCAGCACATGGACTGCATCGGGAAAGCGTTTGCGAACACGTGACCAGCGATTGAAGTAGTGGATTCCACTCCACAAATCGAAATTGAAACGCTTGCCGCGCAAGTCACCTCTCAGGTATTCCGCAAACGTAACATCGTACTTCGTTTTCCATTTTTCATAGTTTGAAACCAGCGCGGCGCGCAGGTCCCGAACGAGCACAATGTTAGCCGGGAAGGTCGTTGCCCAGCGCACAAGGCGGGAGTCGAACAGGGCATGCGGTATGGAATGCGAGCTTGCGAGCCGCGGTGCCCGCGGGTATATGCGAGGATGTTTCGGATGGCCAATCAGGTCATTGCTCGACGCATTATGAATATAACGGGGAGGTTCAAGGCTGTACTGGTGAGCGATGGCTACACTCATCATGTACTTGAGCCAATGCGTGCCTGAGTGCTGCATTGTGACGACGAAGCCATCGAAGTCGCGATACTTGAGCATCGCGAAATTCGAAACATCCCGGCGCCAGCACAACCACTGAAAAGCGAGCGACATTCGCTAAGGCATGTGGCGCTTGATTTCTGAACCGATGTCGACGAGCACGTCGCGCCCGGGTGGCGTGTAATAGCGGTCCGGCAGTTTCCACTGGAAGCCATCGCCTTCGAAGCGGGGGAATACATGCAGATGCATGTGGAACACGGTTTGTCCGGCGCGTATACCGTCAGCCAGAAACAGGTTCACACCTTCGCACCGGAGCGTGCTCGCACGCAAAGCCGCGGCAACCTGCTGGCCGATGCTGAACATTCGCTCGCCGGTTGCCGGTGGCAATTCGGCCAGGGTGGCGGCGCGCTTAATCGGTACCACGAGCACATGGCCTGGGTTGATCGGCTGAATGTCCATGAAGGCCGCGACTAAATCGTCGCGAAAGACGAACTCAGCGGGTAGATCGCCGCCCAGTATTTGCTCAAAGACGGTGTGGGGATCGAAACCGCCGCGTTCGACTGCGTTTTTCTCACTGTCACTATGCATGGTCGCGCCGCGTTAAACAGTAACTGAATTCAAATCCGGGCTGCCCCTTGATATCCGCGCCACTGCTGCCCAGCGGGTCAATTTTCCAGCTTTCAGCAAATAATTCCGTAATCTCCGCTTCAGTCACGATGTGCGGTGGGGGTGAAATGATGCTGGTGTCATAGTTTACCGCGATCAAAAGCATTTTTGCCTGCGGTGACGCCAGTGAGGTCAGAATTTCAACATAGCGACACTGCTGTTCGGGCGTGAGCGCAATCAGCGCGGCACGGTCGTAAATCAGATCGAAGCGTCGGTCCGAGACTCGGGCATAGTCGAAAATATCCGCGTGATAGAGATCGACCGATGCAGCAGAGTAACAATCGAGGCCCTGACGCTTAAGGACCTCGTAGCGAATATCGTTCTCGTCAAAAAAGTCGCGCAGCGCAATAGCGCTGATCTCAACCCCGACGACAGGGTGGCCGCGGTGGCGAAGCCAGCACATGTCGACCGATTTGCCGCACAGGGGAACAAACACAGGCGCCCGGCTCTCTGGCGCTAGTGCCGGCCAGAACTCTTCCATGCGCGGGTGTGGCGCGGCTTCGTGGAACCCGATCTGGTTGCTTTCCCACTTGTCGAGCCAGAACTTGGCGTCCATCAACAGGCCCTAGTCCGTGAGCGCTTGTTCAAGCAGTTCGAAGGCAGCAGCGGTGAAGATGTCCATATTCTTAACGCGGTCACCATGTCCGGTTTCGATTCGTCTGGTCAGGGTCCTGGGGCCGCTGACGCAGAGTACGCAAATGCCGGCCGGGTGACCGTACGGCGTGCCCGCAGGACCGGTGGCGCCGAGTTCTGCGATACCCCAGGTCGAGCGCAGCGATTCGCGAATGCGGTCGGCGCACAGTTGCACGTAGGTCTCTGAAAGGGGCTCCTGCTCGTCCAGCGTGGCTTTATCGAGCCCCAGGAAATTCCTCCGTGCGCGAAGGGTGTAGATGACCGTGCCGCCCATGTAGTAGGCGGATGCCCCAGGCACCGCGAGCAGATTGCCCGATATCAAACCACCAGTTGACGACTCCGCCACGGCAATCGTTTGTTTATTCGCTTTGAGCACTTCGGCGGCAGCATCGGCAAGGTTCAGTTCAGACATGAGTAATCCAGAGTATGTTTAAATCGAAGGCGACGCCGGACATTCATCAGCCGGCGTCAACGGCACAAAATTTCCCGGGGAAGCCTTCCAATCAAGCATTCGGCAAAAATCCGCGCATGGCGGTGCCTCACTTTTGGCGATTATAGCGACCTCGTCATAGAAGAGGTCGAGCCGACAGCGCCGGAGGCGGGCGAGATCACTGTCGACGTGCGCGCGTTTGCACCCGGTTTTCCCGACATGTTGATGGTCCAGGGTGGTTATCAACTCAAACCACCGTTGCCATTTACACCATGTACAGAGTTCTCCGGCATCATCAGTGCGATCGGTGCCGATATCGCGGGGCTAAAGGTCGGTGATGCCGTTATGGGCAGCGTTCGTTACGGCGCGGCGAGCGAGCAGGTGACAGCGCGTGCGTCTGACTGTATGCCAAAGCCTGCGGCCTTTGATTTCGACGAGGCGGCGGCGTTCCTGGTGGCCTACAAAACTGCCTATGTCGGCCTTATCGTTCGTGGCACGCTCAAGGCAGGTGAAACAGCACTGATCCACGGCGCCGCCGGTGGTGTCGGACTGGCTGCGGTGGATATCGCCAAACGCGAAGGCGCTCAGGTCATCGCCATGGCCAGCGGAAAACACAAGCTCGAGATACTGGAGTCGCGGGGCGCTGACCAGGTGCTCGATTATTCTGTCGGCCGTTTCCGCGAGACGGTCAAGGCGCTGACCGATGGCGCCGGTGCCGACGTTATCTATGACCCTATCGGCGGTGATGTTTTTGATGAATCCACACGATGCATCGCGCCGTTCGGACGCTTGCTGGTGATTGGATTCGCGGGCGGGCGTATCCCGACCGTGGCGGCGAATCATGCATTGATTAAGCAGTACGCCGTCATCGGTGTGCGGGCTGGCGAATACGGGCGCATCAACCCTGGTGGGGGCACTGCCGTCAACCAGGCACTGTCAGAGATGGCCCTCGCCGGTCAGGTTTCACCCTACGTCTACGCGAGCTACCGTTTCGATCAGCTGAAAGATGCGTTTGATACGATTAAATCGCGCGAAGTGGTCGGCCGTGTTGTGGTCATTCTCTAAGACTTCGTCCAAAAACCTAACAGGAGGCACCGTCCGTGGCACACCGATTAGAGTTCTTCTTCGATTGTTCGAGTCCATGGACCTATCTGGCGTTTGAGACAGTGCAGCAGCGACTTGGTCCGCTCGATATCGATATCGAGTGGCGACCGATTCTGGTCGGTGGCTTGTTCAACACGGTAAATCCAAGTGTTTATGCGTCGCGAGAAAATCCCGTGATCCCCAAGGCGCAATACATGCGCAAAGACCTGCAGGACTGGGCGCGATACGTCGGCGTTCAGATCGGCTGGCCGGAGATTTTTCCGGTCAACAGCGTCAAGGCTATGCGCGGGGCATTTTTTGCCATCGAGCACGGTTGCCTGGTGCCTTACGCACGGGCCGTGTTCAGGCATTACTGGTCTGATCTAAAGGACATCTCCCAGGAAGCTGAACTCAGGGCCATCGTCGACGAAGTCGGCCTCGATGAAGCCGGTTTTTTTTCTGCCATCGCCGATCAGCGCTATAAAGACCGCCTGCGCGAAAATACCGAGGAAGTCGCCCGGCGTGGTGGCTTCGGTACACCGACGATGTTTCTCGACGGTGACGATATGTATTTCGGTAATGATCGCGTGGAGCTGATTGCCGCGCGCATCGAACGCAGCTGAACAAGGACGGACGCATGAGCGAATCTCTGGTTACAACGAATACGAACAACGGCGTTGTTCATATCCAGTTCAATCGCGGCAGCAAACACAACTCGCTGACGCTCGATATGTTTGACGCTATTGCGGCGGCCGGTGAGCAACTGCATTGCAACGGTGACGCCCGGGTCGCGGTGCTTTCAGGTGAGGGCCCTAGTTTTTGCGCCGGGCTCGACATGAGTGTGATGAAAACATTCCTGTCGGCCGATAAGGCTGAGGCGCAGGCCGCGATGCGGCTGCTGGAACGCGGCGATGGCCCGGACAATCTCGCCCAGCGGGTCGGCTACGTGTGGCATACCGCGCCGGTGCCCGTAATCGCCGCGATTCGAGGCGTGGCTTTCGGCGGTGGATTTCAGATTGCGATGGGTTGTGACATTCGTGTCGCCTCCCCTGCGGCTCGGTTTTGCATCATGGAATCAAGATACGGATTGATTCCTGACATGAGTATCACGCAGTCAATACCACGGCTGATGTCGCGTGATCAGGCGCTGGAGTTGACCCTGACCGCACGGGAATTCGATGGCACCGAGGCACATCGTCTGGGGTTAGTTACCAAACTGGCGGATGATCCTGTCGCCGACGCACTGGCGCTTGCCGAAACGATCGCCGCCCGTTCTCCCGACGCGGTCAGGCGCATCAAACGTTTGTACAACGATGCCTGGGGTGTGGACGCGACGGACAGCTTCAAGCTGGAAGCAGAGCTACAGCAGGAACTCATCGGGCGCAACAATCAGGTTGAGGCCGTTCGCGCGGCAATGGAGAAGCGCGAGCCCCGATTCAGTGCCGCCGGAAGCTGAAGGGCTCGCACCAATGATGGTTGCAGCAGTTCGAAATGTGGCTGATTAATCTGGTCTAGCGCACCTGGCGGGACTGCAATACCCCGAATTCGTGGCTCGGATTCGCACACTCCGGCGACCGATTTCATCCGTAACCGCAATGGGCTGCAGGCTCAACCATCCCTGGCAAAATTGCGCCGCTTACTCTGTGAAAATAAGAGAGGAATTAGTTTCACCGACGGTCAGTTGCCGCTTCGCTCTGCTTTGAGGCGTTGGTATTCATCCAGCGCGCGGTGTCTCGCGAACGCATGATCGACAACGCGGGCGGGATATGTGCTGCCGAGTTCAATTCTAGCCTCGGCCAGATCAACTGCTTTGGCATTCCAGGGCGCGTGGATCAATCGGTCGGGCAACTTGGATATTTCAGGCACCCATTTCCGGACATAGTTGCCATGAGGATCGAACTTCGTTCCTTGCGTGGTCGGATTGAAGATGCGGAAGTAGGGAGCCGCGTCTGCGCCGCAGCCTGCGATCCATTGCCAGCTTGCAGCATTGCTCGCGAGGTCAGCATCAACCAGCGTGTCCCAAAACCATTTTTGACCGGTTTGCCAATCGATCAGCAGGTCTTTGATCAAAAAAGAGGCCACGATCATGCGAACACGGTTGTGCATCCATCCGGTCGCCCATAATTCGCGCATGCCGGCATCGACAATCGGATAACCAGTCGCTCCGCGCTGCCAGGCGGTTAGAGCGTCAGGATCGTGCGCCCATGGAAAACCGGAGAATTCTGCCCGCAGCGACGTCGAGGGCAGCTCCGGAAAATGAAAGAGCAGGTGATACGAGAACTCCCGCCATGCGATTTCCGAGAGGTAGGTCTCGACACCGTGAGGCATCGGGTTGCCGGTCTGTGCGAGGGCACTGTCGACAACCGCGTGCCATATCTGGCGAGGGCCGATTTCACCAAATTGCAAATGCGGAGAGAGGCGCGAGGTCCCGGAAATCCCGGGCAGATTTCGTTTGTCCTGGTATTCGAAAACGGCGCATTCAGTGAAGTCGTGCAAGCGGGAAAGCGCTGCTTTTTCCCCCGGTACCCACGCGTCCCGTAAGCCGCTCGCCCAGTCTGTCCCCGTCGGTAGTAGCTTCCATGAGTTCAGGTCGTCACTTCGCGAGCGCTTGCCCGGCGCCGGGATTCGTCGTGGTGCAGGTTTTAGCGGGTCGGGCTCTCCGCTCGCGCGCAGTGCTTTCCAGAAAGGCGTAAAGACTTTGTATGGTCCGCCTTGTTGCGTGGTAACCGTCCAAGGTTCGCGGAGCAGAGCGGCGTTGAAGCTACGCGCCTCAATGCCTTTACCCTTCAGCGCTGTTTTTATCTTCTCATTGCGTCTTATGGCCCAGGGCTCATAACGCCGATTCCAATAAATAGCTGTCGCGCCTGATTCAGATAACAACTCGTTGATGACAGATTCTGCTGAGCCGGTCTTCAGGATGAGCCTGTTGCCACGTGCTTCGAGTTCGGCGGAGAGAGCAGACAAGGAGCCGTGGAGCCACCATCGCGAAGCACCCCCCGGCGACCATTCGTCGGCGTCAGCATCGTCGCGGATGTAGAGGGGTATGACCGGCTGGCCAGCCGCAACGGCAGCATCGAGTGCCGGGTTATCGGCGAGCCGGAGGTCACGCTGGAACCAGAGCAGGGCTGTCATGGGTTAAACGATCTCATCGCCGACGGGTTCTACCGCATGAAGACTCACTGCTGGCGAGCGATTCAAGGAAGGTTTTCGCTTCATTCAAGTAATTTTTCTTTTTTTTAGACGACCACTTTGCAAGCGTGCGATAAGGCATGGCCATGCGTGGATTTTTATCAAGATGTGACTGGTTGTGAATCAAAAACGCCCAATAGAGATAATTGAAGGGGCATGCCTGCGGCCCGGTCTTCTGCTTTACCTGGTAGACGCAGCCGTTGCAGAAATCTGACATACGGTCGATGTAGGCCCCGGAAGACGCATAAGGTTTCGATGCCATTTTGCCGCCGTCGGCGAACACGGCCATGCTCAGGGTATTCGGCATCTCGACCCACTCGGCGGCGTCCGCATAAACAGCCAGATACCAGCGTTCGATTTCCCGGGGCGCTACGCCCGCAAGCAAAGCGAAATTTCCCGTAATCATCAACCGCTGAATATGGTGAGAATAGGCGGTCTCGTGGGTGCTCTTGACGGCTTCGCGCAGGCATCGCATCTCGGTTTCGCCGGTCCAGTAGAACCCGGGCAAAGGTCGGCTGGCACCTAAGGCATTGGCATCCGCATATTCGGGCATCATCGTCCAATAGACGCCGCGGACGTATTCCCGCCAACCTAATATCTGGCGAATGAAACCTTCGGCGGCATTGATTGGCACCCTGCCTGCGCGCCACGCATCCTCGGCTGCCGAACACACTTCTCGAGGCGAAAGGAGTCCGAGATTAATGGATGGTGCAAGTAGAGAATGATAGAGAAAAGGCTCGCCCGCCTTCATTGCATCTTGGTAGTCACCGAACCTCGGTAGCGCATTGGCTATGAAATCCTTCAATGCTTCCAGTGCCTGAGCACGGGTCACCGGCCAACCGAATTCGTCGACTGCGCCAAAATGATTGCCGAAGCGCCGTGCGACGAGTGCTATCACCTCTCGAGTCGCAGGGTCGGGTGTGAAGCGAAGCCGAGCCGGGACAGGGGCATCGCCAGGTAGGCGCTTGCGATTTTCCAAATCGAAATTCCAGGCCCCACCCGCCGGCCGCTCGCCGTCCATAAGAATCTGGTGTTCCCGCCGCATTTCGCGGTAGAAATGCTCCAGCCGCCAACTGCTTCGCTCTGCGGTCCAGGCCGCGAATCTTTGACGGCTGGCGAAAAAGCGACGGTCGGGACGGATTTCGACGGGAATACCGGTGAGGTCTTCCCACTTTTTGACCATCGCCTCGACGCGCCACTCAGAAGGCTCCGTCACTGCAATCCGGTTCGGGCGATGCCTTGCAACCGCTCGTCGCACCTCGCTTGTGAAGCTGCCGGTGTTGTCGGATTGTTCAAGGCCTACATAGTCGACTGTCAGGCCGCGCTGGCGAAGCGTCTCGGCAAAGTGTCGCATCGCTGCTAGCACCATCACTATTTTTTGCTTGTGATGCAGAACGTAGGTGTTCTCTTCCATCACCTCCATCATCAATATGCCGTCGCAGCGGGGGTCGAGGTCGTCAAGCGCGGACAGGTCCAGAGAAAGTTGGTCGCCGAGTACAATGCTCAGGATATTCATGACGGCGAGGCGAGTTCACGTTCCACCGCCCCGCGGCGTGGCGCTCTACGGCAGCGCTCAGAACAATATTTAACGGTCGTCCAGTCGCGCGCCCACTTCCTGCGCCAGGCGAATGACTGACCGCAGACCTGACACAGTTTGGTCGGCAAATCAGCTTTGCGATGCATTCCGGTCACGAAGTCATTCAGGTCGTAGTGGACGATCAATCCCCATCTCGACAGCGGTCGCCTCTCCGGGTTTAACTGGCCCGCTCATCAGCGTCGGCCTTCGCGTCGGCCCCAAGTCGCAGGACTCGGCCATAGAACCGAGATATCAATGGCCGGACCGGAAGAACTAGGCGGTAGCCCCACTCGAGGACTAGTATGACCCCCGGCAACGAAGTGACCATAGCGAGCCGCCGCCAGCCCGGCAATACACGCCATATTGCGACGAATGCTGCTGCCCCGGAGAGAATACGCCCGTCAGCTGCGCGAACGTGGAAGCGCTTCATCGCACGCGCCCGTGTAACGCCTGCGGGGATAGCGGTGCCAGGTTGAGAGACGTCGCTAAAACAAAGAACCTGGTCTTGATCCCTGCGCTGGTAGCACCCGATTTCTGCGCGGCAGAGGACACAGGAACCATCGAAATACACCCTCGTTTTCGGAATGATTGGTTTCACGCTACAGGCCCGGGAACACAACGGTCAAACGATTAAAACCGGCGCTTTGCGAACGTGGGTCTGAACTTCAATCTGTTGTACGAGGAACGCGGCAACGTCCGCGCGTGAGATGAGTCCATTGCGCCACTCGGACGCCTCGGAAAGTATCCTGTAGTTATCTGTCCGGGGTCCGTTCGTTAAAACGCCAGGCCGCACGATAGTCCAGTCGAGGTCACTTTCCTTGATCATTCGTTCTTGGACACTCTTATCTTGATAAGCGCGGCCGAAGACGAGCTGGAACGGCAAACGCTGCAGGCAGCTGATGCTTGCCTGGCTATCGCCGGCGCCGAAGCCGGTTACACAAATCAATCGCCTGACAGATCGTCTTCGCATCGCCGCAATCAGCGCTCGGGTCGCGTCTGAAAACAGGGTCACCGGGCGGACCAAGTCGGCTAACCCGATGCCCAGGGTCTGGATAACCACGTCCACGTCGGCCAGTGCCATTTCGACGTCTTCAGCGTCCAACGCGTCGCCCTGCATCGTCTCGAGGAGAGGAGTTGAGGCGGTCATTGCGGACGCGGAGCGAGCAAGTGCCCTCACATGATGCCTCGCATCGAGGGCCTGGCCGGTTGTCTCCAACCCGATGCCCTTGCTGGCACCGATAATCAGAACGCGCATGATGAGCCTATGACAGCGAAGATGTTGTGAGTGACCGATTGAGTGCGGGTTGCCGCTCCGGGACTGTAAGTAAGCGCGTTTGTGGCGTCGGTGAACATGAAATTGGATTTGTCCGTGATAAATACTTTGCTTTTGGCGATCGTCGCAAGCTGAACCCGCTTTCGTTGTTCAGAAGATACG
>CAXGUU010000084.1:0-11526 GCA_964012875.1 uncultured bacterium
GTTGGTCACCGCATGTCGATAGGCTGCCATCACTCGCTCATATCCGCCAAACGCACTCACGAGCATAATTAGGCTCGATTTCGGCACGTGAAAGTTCGTCAACAGGGCATCAACGACGCGAAATTTGTATCCCGGATAAATGAACAATCGTGTCTCCGCGGAAGTCGGTCGCAGATCGCCGTTAGTATTGACTGCGCTTTCGAGGGACCTCACCACGGTCGTGCCGACTGCCACGACACGCCCGCCCCGGCTTCGCGTGGCGCGTATCGCCTCGCACAATTCGGCCGTGACCTCATAGCGCTCGGCATGCATGCGATGGGTCGTGAAATCGAGCACGCGTACAGGTTGGAAAGTACCCGCCCCGACATGCAGCGTTAAGTAACGAATTTCGACCCCGCGTCCAGCGATCTCGTTGAGGAGTTCCTGGTCGAGGTGCAAACCCGCCGTGGGCGCGGCAACGGCGCCTGGACGGCGTGCAAAGATGGTCTGGTAACGCGTCATGTCTTCGCCATCGGGCCGCCGCGTCACGTACGGTGGCAACGGCACCTGACCGCTCGCATTCAGCAACGCTTCTGTATTCCTATCGAGAGATCTGAGCTCAAAAAGATCGTTGTCGCGAGCGACGACTTCAAGCGTTCCGGCAGGTTCGACTGAAATCCGCGTCCCCGGTCGTGGGCTTTTACTCGCTTTGATTTGAGCGCTGAAGCGGTCTTCGCCAAGAACGCGCTCGACCAATATTTCGACCTGCCCGCCGGTCTGCTTCCGCCCCGCTAATCGCGCGGGGATCACCCGCGTATCGTTGAGGACCAACAGGTCATTCGGGTTCAGAAATGCGGGGAATCGGGCGATGGTGCTGTCTTCGACATCATCGCCTTTGATATCCACTGCCAGCAGCCGACCCGCGGACCGCTTTTCCGGAGGCCGCTGGGCAATCAGTTCCCGAGGCAGGTCGAAATCGAAGTCATTCAGATTCACGGCGCAATGGTAGGGCTGTCCCCGACGTTTTTCACCCACAGGCGAGAATCCGTCGCACGGCATTCGACCCGGAACCGGGCTTTCACTATACTTTCGCGCCTTCACATCCGTGCCGGGATGGCGGAACTGGTAGACGCGCCAGACTCAAAATCTGGTATCCATTGGATGTGGGGGTTCGATTCCCCCTCCCGGTACCAACGTCAACGGACGGCGTAATCTGACCATGGCGTGGACGAGTGGGTAAACACCACCATCACCAGGATTTTATCGGGCGACGGCTGTGGATCGCAGTTATCGTCAATCTGACTTAAGGGTCGTGGAGGTAGTTGGCGGAATCGTCGCCGGGAGCCTGGCGCTGATTGCAGACGCCCTGCACAATTTCAGCGACGCCGCGTCGTTGCTACTGGCCCTGCTGGCGCACCAAATCACGCGCAGACCCGCCGATGAAGTCATGACCTATGGCTAAGGCCGGGCGGAGATTGTTGCCGCGTTGATCAATTCCACAACCCTGATGGTGATTGGAATTTACCTGGTCTACGATGCAATCGCGCAGGTATTCAACCCGGAAACCGTCACCGGATGGATTGTGGTCGTTGTGGCGGGGGTAGCTCTTGTCATCGACCTGGTCACAGCTTGGCTTACCTATACGTTCGGGAACAACAGTATGAACATGCGGATTGCGTTTATTCACAACATGGCCGACGCCCTCGCCTCCCTGGGCGTGATCGTAGCCGGCACGCTGATCATTGTTCTTTAATGGCACCTCGCCGATGCCATAGTGTCCCTCGCAATCGCCGGATATGTGATGGCGCACGGTGCGTCGGAAATCGGCGGCGCGATCAGAATCCTGATGTCAGGAGCACCGGTGGATCTGAATCTGGCGGATACCATTGCTGCTCTCCAAGCCATCGATGGCGTTGAGTCCATCCACCACGTGCGCCTGTGGGCGATCGATGAACATCGCACTTCATTCGAAGCGCATGTCGTCACAACTATGATTTCCGGCGAAGATGCCGAAGCGCTCAAGGCGGGGCTGAGAGCGATGGTTGCCCAGGAATTCGGTATTAGCCACTCGACGCTCGAACTTGAATTTGTCGGCCACGGCACGGATTGCGGACACAATCATTCGCCGGCGCTGCCGGTCGAATCGACCGTTTGAGTTCAGCGGCGTCGGAGGATCTGAGGGTCTTTGTCGTAGTCCGGAGCTATGGCTCCGTGCGGACAGGCGTTAACGCAGGCGTAACAGCGAATGCAGCGTTGCTCGTCGATGACCAAGGCGTTGTAGTACAGACCCGAGGTCAATGCAGGTTGGATGGGTGTGGGCTCACGGACAGCATCACCGCCTAGGTGTGGCGTCGCCTCGACGATGCAATCTGCAATTGGTTTGACCAGCAGACACTCGTCGCATAATACGCATAAGCGGTTGTCGATCACCGGCGCTGGTGAACGCGCGTCCTCAAATACGTCGCGACGAATGGCCGCATCAGGCACGTGCAGGGCCTTGAACTGCGCTTCAGCCGCTTCGATCATAGGCGGCGGGCCGCATAGAAAAACGCTGGCACGCTGCGGAACAAAACTCTTCGATACCGCCAACGCAGCGCGCGCGGCATCGGCAACCCACCCCCGTGCGCCGCTCCAGCCGGTGTTTGCAGACTCTTCAGACAACACGGGTACGAATTCACAGCGGTAATCCGGATGCCAGGACCGACACAAGGCCTCGATTTCATCCTGCAGGACAAGGTCGGCCTGAGTTCTCGCGCCATAAAACAGACAGGCATGTCTCGTGACCTGGGCGAGCGCTGCTTCTTCAAGCAAAGCGCGCACAGCGCTCAGTCCGCTGCCGCCCGCGACACAAATGATGTCGTTATCACCCTTATCAAGTACAAAGCCGCCCATTGCACCGGCAACCACCACTTTGCTACCAACGCTGGCATCACTTTCAAGCCAGGTCGAAAAAGCACCTTCAGCGACCACACGAACCAATAACGTCACTTCGCGAGCTTTCTCCGCCGCCGGCGCTCGGGCCAGGGAGAACGGGCGCGAAATTCCGAGTGACGGGACGTCGAGTACGACAAACTGGCCACCGCGGGCGAAAAACATTGGTTCGTGATCATCGACGCGCAGGGTTACCTGCCGCATGTCGTGGTTAAGTCGGCATATTGCCGTCACGCGTGCTGCCGCGCGCACGATGCGCGGATTGCGGACGTGCGTTGCCAGACGCGGAACAGTAAGGGGGTCTCGCAGGCTTATTTTCATTTGCGACCTATGTGCCTGGATGCCAGTCGCATTAGCGTCCGCGGATTTCGGGCGGCTGGTAACACCTGACTTCATGCTGATCATTGGCATAGGCTTCAACGTCGACGAGACAGCTGTGCGCCGACGGTCCCTGGCCCAGTGAGGAGGTTCCAATGTCCTGCGTGAGCACATTTGGATTGCCGCTGCGATCGAGGTCAATTTCATCGCCCTCTTGCACCGGGTCATACCACGCACCGGTCGACAGCTGGACCACGCCAGGCATAACGAGATCAGAGACAACCGCACCCGCAAGACAGGCGCCGCGCTCATTGAATATCCGCACCAGGCTGCCATCGCCGATACCACGGCTGGCTGCATCGACCGGATTGATCATGACCGGCTCGCGACCCGCAACTTTTGCATTCAGCGACGTTCGTCCGAAATCCAGCTGACTGTGCAACCGCGCCTGCGGTTGGTTGGAAACCATGTGCAGGGGAAAATCCTTTGCCCGCTCTGTTCCGAGACATTCCTGCTTCTCCATCCAAACAGGGAAGCCGGGACAATCGTCATAACCAAAATTGGCAATGGTTTCGCAATAAAGCTCGATCTTCCCCGATGCGGTACCAAGCGGATTGCGATCGGGGTCGGCGCGAAACTGCTCGAACAGGAATTCGGTGTCTTCGATCTGGTCTTCGATGGAAAAATGTTCACCCACCCAGAATTCATCAAACGGCGGCAGGGTAATGTTAGCGGCAGCGGCGTTGGTGCGAGACTGTTCATAGATATCGCGAATCCACTGCATTTCGTCCTGTCCTTGCGTAAATTCGGCACCCACGCTGAAGCGTTCGGCCAATGCGCTGAACACATCAAAATCGGAGCGTGCGTCGCCGAACGGTGCGACCGCCCGGGGCATTGGTGAGATCCAGTGCGTGAACGAACTCATCCGCAAATCATTGCGCTCTGCGCTGGTCGTAATGGGGAACACAATATCGGCGTGTCGGGCTGTCGCGGTCCATACCTGCTCATTGACAATAACCGTCTGGGGTTTCTCCCAAGCTTTACGGAAGCGGTTCAGATCCTGATGATGGTGAAAGGGATTGCCGCCCGCCCAGTAGATAAGCTCTATATCCGGATAAGTTCGACGCTCGCCGTTGTAGTCGAATGGTTGCCCGGGTCGTTCCAGCATCTCGGATACACGGGCAACGGGAATAAACGAATCGAGCGCATTTGAGCCTCGTTGAACGCCTCCCCACTTGCAGGGGATTAACTTACGCCCGAGCGCGCTGATGGCATGCAGCGAACCGACACCATGCCCGATGCCGGCACCGGGCAGGCCAACCTGTCCAATCATCGCGATCAGTGCAGTGATGGCCCAATAGGGTTGCTCGCCGTGCTCGGCTCGTTGCAGTGCCCACGCCATAGGGAAAAAGGTTCGCTGGCGCGAGACGCTCAAGGCCAGTTCGCGAATTCTCGGCGCCGGTACGGCGCAAATTTCCGATGCCCAGTCTGCGTCTCGAATGACGCCATCCGCACGCCCAGTGAGGTAATCGGAGAACCGGTCGAAGCCGACGCAATATCGTTCGAGGAACGTCGTGTCGTGAAATCCCTCTTTTATCAAGGTGTGACACATACCGAGAATCAATGCCGTGTCGGTGTTCGGACGAATTGGAATCCACTCGGCATCGACAAAATCCGGCGTATCACTGCGCACGGGACTGACGTTGATGAACCGAATTCCGGCCTGACGACAGCGCTTCAGCATATCCGGCGCGGTATGTGGGCCAGGCCCCGACATCACAACCTGCATGTTCTTGGTGCTGACGCCACCGAACGCCAGCACCTGGTCGCCATGCTCGGCGACGTCATCCCACGAGGTGGTGTGCATGAAAAGCGTGTACAGATCGCGTCCAAGAATGTAGGGCAACAGTACTTCCGCTGAGGCCGCGGAATAAGTTTTGTCCGAAGAAGTAAATCCGCCGATGAGGTTCAGGAAGCGCTGCATGTGCGCTTGTGAATCGTGAAAGCGACCGGAGCTCGACCAACCGTAGGAGCCGGCGTAGATGGCTTCGTTGCCGTGGTCGGCCTGAACCCGCTTGAGGGCTGCCGCGGCAAGGTTGAGCGCGGTGTCCCAATCAACCGCTACATAACCTTCGCGGCCGCGCCGGTCGTTGGCCGTGCCGGGTCCGCCATCCAGGTACGAGCGCCGGACCATCGGGTGTGCAATGCGGCAATTTTCGTTCTGCAAATCCATCAACGACTTGCCAATTGCTGAAGGCGCCGACTCGTCTTCGTAGTCGTGCACCGCGACGACTTTACCGTCAGCGACCTCGAGCCGGTAATCGCCCCAATGCATCGAGATTGGGACGAACCGCCGTGCCTTATCATCTGAATTGCTTATTGCCACGCTGTCACTCCGAATTTAACTGACTGGATGTGGGCGCTACCTTCTCTCGAGTACCATCGCGAAGTGAGGCCTGAGATGCGTTCTAATCAGAACTTACACCGCCTCTGCCACCCGGCTGGGTGCTGGCATCAAGGAACTTGTCAAAAAATATGGCTTCCGGCCCGAGCCCCGATTGCGCCAGCTGGCCAATCGCCGCGTCGACCATCAGCGGCGGTCCGCAAACGTACGCCCGCGTCTCAGCACTGACCGGGTGCTCCAAGGCCGAGATGTGTTCGGTCACGAGGCCCCGTGCACCCGTCCAACCAGAATAGTCCGGTTCGTCGGACAACACGGGTAACAATTCGAACTCGCCCCGCCACGATTCGCCAAGCCTGCTCATCCGCTCCAGATAGTACAAATCGCGCTGCTCCCGAGCACCGAATAAAACCGCGAGGGGCTCGTTTCGGTCTTCAGCAATACCCGCTTCGATCAACGCAATGATCGGCGCCAGTCCACTGCCCCCGGCTATACACAACATCTTTTCTGACGCGGGACGGAGATGGAACGCACCATAAGGGGCGCTCAACTTGATGGCCTCGCCGCTCCGATCCACCCCAAACAACCAATCGGTAAACTCACCGCCCGGCACGTGCCTGATGACAAACGTGTGGGCTCGACCATCACCGTCTCCGGGTCGGCGCGCGAATGAGTAACTGCGCGGCTCGTCGAGACCATCGAACGACAGCATTGCGTATTGCCCGGCGAGCGCACTACGAAACACGGGTGTTGTGGTATCTACGATTATCTCAGCGATATCGTCCGTCAGGTAATCGACCGCCCTGATGATGCCGGTCGCGTCTTCGACAACGCTACCGCCGGCGCCCAATGCCAGCTCGATTTCGATATCGCTTTTCAGAATCGATTGGCAGGCAAGGATGACATTGTCTTTGATCTCCTCTTGGGTCAGTGTGTAGGAAAAATCGATCAGCGGTTTGATACTTCCGCTCTTAAGCTTGCACCTGCACGATCCGCAGCTACCGACCTGGCAGTCGTGCGGCCAATCGAGTCCGGCGGCGAGCCCCGCGCGTAGCAATTTTTCTTTGCCCGCCAGTCGAACGACCTGGCCTGACGGCTGAATGGTCGCCGTGTATTCGCGCTTCTTAAATATGCCCAGGGCCATCTTGAATTTCGTTTTGTTGAGGCGCCGTCAGGATTGCGCCGGGTCCGGGGCGTGGGCCAGTTTCCGTCCGCATTGGGCGCTGTAAATGCCGGCAGGACTGGACGCTAATATTTACCCCGGAGACGCATGCATCGCAGTCAGTGCCGGCACGCCTGATTGCTCAGAATGCGTATCGACCACGGTACGCTCTTCCGGCGTCGCCCAGTTGTCGTCCCAGTCGCGCAGCATCGGCACCATGTAGTGCCAGAAGACGGGGGGGATCCAGCTAAACAACGTCATCGTCAGGTAGCCATACGGACACTCAGGCATTTCTTTGTACTGAAATTCGTAATACGGCGTGTCGTGCTCGTGGTGAGAACCATGACGACCGAGATTAAACGTAAAGTGATTGCTGAGCGGATTGCAGCTTGAGAACGTGTTACGAATGGTTATTTTTTCACCGGGTAAACGCACGATGCCATAATGCGAGAAGAAATTGAGCCCCTCCAGGATGTATTTAGAGAAAGCCGCGGCAACCAACCAGACGGCCAGTGCCGTGGTGCCGCCGATAGCGACAACCGTCGCGACGACCGCCGCTCCCCTTGCCCAGGCATGGAGAATTCGATTTTCTATCGACAACCAGCGTTTGCCTTTCCCCTCCAGCCGCTGCTTTTCGATGCCGAGACCGTTACTCCACTGCTGCCACGTACCGAGCGTCAGAAAGCGATAAAAGCTATCCCCACGCATGGGAGAAACCGGATCTAGGTCCGGGTATCCAAGTTTTTTATGGTGTCCAAACACATGCTCGGTCGCGAAGTTGCCGCCAAATGACAGCGCAAAATCCCAGCGCCCGAACCACATATCCAACGGGTTCGCGGTGCGGTGCGTGAGCTCGTGTGCCGCGGAGATGCCGCTGACTCCAAGCACCCCGCCGAGTGAAAGGCCGGCACCGAGGTAGTCGTACCAGACGTTGGCCGATTTTGCGGCCATGACGTCGACACCGTAGGGCGCAAAGAATCCGCTAATCCATTGACCAAATCCGAGCGGGTCACCGTCAGCGCCCACCCAAGCAGCGACCAGAGTGGTCAGAACATGACCAATGACCGCAGAATAAATGATGAGGTCATGGATGATCGGAAATCGATAATCAGGGTTGGTTTCATCGCGCCAATTGCTCGTCACCATTTCGCCGCCGACGCCGACCACGAAAAGGAAAACCACCCCTGCCCACATCCACCAACCGCCCATGAGCAGCCCGGTGATGGTGATCGCCATCCAAATCCAATGGATATAGCCGAATCTAAGGTATTTCCACATCCTCGATGCTCCTCCCCGAAATGCTGCTCGACCATTCTATGCCGAGCGATAAACCCGGAACTCCCCATGTCGCCGTACCAAATATAACGTCTGAATGCGAATCCAACCAGTTCGGCACAGACAAAAAAAGGCGCCTCAGTGGGCGCCTTTCAGGTCGGTTTTTGAGTTAGCTCGGTTCAGCGCTGCTGCTGAGCTTTTGGCTTACCGATCACGATATGCTTGGTACCCTTGACGCCGCGACGGTTATTCATCTCTTTCGCCAACGTAGTCGCATGGTTGTGAACATGGTCTTTGGTTCCCGCGCGAAAACCGGTAATGGGCGCATAACCGCCTTCAATGATGTAGCGGTAACCGCTGGGGCCGCCATCTGCCAGCTTGCACTTCTCAAGCTTGGTCACATGGTAAATCGGACGTTTTCCCTCCTTCTGGGGCTCTGCAGTATCGGAATCCTTGGTCTTGGGTACGGCGCTCATGCGTGCTCTCCATGTTTTGTACGGACTCCCGGGCCGCACCGGCAACTCGGACGCTGAACCAGGTGCAAATCATCGCGCCCAGTGATGCGGCGCAACCGGGTTTTCAATAATCGAGGGGACGGCGAAATCGGCGTTCATGACTGAACACGCGGCCAGGTGCGTTGGACACTTTTTTTTCTAATTCCGCACCCCTGAACCTAAAACCCTAACACGAACAGGCGTTTGCGGCCAATTCAAAGGCGCTACGCATGGCATACGTAAGGCGTATCCGCACATCCTGCGGCCGGGATCAGGACCGGTCGGTCAACCCCTTATCGCTTTATGCTCAGTCGCTTAGCACCCGATCTTTGGCCCAGCTATTGAGCACGGCCAAGGATGCAGGTTGATGATTGCCAGAGGGCGGTACTGAGCCTCATTGCCGTCGTTTCAGTCGCGGTCTCGCACGCGGGGACGGTGTTCAGCAGCTGAGGTTTTTCGAAAAATCTGAGATTTCGACCGTCAATCCTGGCTGAAACGGTGTCATTCGGTGGCTGACAAGCCGCCGCCATAGCGTCTTCCGCCCGAACCAAGGGGGCAGAGGCCTACCACTAGTCATCATCGAGAAAGCCGGCCGTGACGATGACGTCATTCACGATCTTGTTGTGATAATAAAAAACCTCCTGAGCGTATGGGGCAAATTGTTCACGAGTCATGGACTCAAGGCGCCCGTCGATAGCGCGCAGGAACCGAAGTAAATGCGGTCAGCGAGGTCGCAGTCAACAAGACGATCACCCTGAATCGACCACGACGAACTTGCGATTCCATCAGGTGCGCAACGCTCCGATGAGATGTTCCGCCCGCCCTCGCTGCCGCCCCAGGCTCCGGGCCGCCTGCAACTGCGCACGTGCGCGTGCCAGGTTGTGCTCGCTGGCTCGCGGGTACCGGCTTGAGTCCCAGCCAAAGTAGCGTTCGTCCAGCGCGTCAGCAAGAAAACGAGCGGCCAGTTCATATTGGATTTGCAGCACTGCCGGTATGACGGCGCTGAAATCATCCTCGGTCACCAATTGCCGGGCTTGTGCCAGATAACCGCGAAGTGCCGCTGCCATCAGCGTGACTTTGAAATCGGACTCAGGACTGTCCTCCGGATAGGGATTGCACCACGATCGCAGCGCGTCTCCGAGTTCGTAGACAATCGGCATCCGACACAAGGTGTCCAGGTCAACTAAACACAATGCCCGATCTTCGTCAGCGGCGAATATCACGTTGGAAATCTTGGGATCGCCGTGGACTACTGATTGAGATAGTCGCTCGCTCGCGGGCACGGCCTGCGCCAGGGTAAATACCTCGTCACTCAATTCGCTCACCGCCTTGTGAGCGTCGTGCTTGCGATGGTCGTCCAGAGACTGCCTGAGCTGCCCAATATGCCGCGGCAGATCGTGTACTGGTGGGCGGGTCTGCTCGAGTTCGAGTGTCAGTGTAGACAATGCGGTGTGAAATCGGCCCAGGAGTGCGCCAGCCGCCTCGATGAGCGTTGGATTTATGGTGGCATCCATAGTTCGCCCTTCGATGTAGCTGAGTACGCGCCAGCGTTCAGATTCGAATATCACGTCCAGTGCGCCATCAGCCGTTGGTATGACTGACGGTGTCAGGAGCTTGTTTGATACGAGGTGACCGGAAACGATTTCGATGTTGCGATTCACCTCTTCACCGAAGATCGGGTTGACTCGCTGCAATATGTAGTGCTTCCCGTCATCAGCATCGAGTCGAAGCGTCAGGTTGATCAAACCCTGCGTGATGCGGGTGTGGTCGACTGTCTTGAACGTGTAATGGCCGAGTACCGCATGGATGGCAGCCTTCGTCGTATCATCGAGTGCGTAGTCCGCGGTCATTGCGATTCACCCAGCCGCTACCGCCGGACTATCGCGCAGGGTCATCCGACGTCCGCTCCAGTTCACGCACGCGTTTTAGCGCATCGTCGCGCTCTCGGGGCACCCTGGCCATCTCTGCTAGCGATTCAAAACTGCTGCGCTCCGCTCTTTTGGCTCGCTCCAGTGCTTCGATCCGTTGCCGGCTGAGTTGCTGTTCACGGCATGAAGGTCCAAACCACCGTGTCCAAATCGGCCCTTCAAGGCGTGTGTCCTCACGGTCTGCCGAACCTGTCTTCCGACGTCCAAACTCGAGGCACTGGCCTCGCAGCAGCTCGATCAGCGTCTGCATTTGGGTATCAACTTCGCCTTGCGCTTCGATAGCGGAGACCACACGGAGTAAGGCAGCCGCCTGATCTTCACCAGCCTCTTCTTCATCAAATTCGATTCGCATTGGTCGCTTACTCCGGATTTTCGATTGCGGGCGTTCGTTGGCTAAAGATGCTCCGTTGCGAGCCCAAACTCAGTGAATGCAGCTTCGCTTTCTTTGCAGGCGATCGCGGCGTCGCGTCGGCGCGCACTATCAAGGTAAGTCGCAACAACCCTCACAAGCTGCTCGTAGGTCACACCGAGTACACTGGCACGAAACGCTGCGCGGGTGCTGTCATCGCGGCCGCACAATGAGGCTAGGAAACTCCGTTCAGCTTCGCCGGCGGGCGAACTCGGTTGGTCTAGTGATCGAATCACGCCGAGTATCGATTCTTCAAGGCGCTGGGGATCGTAACTCCCACGGCACCACTTGAGCGCTCCGTCAAAGGCTGAAAAGGTTTCGGTGTCGCACGGATCGCGATAGGAAAACATGCGAAACGTGGCACTGTCGGCGTCATACGCAGCGCCCGAACCGTAGGCACCACCCTGCTCGCGAATCTCACGATGCAGATAGCCATCCAAGAGGTAGCGTCCAAGCACCGTCAGCGCCGCAGCGTCCGGGTGAGCAACGGTCGGCCCCGTAAATACACGCGCGCAGAAATTAACCTGAGCCTCCGAAACCCAAACATCGGCACGGCCTGGGTCAGGGATATTGATCGTAAATGCGGCGTCCGCTTGCCCCTCTTTAACCGCGAAAGATATGCAATCACC